>JANORL010000863.1:0-3511 GCA_031415295.1 Polyangiaceae bacterium | reverse complement strand
CGGCCGCCTCGTCGCCAGCGCCGCAGCTCCCCCTGCCACCTCGTCCCCAGCGCCGCCGCTCGCCCTGACGCCTCGTCGCCAGCCCGCCCGTTCCGCCTACCACCTCGTCCCCAGCGCCGCCGCTCGCCCTGACGCCTCGTCGCAAGCCCGCTCGTTCCGCCGACCAACTCAATGGCAGCCAGATCGCTCTTGCAATCACCGCCATGTTCGGCAATCCTGCGCGTCGAGAAAGCCGGGGAGGGGTGATGGCCGTTCATTCAAGCTTCTTTCGCGCCTTTCGCGGCGCATAGGCCCGCTTGCGAGCCACGACAACAGGAGCCACCACTGGCGAATTTGTGGGCGCCGGAAGAGGCTTCCCCTCCAGCATCCTGGCAGGTACTTTTTGCTAGCAGCCCAAAGCGCTGTCGGCGTCAACCGCTTGTTGGGCGGCGTTACCCGGCCTTCTTTACGAGCGAGGGCGTCCTTGGAGCAAGGCGCACATACGTCTGTCCGCTTTGGGCTTCCCGTTCTCTGACCGCCTCCGCAATCTTCGCGATGTCGTAGCCGTACTCTTTCCCAATCGAATCGCGAATTGCGCGCACTTCATCAACAATGGGATTCGGTTCTTGCATGATTCTATTCCTCCAGCAGTTCCATAGGCGTGCAGATGATCGGCGGCTCGACGCCGGTTGCTCGGCAGACTTCTTCAATCTTAACACGCATCGTCGCATTGGCGATGTGTTTGC
This sequence comes from Polyangiaceae bacterium, assembly GCA_031415295.1. Classification (GTDB taxonomy): domain Bacteria; phylum Myxococcota_A; class Polyangia; order Polyangiales; family Polyangiaceae; genus Polyangium. Next base: position 2,786 of record JANORL010000863.1, on the reverse strand, counting down.
AGTTCCAGGTCAAGAGATAATTCATGCCATGAACAGCGGCGAGCGCAATGTGCAGCGCATCGATAGCCGCACGTTGCGGAAGAGCTGCCTGGCGGACTAACTCGGCACCCAGGATCTCCGCTTACCGGGTCATTTGAAGTAACTGAACGCCCGCGAGTGCTTCGAGGCGTTGCGTGGCGGCATGGGGATCGCCAGCCCCTACCTCGTCGATCACGAGTTTCGACACGTAGAGTTCGAATGCATTTCGTGTATTCCACCATGTACGTGTCACCTCCTGCTCGGCCGCGCGCACGATGTCGCGACTTGGCCGTGCAGTTAGGTAGCTTGGAATCGTTGTCTCCAGGTATACACGCGATTTCATGAATCGGACCTCAAATGTTTAATGAGCCTTTGCGGCACAATCCGTTTGTCCACGAAAACGGAGGAAGATCAATCGCTTCTTCCGCTTCTTTGGGATAACTCGAAGCGAGATCCATTGCCGGAGACGTGAGCCAGCCCGTGACATCGCCATATTTTGCCCAGGGTAATGTCTCCAGCTCGACGGCGCCGTTCTTGCCAATCTGGAGATTGAGGAGCCGATCTTGCTCGTCGGTGCAATGCGTCTCGAGCGATCAAAGGTCGAGGCGCTCGTGCTCTCTTTCCCATTCGCTCCGCGAATTGCGCATTCGATGACGGCTGCTTTTTGCGCGCCGAAATTCGGGAGGGCTTTACGATCTTCGGGCCAGGTTCGGGTCAAGGCATACCACGCCAGGTCGAGCATCAGTGTCTTGCCGAGACCGTTGTCGCCCGTGATGACGTTGACGCGCGGAGCGAAGTCGACCTCGAGTTTGGGCATCGGCCCGAGGTTTTCGAGGTGCAGGCGGGAGATCATCGCAAGGCGTTCCTAACGGCGTCGAACAAACGGTCGCGTGCGGGCATGGGCTTCGGTTTTCCTCATACGCGCGGTTTCGACGGGAGGCAAGTTTTGCGTGGGGGTTTGGGGAGGGCGGTGGCGATTCGGCGTTTTGAAAAGTGGGTGGCACTTTTTTCTGGCACTTTTTTCTGGCCGTGGTTAGGCGCCATGATCGTCGAGTTCCAAAGCAACTCGGACCTCATTGTTTGGCACCGGGTATACGCGTTCCGTGGGGGTAGCGAGCGCGCCCAGTCCGTCGGCGGCGAGCACTGCGCGCTGTTTCGAGACAAACTCGGACAGGTCGATCACTTCAAGAAGCTCCGCGCCACCGAACGCTTGAAGAGCAGGACCTCGCAGACCTAATTGCAGTGCACGCCGCTCCATCTTCGTCCCTGATGGATCGTGGTCGGGATCCCACTGCAATCGGACCGTTGATTGAACTAAAGCCCGTTTCCATTCAAGGTTGTCGGCGAAGCGTTTTGGCGAAAAGCTCGATTCAATGGCCTGTGCGAGCAGATCGTCGAAGAAGGCGCGTCGAATACGCAACCCGAGCGTGATTTCTTGGTTCTCTTTCACGCCCCAACCGGAGCGGAACATCATCCAAAGGAAATTGGGCTTGATCCAGCTCATACGCGCGTAGCCGAATTCTGGGCCTCCGAGCTGCCCGTGCTCGATCGCCCACCTTCCAATAGCCGGACGATATGCTTGGTACACGATGATCGATTCGTCGTCGTATTGCGCGAGGATGTGTCGTCCGGCCTGTGGCCAAACTGGCGCCTGCTCACAGTAAAGAGAGAATTTCACGTGGCTCTTCAAGTTCGGGGTCCTCGTGTCCTGGTCTCAGTCGGTCCAACGCGCAGATGAGCGGCGCTGAAGCGCGCACGACGAAGGCGTCCGCTCCATTGGCTGGTTAGGCCGCACTGGCGGCGGTGAAGGAGCGGTTGGGCTGCCCTTACGCTGCACGTGACAAGAGTTTGCGAGAGCCAACCCAGGCGAGCACACCAACGGGCAACAGTAAGGCCCATTGAGGCAGTACGAGAAGTGTTGCCAGCGATTCACCGAAGAGGACAGCTACAACAACGAAGACTACCCCGAAGGAGAACCAAGCTATGCCGATTGCGCCAGCCAGAACGGCTTGAGACTGGACGGTTCGAGGTTCGGGAGGTTTCAACAGCGCCCACGCTGATAGGCAGAGGGTCGCGGTAACCAAGTGCCAACAGGCGTAGAGAAGCAGGACCAACGGTTTTGGCAATGCAGAGTTCATCAGCGGTGCGTGCACTTCGTATGTACCGAAAAGAGTGTGAACAGCTGCGGTGAAAGCCGCCAGATAGCCGGCGAACGGTAGAAGTCGATTGCTGGACATGAGTTAGAGACCCAGGTTGAGCGAGGGGTTCAGGTTGAGCGAGGGGTTAGGTCTCAGTGCGTAGGACCTGAGCGACGGGTGCGTACTCATACGTGGTGACCTCGTACGGATTGCCATCAGGGTCGTTGAAGTACAGAGACCAAGAAGCCTCGTGATCCACCGCTGGAATCGCCTTCTCAAGTTTCTCGCTGAGATGCAGCTTCCAAGCCAGGAACTCCGTGGCACCGACACCAAGCGCGATGGTTGACCGGCACTTCTGCGCAACCGACTCGAATAGGGCTATGTGAACACTGCCGCCAGCATCTGAAAGTGTCAGCGGACCACCATCTTTCGCCCAGAACGCAAGCTCAGTGACTGGCGTGAGACCCAATACATCTCTGTACCAGGCCTTAGCCCAACTTCGCCAGTTGGGCTAGGGCGGATCAATGATTTCAAGCACTTACGGCCCAAGGTTGGCACTACAAATCTACGCGCCGCGCGGGGTCCGGATGCGCTCTGGCAGGCGTAGCCCAAGGCGGTCAAGCAAGGCGG
>JANORL010000862.1:0-8976 GCA_031415295.1 Polyangiaceae bacterium | reverse complement strand
CAACTGGATAGAGGGAAAATGCCGAAAGCGCGTAGCGCTTGTCGGAATTTTTCCTGACTAGGGTTGAGTGCGAAGCGCTCAACCGGTAGACAAACAAGGGTAAGTTAGCGCTTATGGGGCATCAACGACCGTGAGTTGCGCCGATGATGTTCCCGGCACCAAATCTACTTCATCACCTACACAATAACTCCGCATTTGTCCAGGATTGGCGCGAAGGTGACTGACGAACCGGAGAAGCGTTACACGAAAAATTTCTTGCTCGTTCACCGACGCCCGTGGTATGGCTGTTTTCATGACGAGCATTTTCGACGATGAGGAAGCGACCTTTCATGTGGTTGTCAACCACGAAGAACAATATTCGATTTGGCCTGCATTACGCGATATTCCGCTTGGGTGGAAAACGGTTGGCAAGACAGGCAAAAAGGCAGAATGTCTCGCGTACATAGAAGAGGTCTGGACCGACATGCGTCCGCTCAGCTTGCGCAAAAAGATGGAAGAAGCGGCGCGTAACAGTGGCAACTGATATCGCTCGAAGGCCGAATTCACGCCTTGCAGTGTACGACGATATCGTCGGGCGTTTCGTCAAATTACCCATTCGCCGATTCGGCCCTCCAGGTGCATTTCTGGCGCTCGAACCGGAAAACCAAGCTCCCCAGGCGCCTGTTGTATTGCTCCCCGGAGCCGAAGTGCCAAAAGGCGCGAACGTTGGTGATACCCTCGAAGTCTTTGCTTCGCTCGATTCGGAAGATCGCCCGATCGTTACGTTGGTTCCGCCCAAGGTTATCCTTGGAGAAGTCGCATTTTTGGAGGTCACGGACGTCACGAAGTTTGGCGCATTCGTCAATTGGGGTTTGCCCAAGGAATTGCTCGTTCCGTATCCATTGCAAACGAAGGACATGCGCGTAGGCGAACGGCATCCCATTGGGCTCATTCGCGATGATACGGGACGATTGGCCGGAACGATGCGTGTCACGGAAATGCTCCGGGACGTGGGCCAATTCCAGCTCGATTCCTGGGTTTCTGGCGAAGCGTGGCGAAAAGACCCTCGAATTGGGGTTTTCGTCATTGTCGAACGTAAATACGTGGGGCTTTGTCCAGCGCACGAACCGCAACAATTGACGCGCGGGGAAGCCGCGAAATTTCGAGTGACGAGCATCTTGGGTGACGGAAAAATCGAATTGTCATTACGTGGACACGCGTTTGAAGAAATCGAAAATGATGCGACGAAAGTACTCAGAGTCATTACCGGTAAAATGGCGCCACGTGTCGGAGATCATTCATCTCCCGAGGACATTCGGCGTTTGTTTGGGCTCAGCAAAAAAGCCTTCAAACGCGTCATTGGGCATTTGTTGAAGAAGGGCCAGGTCAGGCTGGATGAGGAAGGGTGCGTGGTGGTGCGGCAGTAAAGTGTCGAGCGCTCGATTGCAGCGCTCGACTTAACGTTCGCTCATCCGTGCGCGGTGCTCATGATCTTGTGCAATTCGTTGATTGGAATCCCAAAAGCACGCGCCAACGTTTGCAACGCAATCCCTTCTTTTTGTCCCACTCCGCCGTCTTTCCACGCTATCACGGATGCTGCAAGCAGCGCCGATCGTCGCAATTCCTCGTCCGACAAGAGTTCGGCAATCGCGCGCGCGCGTGTTTCAATGCCTTCGCCGATACGACCTTCCGCACCACGGCGCAGCGTCTCGATCTCGTCGGCACTAAAACGATCGTCCGTCAATGCGGACACGTGCGCCGAAAGATCCGCGCACTCTTCGCTGGAAAAACGTCCATCGGCCGCCGCGACGAGGTAGATGGCTTCCACCAGCGCACCAACTTGCGACGTATTGTTAGAAGCTGCCATAGCTTGTTCCGCGAGGATTTGTTCTTTGATCGCCGCTTCGCGTTGCAGCATCTCTTGGTACGCGCCCGCGTTGGACAGCATCGATTGAACGCCTTCGTTCTTTTCCAATTTTTTGAATTCAGTCATGGGTTCGTCTCCGTTTCGAGCGGCGGCAAGATGACACAGGTCGGGTCCGCTTGTCGATGAAATTCTGTCGACACCAGTCGACATCATGCACGTTGCCGTCGACCCCGTTGACGCGTCGTTAAGAACATGATCTGCTCGGCCTTGGGAGATGTTGTACGCCATGGCCGGGTACAGAGGAATCGGAGTCGTTTTTGCTCGAAGAACAGCTCGAACCGCGGGGGTCGAGTCAATCGTGGTTCAGCGATTACCGGCTGCAACACGCGATACATTTGTCCGGGCAAACATGTATGATTGGTACCCGGTCGAGCATGCGACGCAGATTTTTGATATCGTAGCGCCCTTGGTACATGCCACATCGGAGAATGCCATTCGTGAGCTTGGGCGCGATTTGGCGCGGGATAATCTTGGTGGGGCTTACAAGCACTTCGTACGCATGATGTCGGTATCTTTTCTCTTGAAACAAACCGCGCTCGTGTGGCGCGCGTATCACAATGCTGGGCGACCCGAGGTGGAGACACTCGCCGCCAATATCATAGTTTTGCGTGTATTTGACTATAGCGATTTACCGGAAAGATTTTGCGAATGCATGTCCGGGTGGATTGAACGCGCCGTCGAGATGACGGGTGGCAAAGCCGTGGGCGTGACGAAATCCGCGAACGAAGCCGTACATACCTGGCGCGTGACGTGGAAATGAAGAGGTACGACGTTGATTTGGAATCGTTCTATCGAGACGAAGTGGGCGTCGAGTCGCGTAAATCATTGTAGTGATTTCGTATCGGCAGCGTGAGGAACCTCGAAATGCGGCTGTTCGAGGCAAAGAAATGCGGCGCCATTACGTATGTGCCAAGTGGTCGACGGAGCTACGACCTGCTCCCAGGGGTTTCCGTCAGTTTCCCCAAATGAAACGCGGCTGGATTCGACAACGGATCCACTGAATACACTTCTTCCAGATCGCCCTCGTCCAGCCATTCCGGTTCCGGCGGTACCGGCTGCCGTTCGGACGGTTTGGACAAATCGACATGGTACGTGTCAAGAGTTGCCGCCAAACTACGATTGGTGTCGATAATTGGAACGACAATCCGTCGCTCTTTCGGTTCTGTATCCATCGCCATCGTGCCCTTCGGCCCCAAGCCATTCCCCATGTGGCGCAAAGTAGGCGCATTCATCGATTCTTCCGCATTGATGACCGGCACGGTCGGCAGGTTTTCTTCAATGCGTAATGTCATCATCGGCGCCGTCACTGGCAAGGCTTGCTGTGTCTTCGATGACGGAGGCGTCAGCAGCCGCGCAAACGACAAGTCATCGGTTTCAATGGCGCCAGCCACGCGTAATGTCGACAATGCACGTTCGTTTTCAATCTGCAAGACGCCACGAGCAACCACACAACATCGCAAAGCGTCCGCGTCGATTCGTAACGTGTCCACACGCAATTGCAGCGATTGTGCCGATTCGGGATCGTCTGGATTCGTGCCAAAAATCGTAGCGATCGGCCGGACACCGGGAAGGCGTGACGATAACCGAGTCATTTCGGGATGGACACCCTCGAGCACGATCCATTCATTGCCCACGAGCGACGCCAATTGTTGATCCGCAGGTGCAGACTGAAAATACGACCAATCAAAATCGTCCGGAAATTCAGGAATCGATTGATTTAATGCCGCGGGCGTCATTTTTCCGAGACGCGACGAACGTACCGGTAATCGTTGTGCTATCGGACCAAATCCCACAACTGCGCCGGGATCCCGCGGCGACATCAGGTTTGGTAATGGCGATCCCGGCAAAATTCCCGTTCCATAAGGATTTTCAGCATTGCCAGGTCCTCCAAGCGATCGTTCGTATTCCAATGGTATTCGTTCAAATGGGAGGAACTCCTTGCCATTGTGGTCGCCATACACATGCACCGTCTTGTCGAGCAGAGCAATGCCGTGATAAATCGCCAACCGCACCGAGACGCGCGGAACCCACTTTCCCGTCGGTGCACTCGCATGCCCCGTCATCACCACATCGACACGTGGCAAATACGGCGCGAATTCGCTCGATGCCATAATGCTCAAGCACGGATTGTCATGTCGATTGAGTTCTTTGCGAAACAAATCTTGCGTCGAGACTTGTTTCATGGGGCCGCCAGGCACGAAGTGAAATGTGGCTTTGAGCACGCACGTGAGATGCAGCTTTCCGCCTTGTCGGAATAGAGCGGTGCCACCTTTGGCAGCGCCGAGTGGCATCACGGGAACGGGGAATTCGGGGGCAGGGGCCATCGCGGCGCGATGGTAGCACGACAATCGCCCAGAAGAGCAACGTTTTGTCGTTGAATGTGTTTTCCCCCGTCGCGAAAATGTCGCAACTGCACATTTGTATTGATCGACTTTGCGAAGCTCTGATAGAACTTTGAACGCGTGACGAGCTACGTTCAACACCGCTGTCCCAATTGCGGCGCGCCGATGCCGCCTCCGCCTGCAACGCGTACGCAACGCTGTGGATATTGCGCCGTCTTGCTCGCTCCGAGCCCAGGAGGTTGGCAAGCAGCAGCCGTCGATGCTCGAGAAGAACCGATTCTCGACCCCCATCGCCAACGTATTTGGGTGGGTGGTCATCGGTATGCCCTTTTCGGCAGGATTGCCCAGGGCGAATCATGTGATGTTTTTCTTGCCCAACGCGATGGACGCCTCACCGAACGCGTTCTCGTCAAATTACTTCGCGCCGATGGGGATCAAGACCTGCTCGACAACGAACGCCGCGTGCTCGAAACGCTCGAGAAAAGCCGGGCCCAAGGTGCTTCGTACTTCACGGCAATGCTTCCCCAACACGTCAATGCCGGTATCGCTCGTCTTGGCAAACGCGGTGACGAAGGCGAACGGCGCGCGAGCGTGATGCGTTGGCGAAGTGGTTTTATTCATTCGATGCTCGATGTTTTCGATGTTCATTCGTCCGGGATCATGCCCGAATCATCTGTGTGGATGTGGAAACGGATGCTCGAAACCTTGGGCTGGGTGCACAAAAGCGGCTACGTGCACGGAGCCATTCTCCCTCAACATACGCTCGTGCATGCCCGCGATCATGGCATCGTGTTTGTCGGTTGGTCGAGTGCAGTACCATTGGGCAAACCTCTCATCACGACCAATGCCGCACTTCGCGCCTTTTACCCAGATGCAGTTTGGCAAGGCGCACCCGCCAACGCACGCACGGACCTCGCCATGAGCGCTCGTGTTTTGTTAAAAGCGCTGGGAGGATCCCTGGATCGGGCGCCTTCCGGCGTGCCTGAACCTCTCGCACGGCTACTCGAAGGTCACGCCCGCGGTGATTCAAAGCTCCCCGATGATGCGTGGGCTGTACGGGACGAACTCGACCGAGTCGCGCGCCAAGTTTTCGGACCACCCAAATTCATTCCCTTTGTTATGCCCGGTTGGAAATCTTGACGTCGAGTCAATCACGAATCACTCACGCATCACTCACGAAACAATCACGAAACACGCGCGCGGTGCGCAAATAGGGAGGCTGGATCAATATGGGCTACGGCGGTTATAGTTACGAAGCACATCAAGCGATTACTACGGCAAGGTCGCAACTTCCCGCGCAACAAGTCTTTACGCAGCGAGCGTGTCATCCTTTGATGGATCCGCTCAACATCAAGCTCCGTCAATCGTGCGCTAGTGCCAATCACCCGAACCCAACCAGCATCATTTTTGCACTCGACGTGAGTGGTTCGATGGGCACGATTCCCGAACAAATCGCGCGCAAGGAATTGCCCACGTTCATGAAAGCATTGCTCGATGCGGGCGTGACTGATCCGCAAGTGCTCTTCATGGCGATTCAAGATTGTGCAGGTGGCGTGTCTCCGCTGCAAGTCAGTCAATTCGAATCAACTGCGGAACTCATGGATCAATGGTTGACGCGGTGCTGGATCATGGGCGGCGGCGCGAGTGCCTACGAGTCTTACGATTTGGGCTTTTACTTCGCGGCTCACCGCACGAGACTCGATAGCTTCGATAAATTCGGCAAAAAAGGTTATCTGTTCATGACCGGTGACGAACCCTCGTATGAACACCTGGACGCACGCTGGGTCAAACAGTTCATCGGTGATGATTTGCGCGAAAACATGCCGCTCAGCCAAGTCATTCAAGAATGCGGCGACAAGTTCCACTCGTTTTTCCTGGTACCTGATCCGCAGCGCGGAAAGGAAGTTTCCCCGTTCTGGCGCAAATTCCTTGGCGAACAAACGATCGTTCTCGCTGATCCATCCGATACGTGCGCTGCGGCGGCGGGAATCGTAGCTTTGAACGAAGGACGTGCTCCGAGTCTCGATGCCGTCGGTCAAAAACTTTCGGCTGGAGGCCTCGACGGCGCGCGTGTAGCCCGCGTCCTCAAAGCGATGAAGCCCTGGGCAGCAACCATCGGCAAAGACTAAAAGGTACTGAACCCGCTCAGAGAATCTTGGGTCGACCGCGACGCGGACGAACCAAAACATGGGTCAAGGGGCATTGCCCCTTGCGAGGTCGAGGGCGAGTAGCCCTCGTGGGGTCCGGGGTAAAACCCCGACAACGACGAGGACGGGTGCATGGGCTACGGCGGCTACAGCTTCGAGGCACATCAAGCGATCACGACGGCGAGGCGTGATGTGCCGACGCAGGAGGTGTTTCGCCAGCGCGACGTGCACCCGCTCATGCGCCCGCAAGGGATCAAGGCGCGCGAGTGTCGAGACAGTACCGGACATCCAGACTCGCTTGGGATTGTCCTGGCACTCGATGTGACCGGTTCGATGGGTGAAATCCCCGAACGACTCGCGAAAGAAGAATTGCCAGGCTTGATGCGTTTGCTGGCCGAACACGGTGTGTCCGATCCGCAAGTGCTTTTTATGGCCATCGGTGATGCGTTTCATGACCGTGCTCCGCTGCAAGTGGGTCAATTCGAATCCACCGCGGAACTGATGGACCAGTGGCTGACGTGGACGTGGCTCGAAGGTCAAGGCGGCACGCCAGGGCATGAATCGTTCGAGTTGGCGTTGTATTTTGCTGCGCGCCACCTGGAACTCGATTGTTTACGCCTGCGGAATCAACGTGGGTACCTGTTTGTCACGGGCGATGAAAAGCCGTACCCGCAGTTGTCTCGCGCTGCTGTGCGTAGTGTTCTTGGGGACGAACTCGACGACGATCTGCCGCTTTCCGTCGTCGTGGAAGAAGCATCGCGCTCGGTCGAACCGTTTTTCTTGATCCCGGACCTCGAACGGCGTGCTTCGTGTGAACGTGTTTGGCGAGATCTGCTTGGTGATCGCGTCATCTGCATGGAAAGTCCACGCGATACGATCGCGTGTATCGCGGGTGTCGTGGCGATCGATCAAGGTTCCGTGACGAACCTCGATGCGTTCGCGCGACGACTTGGCGAACATGGACACGATCGGCAGCGTATCGGAGCGGTCGTTCGAGCTCTCACGCCTTGGGCTGCTTCGCGCGACAAAGACGGCGTTCCATCGCCGAAGATCGACGAACACGCCGAACTTCCTACCGGTGTCGAACCATCAAAACTACGTCGGATTGCGGTGCCTTGAGTCGAGCGTGGATCGTCGTCGATCTTGCGTTTGGTGATTCAGGTAAAGGCACGATCACAGATTTTTTGGTGCGCGAAACGGGTGCAAAACTTGTCGTGCGTTTTAACGGTGGCGCGCAAGCGGGGCACAACGTCGTCACAAGCGACGGTCGATCACATACCTTCGCGCAGTTTGGTGCGGGCACTTTTGTTGCGAAAACATGCACGCACTTAGCAGAGACGGTTGTCGTGCATCCGAGCGCGCTCGTTGTCGAAGCTCGGCACCTCGAACGAAATTCGTTTGTGGACCAACCGTTGGAGCACGTAACGATTGCCGAGCACGCAAAAATCATCACGCCATTTCATCAAGCGGCCAATCGAGTACGCGAGTTGGCGCGTGGAGACGCGCGTCATGGCACGTGTGGCGTGGGCGTCGGTGAAACGGTCCGCGATACGCTCGAATTTCCAAACGAGGCGATTTTCGCGGGCGATTTGTATGATTCTCGTGTGCTCGTACGTAAACTCGAACGTGCGCGTGAGCGACTGTTGGCGAGTCTGACGGACGAGGTGCAGTCGCTTGGAGCGAATCATTTCGAGCTCCAAGTATTTTTCGATCGCGAGTTACCTGCACGATGGTTGGATTTTATTCAGCCGATGGTTGCGTGTGTGGTGCGCGCTGATTGGCTTGCGGCGTGGTTTCGTGATGAACCTACCGACGTGGTGTTCGAAGGCGCTCAAGGTGTGTTGCTCGATGAAACGTATGGATTTCATCCGCACACGACGTGGAGTGATTGCACGTTTCGAGGTGCTAGTTCGCTTCTCCAAACCCATGGCTTTACGCGTGAAGTTCGCCGGTTGGGGGTTCTTCGCACGTATTTGACGCGTCATGGGGAAGGACCGTTTCCCACGGAAAAAGCCGAGCTTGGTGCGTTGCTACCGGAGAAACACAACGCGAGTGCTGGGTGGCAAGGCGAGTTTCGCATGGGTTATCCTGATCTGGTTTTGGCGCGGTATGCGGCGCGTGTGTGTGGGGGCATCGATGCACTCGCGGTGACGCATATGGATCGTATTGACGCGGTGGATCGTGTTGCTGTTGCGTATGAAGCGCCGCGCGATGACACCATGTTCAACCATGACGAACGGGGTCGCGTGGTTGATTTACGCGACGGCGACTTGTCGCAGCAAGAGCGGCTAGGACAAACGTTGCGTGAAGTTCGACCCGTGTGGGAATACGCTCCGGCACGCTTGGAAACACGCATCGAGCAGCTCGAGGGGGCGGTTGGTGTGCCGGTGGTAGTGACGTCGGCGGGGGATTCCGCGGCGCATAAAACGTGGCGAGCGTCTAGCCCAACTTCGCCAGTTGGGCTAGGGCGGATCAATGATTTCAAGCACTTACGGCCCAAGGTTGGCACTACAAATCTACGCGCCGCGCGGGGTCCGGATGCGCTCTGGCAGGCGTAGCCCAAGGCGGTCAAGCAAGGCGG
>JANORL010000861.1:0-4814 GCA_031415295.1 Polyangiaceae bacterium | reverse complement strand
GAGCTCGCGCGAGCATCGCAGGGCAGTCTCATCAGCATGGGACCAAGGGAACTCCTTGCTGCGTGGGATAAATGCTACAACGAAGATCTAGAATCGCCAGAATGTTTAGAGCTGGCGAGCCATATTCGTTTGGCAGGGTTTGGACCACTTAGACCCGCCCAGGTGATACGTTCCGACGCACGTGACGTTGGTCCATTCGGTCATTACGACCTTTTCGGTTCGCAAGTCGAGCTGAGTATCACACGATTCCCCGAATCGATCCCAGCGGATTGGTGCAAACCCGGACAAACTGCACCACTCACATTCAGCTCCGATCCGCAAGCAGCCTACGCGTACTATTTGCCGGGGTACGCGGCGGGGTATCTATATCCTACCGTTGTTGATGGCATTCTTCCAGAAGCGCTCTGGGCGTTCAACTATAATCCCTTGCTCCCGCCAGAGGTTGCTGGCGCACGCTGCGCATACGACGTCGTTCCCTGACCGCAACGATAACGTAACGAATCAGCGCGTAATCTGCTCGCGAAAACTCCCGTGAATGTTCGTGAAGCGCCGCTTCTCATCTGACCTCGGCCTCGTCCAAATCCGCACTCGCCTACGAACCACAGCACGCTACGCTTCGCCCCGTGCTCCACCCGCTCGTTCAAGCCTGGTTCAGCTCGCGCTTCGACAACGCAACGGATGTGCAGGTTCGCGCCTGGCCCGTCATCGCTAGAGGTGACGATTGCCTCATCGCCGCACCCACGGGCTCGGGCAAAACACTCGCCGCGTTTCTCGCCTGTTTGGATCGCTTGGTGCAGGCCGACGATGCAGGGCAACTCGAAGATCGCGTCGAAGTTGTTTACGTCTCGCCGCTCAAGGCTCTGTCGAATGATGTCCAGAAAAACCTCGACGTTCCCATCATCGAAATGGCGGCGCTTGCCAAGGAACTCGGGCGCGCAGCACCTCGCATAACCACCGCCGTTCGCACCGGTGACACGTCGCCGAAAGATCGACGACTGCTCGTCAAGAAACCTCCGCACGTGCTCGTGACGACGCCCGAATCGCTCTACATCCTGCTCGGATCTGCATCAGGACGCCGCGCGCTTTCCGACGTGCGCACCATCATCGTCGACGAGATCCACGCGGTTTCATCGGACAAACGTGGAGCGCATTTGGCGCTTTCCATCGAACGTCTCGAAGAACTCGTCCTGCGTGCCGGACGTCCGCGTCCACAACGCGTGGGTTTGTCCGCCACCATGCGCCCGATAGAACTCGCTGCACGTTTGTTGGTTGGTGCGAACCGTCCGTTGCCGCAGATCATCGACGCGGGGAATCGTCGCGACATCGACCTCGCGATCCACATTCCCAAGGAAGAACTTGGCGCGGTCGCGACCAACGAGCAGTGGGCCGAGCTTTACGATCGCCTTGCGGACGAGTGTCGTGCGTTTCGTTCGACGCTGGTGTTTGTCGGGACGCGCCGGATGGTGGAACGGATCGCGATGCATCTTGGTGAACGTTTGGGCCACGATGTCGTCGCCGCACATCACGGAAGTCTCGCAAGAGCGAGGCGCTTGTCGGCTGAACGTAGGCTCAAGGCGGGTGAGCTCAAGGTCGTCGTGGCGACGGGATCGCTCGAACTAGGGATTGACGTCGGTACCATCGACTTGGTTTGTCTCGTCGGAGCTCCACGTTCGATCGCGACAGCAGTGCAACGTATTGGTCGATCTGGGCACGCGCTCCTGGCGACGCCGAAAGGAATTCTGTATCCGCTCACGCGGGATCAACTCGTCGAATGCGGAGCGATCGTTCGTGCGGTTCGTCGTGGCGAAATGGATCAGATGGTCATGCGCGACGCACCACTTGACATTCTCGCGCAGCAAATCGTGGCATCTTGTGCGGATACCGAGTGGGACGAGGACGAACTATTTCAACTTGTTTGTCGCGCCGCACCGTATGAACGACTCGAACGAAAGACGTTCGACGACGTCGTGCGCATGCTTTCGGAAGGTTTTTCCGCGCGCCGAGGACGAACCGGAGCGCTCCTTTTCCACGATCGCGTAGGTCGAAGGCTCAAGGCGCGTCGTGGAGCGGGACTTTTGGCGCTCACGTCCGGTGGCGCGATTCCGGACAATGGGAATTACGACGTCGTACTTTCGGATGGCGCGAAGGTTGGCACGGTCGATGAAGATTTTGCCATTGATTCATCAATAGGAGACGTATTTTTGTTGGGCTCGACGTCGTGGCGTATTCGCCGTGTCGAATCGGGCAAAGTATGGGTCGAGGACGCACCGGGAATGCCTTCGACGGTGCCTTTTTGGCTAGGCGAGGGACCAGCTCGAACGCGCGAGTTTTCCGCTGAAGTCGGGCAATTGCGGCACGACGTGTCGACACGTCTTTTTGGCGATCTTCAGCCTGGAGAGGAACCGCGCGTGTATTCCACGGCAAGCTGGCTGGAACAGGAATGCGCACTCGATCGCCCCGCAGCGATACTTTTTTGCGAATACATTGCCGCAGCTCGAAATGCGCTGGGTGAGGTACCCACACAAGGTGTCATTGTGGCGGAAAGGTTTTTCGACGAAGCTGGCGGTATGCAACTCGTCATACACGCGCCATTTGGAGGACGGATCAATCGCGCGTGGGGAATGGCTTTGCGTAAGCGATTTTGCCGCAGTTTCGATTTTGAATTGCAAGCGGCGGCGACGGACGATGGCGTACTTTTGAGTCTTGGAGCACAACATAGTTTTCCGCTCGAAGTCATTTTCGAAATGCTGAATCCTGACGGTTTACGCACGGTGCTCGAACAAGCTGCATTGCAGGCGCCGATGTTTGGAACTCGTTTTCGTTGGAATGCAACGCGGTCGCTGGCGATTGCGCGATTTGCAAATGGTCGCAAAGTTCCCACGCCGCTGGTGCGAATGCGTAGCGAAGACTTGATTGCCGCGGTTTTTCCGATGCAACTTGGGTGCCAGGACAACCATGGTCGTGAAGCCATTTTGGAAATTCCCGATCACCCCATCGTTAACCAAACGATGCACGATTGTTTGGTCGAAGTAATGGATGCCGAAGGCCTTACGGACGTGTTGAAACGTATCGCGAGCGGTGACATTCGTATCGTGGCGCGCGAAACGGCTGAACCGAGCGTTTTTTCGCATGAAATTCTGAATTCTAATCCGTACACGTTTCTGGATGACGCGCCGCTCGAAGAACGCCGGGCGCGAGCTGTTTCGGTGCGTCGCGGATTGCCACCGGACCTCGTGGACCGCTTGGGCGGATTGGATCCCGAAGCGATTCGGAACGTCATTGACGAAGCGCAACCCGTCGTGCGTGACGCGGACGAATTACATGATGTATTGCTCGACTTGACGGGTCTTTCCGACGCGGAAGGGATCGAGCGGGGATATCTGACATTTTTTGAAACATTGGTGCGTGCTCGTCGTGCTGCGAGACTCGTTGGCGATGGTTTGTCTTCATCGCGCTGGGTCGTGGCCGAGCGACGTTTTTCAGCGGAAGCCATTTGGCCCCATGCAACCTTTTCGCCAAACCTAATCGGATTGGCAGGAGAAACTCCGGCGTCGCGTGAAGACGCTTTGGCCGTGGTCGTACGTGGTTTTTTGGCGACGACGGGTCCTACGACGGCGGCAGCACTCGCGACGAAACTCGATGTGAGTTTGTCTGACATCGACATTGCATTGGCTCGTATCGAACTCGACGGGGTTGTGTTGCGTGGTCGGTTTACGCCTGGCATTGCCGTTGGTGAAATCGAATGGTGCGATCGGCGTCTTTTGGCGCGTATTCATCGGCGCACCGTCGATGGATTACGTCGAGCGATCGAACCGGTGATGCCTGCGGACTTTATGCGGTTTCTCTTGGCGTGGCAAGGCGTTCTTCCTGGAAAACGAATGCACGGTTCGGCGGGGCTTGCGCGGGTTATTGAACAATTGCAAGGTTTTGATATCGCGGCCGGAGCCTGGGAAGCGGACATTTTGCCGTCCCGCGTGGAAGGTTACGACGAATCGTGGCTGGATCTACTGTGTTTGTCCGGGGAAGTGGCGTGGGGCCGTTTGGCACCGCGCGTGTCGGCGGGTGGCGCTCCTACTCGCGCGGCGCCCATTTCAATTGTGATTCGGCGTGATTTACCGTGGTTGCTCGCACCCGTGAACCGTCCGTCGAATACGCCGAGTGTCGACGACGAAGGTTTGTCGGAGGAAGCTCGTAAAGTGCTCGCAATGCTCGGCACGGGGGGGGGCGTCTTTTTTCGACGACATCGTGCGTGGAATTCGGCTTGGTCGGCGCGAAGTTGAAGAAGCCTTGTGGGAATTGGTATCGGCGGGGCGAATCACGGGCGATGGTTTTGGAGGGCTACGTGGTCTTTTGGGGCCGGCACGGCACGTCAGTCAGGTAAAACGGTTTGGCCGAGGTGCACCGGTGTTTGCTGCAGGACGGTGGTCGTTGTTGCGAGCGTCGCCAGTGCTCGAAATGGATGAGCTGACGGAAGACGTGGATTCCGTAGAACGATTTGCGCGGCAGCTTTTGCGACGTTGGGGCGTCGTATTTCGCGAAATCGTGACGCGTGAGGCACGTGCGCCCGCGTGGGGAGCGTTGGTACGAGCATTTCGACGCCTGGAAATGCGCGGAGAAATCCGCGGCGGAAGGCTCGTAGCCTCGTTTGTCGGGGAACAATTTGCCTTGCCAGAAGCGCTCGAAGCATTACGCGCCATTCGTAACGAAACCCCGCGTGGTGAAACCATTCGTTTGTCCGGGTGTGATCCGCTGAATCTCGTGGGAATCATCGTTCCGGGCGAACGCGTGCCATCGATTGCGGGCAGCGTCGTGGT
>JANORL010000860.1:0-29828 GCA_031415295.1 Polyangiaceae bacterium | reverse complement strand
AGGAACGCCACGTCGAGCTTCAACACTTCGATGAATTCGACAACACCTCGATTGGCAATGTTGAATTCCCCATCGAAATTGAATGCTCGCGGGTCCGAATCCGAACCATATTCCGCAATCTTGCGATAATTGATGTCACCGGTGAGTTCCGTCGAATCCTGGTTTTTCTCATCCTTGGGCTGGAACGTACCGATACCGACGCGATCTTTTTCGCTGAGCACGAGACGACGCACACGCACGTGTTGCATGACTTTGGCCCAATCCCCGCCGTATTGCTCCATGAGCCGATTAAAAATGAAGCGACATGCCGGATCGAGATCGCCATCGGTCTTGACCGCACACGTAGAACTGGACAATTCGAGTTCACGAATGGCTCGCGCACGCCAAGCAGGTGGAATGAGGCGCAACGGTTCTTCGTGCATGGGACAACGAAAACGCGCGCCTTCGGCACCAGCCATGCCTACGTCGTCGAGGTTGACCCAATCGAATGTGTACAAAGCGCCATCGGAAGTCGTCGAGTAGTGTTCGATGCCCTTTTTGATGAGACGCGCGATGGTCGATTTCGACGAACCCACCGGACCATGCAACAAAATGACTCGTTTTTCCGGACCGTACCCTTCAGCAGCCGCCTTTAACACATGCACCAACCGCATGAGCGGTATGTCGAGACCGTAGATCGCATCTTGTGCGGCGTAATATTCATCCTTGAAGAAGTTGTACCGAACGAGTTTCTTCTTGTTGTCAGTGTACTCTTCAGTGCCGTACCGAATAATCATGTCGTACGCGCGCTGAAACGCGTTGCGCGTGATTTGCGGCTGCTTACGCACAAGCTCGAGGTACTCCTCGAAACTGCCTTCCCATGAGAGGTCGCGGTACAGGGCATAATCCTGCATCGCCGCGATTTTGCCGATCAAACTGTTCGCGTCGCCCATTGTCCGCTCCTCTGCCCTGGTGTCACACGACCGGGTGCTTCTCCACTCCTCCTGAGCTTACACCACAGATCAAGGTGAGGCGAACGCGGCCGCACCATTCACGAAAACTTGCCAAGACGGTTTGGGTAGGCCGTCCGCAGTAAAAAGCCCGAGCGAACACGCATAAGTTGCCCAGAGTCCGTCCACGGTCTGCCCCTCGGCCGTGGCCCGAGCAGCACAACGTCCAGGAGCAAGATCATGGAGTCCTTCAATATTGACGAATGCGAAACCAGCACGCCGTGATTCGAGCACCGTAAAGAACGTTTCGAGAAATAAAGCTTGTTTCGTATCGGATCCACCCACGACGTCCGACGATGGAAACCCAAGCGTTTCGATAACGATGGGTTTGCCCTGGGCACTCAGGACGAGAGCGTCCGCATCCGTCGCGATATTGCTGGCCAATCCGGCACTATTGGAACCCAATCCAGGAAGATATGAAACAGCAGCAATGTCCGTTGCGGCAAGCAATTTGGACCACGAAGGATCGGGAGCCGTCGCACCTGCAAATGAAAACCCCACACCCACTCGCATATTCGGCGGAGCAAGGGAATGAGTGCGGACATAACCGACGAGTTCCAACAGGAACGCTTCGAATGCCGGCCGTTCATCGGGATGCGCAGCAAGAAATACGTCTACGTCGCGACCAAAGATAAAATATGGAGCGGTGCCGCCAAGCCGCATCATACTTTGATCGATTCGGGCATACATGGCTTTTAAAATGGTCGAATCATTCCAGGCGAGTCCCGAAAATGCGGATTCGAGGCCCCGGGCGCTTCCGTCAACGACAGCAAATACGAAATTGACGACGATTCCGTTTTTCCCGTACGCCGTCACTTCGGATTGCAGTTGCAACCACGCCGCGTCGGACTTGAGTTCCGCAGGTGAACGTCGAACGACGACCGCACGCGATCCTGATGCGACAAGTGTCAAACGAGCATCGATCACGTCTGCAAGGACGGGTGGACCATCGCCACGAGGGTTTGGCGTGACGCTCACGAGCACGGGAGCCAAACCAGCATCCGTAACGTCTTCGACACTTGCATCAGGGTCACCGTTACCGTCGAAAGCTTCGCCGTCCGTAAACCCTCCACCGTCCGGAAGGATGCCTGGAGGAACGACGATTTCGATTTGGCCTGTATCGTCACAAGCAACGGGAACGAAAGCGCCAAGCGTTATCGGCAGGACAAACCAACGCCAAGAAAAACGAAGCTTCGGCACACGTTAATGTTAGCGGAAATCGTGTACTACCAGGAATGCACTATGGGAGTGCAGGCGCAACATCACACGAAGGAGTGCTCACGCCGCCGGAAACACACGAAAGAGGGTCGCCATCGAGCGATTGGCGCGACATTCGTTTGGGACCCCAAATAAAGCCGCCTTTAGCAAGCACTCCCGGCCACGCATCGACATACCGCGGAGGCTCGCCAGGTCCCGATGCATCGATCCAGACAGCATGACCCGTTCCGGGACGACGAACGTCGACGTGAACGAATTTACTGTTGGGATAGAAGCCGCATCCAACGTCATCGAGCGAACGACAAAGTTCGAACACTTGCGTGTTGGAAATGCCGTGCACTTGAATGTCCACGGCGCGAGCTGCGGAATGGAGGCTGTGGTGACTGGTGCCAGCCACGAGTGCTCCAGGGCGATAACCGCTGTACACGTAGACAGCACGCCACGGAAATGCGTCGGCAATGCGCTGAATTGCCCACAATAGCCGCGGATGAGAAAGACGAACGTCAGCGATCCATTCGCCGCGGGCAGCCGCTTCGGCATCGGGTTCGTCAGGTAAAAGTCCGTCGGGACGATCGACATGAGGCGGGCGCATCATGAGCGAAAGACGATCAAGGGCTTCGGGGGCAACGGAACCATCACAGCGCACGAGAGGAAACACATCTTGTTCCCCGGTTCCGCGAACAAAACGCACGGGTCTACGGCGACAACGCCAATCAACGACGGGTTTGGCGCGAACGGCCCACAACGAATCGTACCCGTTGGACCTCAAAGTAGTTCCAGTCGTCGTCGAGAGAAACGGCACAGGATCGTTTGTTTCGATCGTCGCCCACGCGAGCGGTACTTCTGGCGTGATACGCAAAGGTTCGTCGCCACTACCAAGGAAAAACCCTACGGGCAAACCATCGCCGAAAGGACTGTGGCCGATGTACGTGCCGGCAACGGACTCCTCCTCGACCTTGGGTGCCGCCGACAAATCACTTGCCAAATCACTCGCCAAATCACTCGCCAACCGCCACTGAAGTTGCATCCAAGGTTTGTCGTTCCATCGACCAAACCGACCCGAGACATAACGCCGAAACGGACCAGGACGTTCGATTTCAGCGTCGAGGAACGAACGCAAGAGGTCGAGACGCGGCGCGGATGGGTCGTCGAGACGAAACGTGTAGAGCTTCGGGGGTTGTTCGAGCAGCGTGGCTCGAGAAGCACTCGCAGGCAGCACGACGGCGGCCGCAGCGGCGGCAGCGCAAAGAAACGAGGTGGAAAAGGTCGGCAAACGCATGCGAGTGTCGAGAAGCGAAGACGATGTTGGCACAAGCCAACGACTCCGTCACTCGGAAGCAGCAGCTCGCGCGAGACGATCATGGACGGCGAGCCAAGAGAGCGTCCGAGGCGGTGTAGCGACGAGAATTTGGTTGCATCCGGCGTCGTCCAAGCGATGCAACGCAGCATAAAGAGCCGCTGCATAAACGTCAGGGTCGGCCGACAAAATCTCGACGGGTGTCCCTTGCGAATGTTCCGGCATGAACGAAAGAACGCCAACGGACAAACCCGATGATCGACGGCGTTCAAGTTCTTCAAGAAAAACACTTGGAGCAGCAAGGATCATGGTGGCCCGTGGCGCATAGTGCCGAGCCGATGTTCCAGGTGCCGGCGCGCGTTCGTCGGGAGAAACGACGATGGACGTGGGGTCCGCGATGTCGACGATGGCGCGCAGTGCGTCCAGTGAAACAGCACCGGGACGCAAGAGAATTGCCGGCGTTCGCGTGACGTCGACGATGGTCGATTCGATGCCGCACAAGCATGGACCGGCGTCGATGACGAGCGGGATACGGCCATCGAGTGACTTGACGACATGCTCCGCGGTGGTGGGAGAAATGGACATCGAGCGGTTGGCGCTGGGAGCGGCGAGCGCAAGGCGTGTCGCGGCGAGCAACGCGCGGGCGGCTTCGGAGGCCGGAACGCGTAGGGCGATGGTGTCTCCGCCGGCGACGACTTCATCGGCAACGACGCCGGTTCGACGCTTCAAAACAAGCGTGAGCGGGCCTGGCCAAAAGGATGCAGCGAGGCGCTCGGCGGCCAAAGGGAAGTCGACGACGAAGTGGCGTGCCGCTGCAACATCGGCGATATGCACGATGAGCGGGTTTGTCGAAGGACGACCTTTCGCTTCGAAGATGCGACGAACAGCGGCGGAATCGTCCGCGCGTGCGCCAAGTCCGTAGACGGTTTCGGTCGGGAACGCGACGACGGAACCTTCGCGAAGAAGGTCGGCGGCGCGAGCGATAGAGGCAGGGTTGAAAGGGAGAACTTCGGTGCGCACGAGATTCACCGCCGACTTTCGGCCTGGAGTTCTTGCCACAATTCGGCCACGTGATGTCGCTCCGTCGTTTCGGCACCAATCGAGATACGAAGCATTTGTTTACCTTTCAACACCGAGGGCGTCAGATAAACTCGTCCGGCTTCATTCAGGCGTTGCGCTATTTCAAGATTATGCCGGGTTAGCGCTTCTTCGGTGACGAGCGCCTTCGGTCGATGACGAATGCAGACCGTCTGTAGCGGCACCGGCGCCAAACGTTCCCATTCTGAATGGGCATCGATTTGCTCTTTGAACCATAACGCATTGGCGAGATCGCGACGCAAACGCTTTTGTAGTCCCTCGACGCCTTGTTCGAATACGAGAAACCAAAATTTCAACGCGCGAAACCTTCGACCGAGAGGAATGTGCCAATCGCGAAAGTTTTTGACTTCCCCATCATGCGCCGTGCGCAAATAGCTGGGGTTGGTGCTCATCACGCGAATGAGATGTTCGGGGTCGCGGACATAATACGTACTGAAATCAAAACCAACCCCCATCCATTTGTGCGGATTGAGAACGACCGAATCCGCAAATTCGATTCCGTCCCACATCCAGCGGCATTCGGGCAGAATCATGGCCGAGCCGGCCATGGCCGCGTCGATGTGTAGCCAAATTCCACGTTTCGCCGCAATAGCTGCAATACCACGCACCGGGTCAATCGCTGTCGTGCCGGTCGTTCCGACAGCGGCAATGATGGCGCACGGACGCAATCCCGAACGGATATCGTTTTCAATGGTTTGCTCGAGCAAATCGAGACGCATGGCGTGCGACTCATCCGTGGGAATCAGACGTAGGTGTTCCTTGCCAAACCCGGCGAGCAGCGTCGCCTTTTCAATGGAGCTATGAGCTTGATCACTCGCATACACGACGAGCGGCGGAGCATTCGCTTGTAATCCTTTGCGCACTTGTTCGTGATC
The DNA here is from genome assembly GCA_031415295.1 of Polyangiaceae bacterium. Classification (GTDB taxonomy): domain Bacteria; phylum Myxococcota_A; class Polyangia; order Polyangiales; family Polyangiaceae; genus Polyangium. The sequence goes on along the minus strand of JANORL010000860.1, from coordinate 24,351 downwards.
ACTCGCGCGTTCACGAGCACAAATAAGAGCGCATAACGTCGCGGAACTGGCAGTATCTTGAATGACGCCGGTAAACGTGGGCGGAAGGTCGAGCATTTGACGAAGCCAATCCATCATGACTTCTTCGACTTCAGTCGCGGCAGGACTTGTTTGCCAACTCATCCCTTGCGCGCCGAGTCCCGAAATGACGAGGTCGGCAAGAATCGAGGCATATGTTGTATTGGATGGAAAATAAGCAAAAAATCGAGGGTGATTCCAATGCGTAATGCCTGGCAAAACGACGCGTTCGAGATCGGGGAAAAGGGCATCGAGCGGAGAACCCGTCACAGGCGGCGAAGAAGGTAAACGTTCCCGAATGGCGCCAGGTTTTACCGGACTCATCACAGGCAATCGTTCCATTTGTTCGCGATAATCGGCGACCCAATCCACGAGTGCATGTCCCAAGCGACGAAATTCATTCGCGTCCATCGCGAAGGAGGAACCCAATCAGGCTCGTGCGTCAAGCAAACACTCGTCTTTCGCGGCGACAGCTGCCAAATTTAAAATCGCCGCGATGAGCACCTCACGGTAACGAGTCGTGATAAGTTTGTCCCATGCACGATGCGTTTGTGATCGATCCGCAGACAGCCACCGATGTGTACGATGAAAATGGGGTGGATCGCTCGCTGATTCGTTGGATGCTGAGCCTTTCGCCAGCAGAACGCCTCGCCGCCGTGCAAGGTAGCATCGACCTCGTTGAACGGGCGCGCCCCGTCACGAAACGCGAAACCAATGGCACTCGCTGATATTGCGCGAATCCTCGTCGAGCATCGCGTAGCGTTCATCATCGTCGGCGGCATGGCGGCAGTCCTTCAGGGAGCGCCGGTCCATACGATTGATTTGGACATCGTATACGCACGAACCGAAGAGAACATCGCATCCCTCATGGCCGCGCTACGCGAGCTTGAAGCAACGTTTCGCACTGACAATCGACGACTCGTTCCTAATGAAACGCATCTGCGCTCAGCCGGCCACAAACTCTTACAAACGCGGCATGGTGTCCTCGATGTTCTCGGAACAATCGAAGAAAACACCGGCTACGACGATCTACTGCCCGATATCGATCTGCTCGACCTGGGCGGGTTCGTCGTCCAAGTGATTTCTCTCCCACGCCTCGTGAAGATCAAGAGAGGCCTTTCCCGACCAAAAGATCGAGCGATGCTCATCATTCTCGAAGCAACACTGGCGGAAAAACAGCGCGGGCCCTGACTGACGACATCACGGCGTAGGCGCCACCGTAGTATCGATTTTCAGCACCATCGTCGCTTGCGTAACCTCGCCCGAGCGCACGTCGACCGTTACCTTGGCCGCTGCGTGCCGTCCTGCTGCGTCGAAATCGAGTTCGTATTTTCCGGGAGGTGCTTCCGCGGCAACGGTCGAACCTTCCGGTGACGAACCAATGGCCCAATATCCATCAATCAAAAAACTCGGCGTTAGCACCCGAACGTGACCCCCCGCAGGAGGCGCCAACGGTGAACCATCCGCTCCGACAAACCGCAATTCGATCGCGCCTGGAGCTTGGCCATCACGAAGCAAAGACACTTCGGTCAATACGCCCAACGTATCGCCGCGAGGTGCCACGACGAGCGCGCGATCGCGACGAAGCGAATGCCCAGCACTCACCGCGACATCGCGCGCATGTCGCACGAACATCGCCCTTTCTTGCCCTTCCGTCCCGTCCTTCCCTTCCATCGCCTCCACCCCGACACTCGAACGATCGTCCGCGGGCATGATCGCGTACGCCACGTCGGTCCCGATAGCCGCGACAAATGGGGGCGCCTCTCCCGGAGGCGTATGTGGCCGAGACGAACCCCACGCGACGAGATCGCCAACGCGCGACAAACTCAACGGTTCATTGCTTTGAGAAGAAACGATCGTCGTGATGAGGAGCGATCGAGCGCCAGGAATGAGCGTGTACCGCGTTCGGGCATCGAAGGGTTTTTGTTCGCTGACGTGAACTTCGACCCACGCGGAGCCGTCACGTTCCTGGCCAAACTCAGGCGGGGCCAGCGGAAGACAATCGCCACCATCTGCCACGCACGTCATGAGCGAACCAAGTTCGTCTTGACCAACATGGGCATCGATGACGTCCAGTACGACACCGGGCCGAGTGCTTGCTGCACCACCAAACACCACGGAGATCTCGCCGTTCGTGAGAAGCACGTCGCCCACGGATCCTTCCGCGCGTGAACCTTTTAGGAGTTGCGATTCACGACCAATACGCAGCGCGGTCGCGCGGGGAACATCCGGTGCACCCGGAGCGCATGAACTTTGCTGTCCGGTCGTGCCTCCACGGAACCTGCACATCGCATCGAACCGAGCACTTGCTCCGCCGAAAACGACGACACCACCATTTTGCAAAGGCTCGCTGCAAGCGCCCAAAACGAGCGCGAGCGAGGCACAAGACGCAACGAAAGTGAATCGACGAAAGGCACGAACGAAGTCGATCGGCATGGCATCTCCGACGCGCGAGTGCTCGAAGCCTTGGGAGTTTATTCGTCTTCGGCCGACTCGGGGTAATCGCCCGGCGCCAGGTTATCGAAACGCGTGTACGACGCAGCGAACTTCACGAGGATCTTGCCAGTGGGACCGTTACGCTGCTTCGCGATGATGATCTCCGCGATGCCTTTACGATCGGTTTCCTGCGGGTTGTAGTACTCGTCGCGGTAGATGAACATGATCATGTCCGCGTCCTGTTCGATGGCGCCGGACTCGCGAAGATCGCTGAGCTGAGGTCGTTTGTCTTTGGTGTTTCGAGTTTCGACCGCACGGTTGAGCTGCGACAGGGCAATGACCGGGACGCGCAGTTCCTTGGCGAGTTGCTTCAAACCTCGGGAAATCTCGCTGATTTCTTGTTCGCGGCTTTGCGCGCCATCACGTCCGCGCATGAGCTGGAGGTAGTCGATGACGACGAGACCAACCTTTCGTTCGGGTTGCCCAGGGCCCGCAGATCGGTTGTATTCAGCTTGGATCCGGCGCGTTTTTGCACGAAGTTCCAAGAGGTTGATGGCTGGTGTGTCGTCGATCCAAATCGGAAGAGTCGACAAGTACGACGCGCTTTCAGTGAGTCTTCGCCAATCGTCTGGCTGGAGAAACCCTTGGCGCAACTTGCCGAGATCCACGCGGCCTTCGCAACAAACAAGACGACTCGCCAATTGCTCGCGCGGCATCTCGAGGGAAAACACGCACACGGCAAACCCGGGCTCTTGATGCTCGCGGCCATGGCCATCTTCGTTCGGACCTGCGGTACGCACGGTGCGTGGAGACGCGACGTTGACCGCGATGTTGAGCACGAACGATGTCTTGCCCATGCCGGGACGCGCAGCGAGGATCGTGAGGTCACCGTCGTGTAGACCTGCAGTCTTCGCATCGAGACGTTCGTAGCCCGTGGACACTCCAGTGATGCGATCGCCACGTTCTGCGGCAGCCGTAATCTGTTCGAAGACGGTTTTCAGAACTTGCGAAAGCGGCTGAACGTTTGTGGACTCAGCCGTGCGCGCGAGGTGATAAATCGATTGCTCCGCGCCATCGATGAACTCCTGCACTGCACCGACGTCGCCATAGCCTTCAGCAGCGATGCGTTGACACGTTCCAATGAGCTGACGCACGCGCCACTTTTCATGAACGACTTTCGCGTGCGCACCGACGTGAGCGACCGATGGTGTCGCATCGACGAGCTGAATGAGGTAACTCGCTCCGCCGATCTGGTTGATCCATTCGCGACTACGGAGCCACGACGCGACGGTTTGGACGTCGACGGGTGTGCCTTCCGTGGCGAGTTCCACGGCAGCTTCGAAGATGCGTCGGTTGGCATCGCTGTAGAAATGCTCGGGCTTGAGAAGCTCGAGAACACGATCGAGAGCATCACGTTCGAGCAGAACAGCGGCAAGCACGGCGGCTTCGGCATCGAGGTCATGCGGAGGAACTCGGCCAGCAACGGGAACGGGTTCGTTTTGCTGAGACGTTCGGCCTCGGCGTTGAAGGTCTTTTGTGCTCACTTCTTCACCGGATACCCCCAAGTCATCCCGAGGTTTTCCACAAGGTGGGGCTCCAAATGGGAGACGCCCCGAAGGAAAACACCTTCGAGGCGCCGGGGTTGGCCGGACACGATATCAAGCAATTCACGGACGCACCACCAGGAATGATGGAACCGATTCGGACCATGAACGGACAAGACACAGAACGCGAGATCATGTGTGTGGGTGAAACGTTGTGGGACCTGTATGTGCCCGCGGGAACACCTCTCGTAGAGACAAACCATGTTTTTTTCGAGCCTGGAGGAAGTGCGACGAACGTTGCACGACATCTGGTGAAACTCGGGGTGCGAGCGGGGATTGTCGGAGTTGTTGGAGATGATCCTCTTGGCGCTGCACTGACGGAGCGGCTCGCGCGTGAAGGTATTGACGTGCGACACATGCACAAGATGTCGGCGCGAACGGGGCTTGTTTTGATCTCGAACGATCCGGCGGTTGCGGTGGGGTATCGAGCTGCGGACGAAGAAGCGCAAGCGTTTCGATACGCGCTGAACGGTGAATATTCGGCGCAAATTGTGCATTTTTCGAGTTTGTTGCCGAACCGCACGGCGATCCATGCACTTACAAAAGCGGCGCAACGTGCGCGAAAAACAGGAAGCGCTGTGGTGGTCGATGCGAATTTGCGTCCCCGTTTGTGGCGAAACGATGCGGTCGCCAAGACAAACCCGTACGAACTACTCGAAGTTGCGGACATGGTGAAGGTGAGCGTCGATGATCTGAAGGTACTCGGGGTGGAGGATCCGATGGTGTTACGAGACAAACTCCGGCCCGACGCGATTCTGATCGTCACGAGTGGTGCTTCACCAACGCGAGCGTGGAGTGCGCGAGGCATGGTGGAAGTGGACGTTGTGAAGCTGGATGTACCGATGGCGGTTGGTGCAGGGGATGCGTTTGTCGCGGGGTGTTTGTCTACGATGCTCGACATGCATCCGCGCATGTGGGCGACGCAAACCGAGCTGGAGGGGATCGTGAGTCGTGGAAATGCGATTGCACGATTGGCACTCGAAGAGCGCGTTATGCGTGAGAAGTTAAAATAGTTCGCAGTGGCGACGCGCGAGGCGGTCGAGTACGCTCTGGGTCGATGGCTCACAACAACGCGATAACGCCCGTCCTTCGACCAGTTCCCGTGACACCGTCGGAAGAGCATTGGCGGGCGATGAGCGCTGCCGAACGTGAGCAATTCCTCGACACCGTCAACGATGCCCTGTCGGATCCGCTCCTCACGATGTCCGAAGGTCGTCCACACAAGAAGGCCAAAAGCCGCGCCATTGACATGCTCGGTCTGCATTTCCGAGCGATGGGACGACACATCTATCTCGCGGAAGAATTCGCCGTTCTTTATCCCAATGAGCGAAGTTTCTCGCCCGACGTCATGGCCGTTCTCGACGTGGAAGAGCCTGAAGATGACAAACGAACAGCGTGGGTCGTTGCGGACGAAGGCAAGGGGCTCGATTGGGTACTCGAAGTGCTCTGCTCGGGCGACCGGAAAAAGGATCTAGAGGAAAATGTCGAACGGTATGCTTCTCTAGGGATTCCCGAGTATTTCATTTACGATAAAAAGCAGGAGCGCATTTTGGGTTATCGTCTTCCGGTGGGTGCGAAGCGATATCAGCCGATCTTGGCGCAAGGCGGGCTTTATCATTCGAATGTCCTCGGCATTGAACTAACGATCATCGGGCGCAGTTTGAAGTTTTACCAGGGAACGGCCGAACTGTACGATACGAAGCACCTGATCGAAAGGCTCGAGGGAATCGTTGCCAATCTTCAAGAGCGAGCGGAGCAGGCACAGCGTGATGCGGAACAATCGCTGGTACAGGTGCGCAAGAACATCACGGCGCTCCTCGCAGCGCGCAGCGTAACCTGTTCCAGGACAAACATCGAATTACTCGAGTCCTGCAACGATTTAAAACTGCTCGATGAATGGTTTACCCGCGCGTTACATGCATCATCCGAAATGGACGTGTTTGGCACGATCACGTGAATCGATTACGTAATTGACGTCGATGGGGCTCGATCACGAGCGCTCCGCGGGGCATCGTACGCATCTGAAATCATTGGCAATCTTCGTGCAACGTTCGCGATTGGGATGAATTCGGTATGGTCATCCACCGCTTGGCTTGCTTGGTGGTTGGCTCGGTATGGGCGTCTTGGACGGCGCGTCTTTGGTTTGTCCAGACGCCCCCGTGCCGGAATTTGGATCGATCTTTGGGCTTGGAACGGGCGATTCGGTCGACGCGGGTGGAGCCATTGCCGATGATGACGGCGCCCCAGCGGATGACGCTGTACCCGCAGTGGATGTTATTGCAGGTGATCCTGTAGAAGCCGCGGATTTGGTTGTACCTGAAGAACCCTTCGTATTCATTACGGCTTTCGTCGTATTTCCGCCGCGATGCGCCGAAGTGGGCGTCGTGGGCGATGCTAATGCTTGCGATGCCGCCGTTTCGACGGTGGATGGCGGTTCATTGGAGGAAGCACTCGCCGTGGCGGACGGCAGTCCCAAGACGCCCCTGAAAACGGTCCGCCATTTCGGCAGGGTCCATTCCAGGTCGTACACCATTTTGCAAGCGATTAATGCCGCCACCGCTAGAACCGCGATGGCCATTTTTTTTGCTATTTCGCGGCGGCGCTTGATTCGTTGCGTCTCGAGTCGTTCTGCGTGATTACGAAGAAAATCTTTTGAGAAAGAGTTTGCGGCTCCTTTTAATTGCTCTTCGGAACCTGTCGTCGGATTTGCTGATTCGACCGTGATAGACGCCGTCAAGGTTTCTTTTGATTCTTCAATGTACGAAGGACGCTTGATGGTGGCCTTGTCTTCATCCACATTGACTTCCGCATCCACGTGCACCTTTGTCGAACCGCTGAACTCCGGAGTGCTGGCGACGTTTGGAGCCACGCCTGCGGTCGCTAGAGGGGACAAAGCCGCAATCAATTCGCCAACGGATTGGTAGCGCATTTCGGGCAGTTTTTCCAGGCACCGCAATACGACGTAATCAAAGTCCAGGGGAATGCCTGGTCGCAACTGACTTGGAGGAATGGGCTGGCTATTGACGGCGTTTGACGAGATGTCAAAAAAGTTTTCGCCCTCGAATGGAACCCTTCCCGTCGCGAATTCGTAAAGAATAACCCCCAGTGCCCAGATATCGCCCCGATGATCCGTAGCTTTGCTATTTCGCACTTGCTCCGGCGACATGTAATACGCAGTGCCCATCACCGTATTCGTCGCTGTCAGTTTCGGTGCAGCATTCGTGATATCCTCGAGCGCTTTCGAAATACCAAAATCGAGCACCTTGACGCACGGCGTACCATTGGAGCGACGGGCCAAAAACAAATTCGATGGCTTGAGATCTCGATGCACGATGCCCAGCGCGTGCGCCTCGGCAATCGCATCGCAAGCTTGAAGCACGTACAATGCTGCTTCCTGAAAAGGGAATACCTTTCGATCGTCCAAAACGTTTTGAAGATCCTGCCCCTCGAGATGCTCCATTGCAATAAAGGGAGCTCCGTCATCTAGACGACCGAAGTCGTGAACATGCACGGCGTGATCGCTCTTGAGCCGCGCATAAGCTCTAGCTTCGCGCATGAACCGTTCCACAGCTTCCGGGCTCTTCAGAGCTTCGGGCTGCATCAGTTTCAGCGCATGAAGTTCCCCGAGAAACTCGTGACGCGCAGCCACGACATACCCCATCGCACCTTGGCCGAGCAGTTTCTCAACCTTGTACTTCCCCAACAAGATCGCGCCTTCTGGGACAATGAGGGTCATGGCGGTGCGCTTTGGATCAAGGTTTTCGTGGCGATCGGCGCGAGCGTATCAACATCCGTCGGATCGTTGCAAGTTATCGGCGGCAACATTTTGACGGGCTGCGTTAATCCAAACTTGTGTTTTGTTTCGTGATACGCGCCGGCATCATGACTGGTGTTTCCATTCGTGAATATCTTGTTGGTGCGTTTACAACAAGTTTGACATAGTAGAACCAATGCGACTGCTATGAATCCACGACCCCATTCGAATGCATGTCGACGTACACGATCTGGAACATCGATATGCAATGAGTCGTAATGAATCGTCGGGCTACAAAAACGAAATCGCGCGGCCCTCTTTCGAAGACCGCGCGACACGTCATTCGAGGAAACGAATGGATCAGCGCTTGGCAGCGACCGTGACTTCGATGTTCGCCGTGACGCTGGTCGCAAGACGAACGGGCACTTGGTAGGAACCGAGCGCCTTGATCGTGTCGACGGAGATACGACGGCGATCGACGACGAAGCCTTGGGCTGCAAGGGCTTCTTCGATGTCGCGCGACGTTACGGAGCCGTAGAGACGATCGCCTTCGCCGACAGGCTTGAGGATCGTGACTTTGACACCCGAGAGCTTGCTCGAAAGCTCGTCGGCCGCCTTCTTGGTTTTGGCAGCACGACTCTCGGCGACTCGTTTTTCGTGCTCGATGCGGGCAACGTTTTCCTCGGTGGCGCCAACGGCGAGACCACGGGGGATGAGAAAGTTGCGCGCGTAGCCAGGACGAACTCGAACGAGTTCGCCGCTTTTGCCGACGCTGGGAAGTTCCTCGGTGAGGACGACGCGGATGTAGTTGGCCATGACGTCGCTCTCCTTATGCTGTGACGGTGAAGGGGAGCAGCGCGATGTTTCGCGCGCGCTTGATGGCGAGCGTGACTTTGCGCTGATGAAGTGCGCAGTTGCCGCTGATACGACGCGGAACAACTTTGCCTCGTTCGGAGATGAAGTATTTCAGGGCTTGCGGATCCTTGTAGTCGATCACGAGCGCCTTATCTGCGCAGTAACGACAAACCCGCTTGCGACCCGTGCGGCGACGTCCGGGGGCGTCGGCATTGAGGTCCGGCGTTCGCGCGAAATCGCGATCGTCCATGTCGATGTTGCGGCCGGAATCCATTCCTCGTGAATTCATGATCAGGCTCCCTCGTCGTCGTCGCCACCAGCATCATCACCATCGAGGTCGTCGAGTTCACCCGACTGAGGCGCTTCAGAATTGCGCTCATGTCGACGCTCGGGCTCGATGAGGCCAAGCTGGCGCTCACGCGATTCGTCACGCTCGTCCTCGAGCGGCGGAAGCTCGACACGCTCGAACTTCACGTCCTCGGCACCGACCTCGAGTGCAGCCAATTCCACGTCGTTACGAACGAGAACGGTCTGGTACTTGATGACGCCGTCGAGCAGGCGAAGGTTACGTTCTACTTCGGCGACGACTTTACCCGTGCCTAGGTACTTCAAGTAGACGTACACGCCGCGACGATGCTTGCGGATGTCGTACGACAAGCGACGACGACCCCACGTCTCGACCTTCGTCAAACGGCCGCTCTCACGACCGATGACATCGGACAAACGCGACCCGACGCGCTCGGCGTCGTCGGCATTGATGTCCGGCTTCATGATGTAAATCGTTTCGTATTCTCTGGCGCGATTCGGCGCCGTAACCAGTCGACTCATGCTGCTCCTCTTGGACGTTGGCCCCGAGTGCGTTGGCCTCGGAGCGAGGGCGATCCGTCTTGCGGATGTACCAAAGGACAAACCACCTGACGTTTCGTGCGAATGAAGTTCGAACCCAAAATAATCTCTACGACTTCTTGGTTTCGTTCACCGCCGGAACAGTTTGTCCCGGAGACAAATCAGGCGCGGAAGATTCTCCGACGCCTTTTTCTTTCGCTTGCTTTTTCTCTGATTGAACATTCGGAGCTTCGGGTTGCCTTCGGCGCCCCTCGCCCAAACCCCCGGTTTTTGGCCGGGAATTACGAACGTTCATCGCGGCAGCAACACCGCGAGCCGCGACTTGTAGCACAGTTTCCGTCGCTTGTTTCAAGATGTCTGGCAAGTTCGTTCGTTCGACCGCGTCGAACCCCGACAAAACATAGTCGGCCACCTCGCCAGCAAAAATCGGAGGCGGTCGGCCAATCCCAACCCTGAGCCGAATGAAGTCGCCCGTACCCACGTGAGCCATGATCGAACGGAGTCCGTTGTGCCCAGCGTGGCCTCCGCCAACCTTCAATCGAACCTGACCAAACGGCAAGTCGAGTTCGTCGTGAACGACGATGAGGTTTGTCAGAGCGATCTTGTGAAAAGCGAGTGCAGGCTGAACGGACCGCCCTGATTCGTTCATGTACGTCTGCGGTGCGAGCAAATACGCTTGTTCGTCGCCGAGTGACGCGCGTGCGATCAGACCGGAGAATTTTTCGCGAAACGAATCGGCGTGCACGCGTGCCGCAAGATCTTCGATGACCATGAAGCCAACGTTGTGCCGATGAAGCGCGTAGTTTTTCCCCGGATTGCCGAGGCCAACGACGAGGAACATGTACGGGTTGTGCGGGGATCGAGTGTAGGAACGACGAGGCGTACTCGCCGTTCCTTTGTGTTCGAACTACTTCTTCGCAGCCGGTTTCGCCGCGGGCGCTGCTTTTCCAGCAGCCGCAGGCGCTGCTGCTTTTCCACCAGCCGCAGGCGCTGCTGCTTTGCCACCAGCCGCAGGTGCTGCTGCTTTGCCACCAGCCGCAGGCGCTGCTGCCGCCGCCGCCGGAGCACCAGGAGCCGCAACGGCCTCTTCGCCCTTGTCGGGGATGGCCACGACGATCACAGTCTGTTCGTCGGGCAAACGCACCTTCACGCCCTCGGGCACGTTGATTTTGCCCGCCTTGAGGGTGTCGCCGAGTTCGAGTTCCGTGACGTCGATCTCGATGTCGACGGGAATCTTCTCGGGCAAGCAGCGGATAGGAAGATTGCGGAAGATCTGTTGCAAGATGCCACCTGCAACCAAGCCCTTCGCTTTGCCAGTGCAACGCACAGGAACGTCGACGTCGATGGGTTGATCCAGTTTGACTTGCAGGAAATCTGCGTGGAGCAAATCGCGCGAAATGGGGTGATAACCGTAGTCGCGCACCATGACGGTGTAGTTCTGCGCGTCCTTGACGTTCAGCTCGATCACGGAGTTTTTCCCGTGTGCTGACTTGAGTACTTGAAGCAGTTCCTTAGGAGCCACCGCGATTGAGAACGCGGCAAGGCCCTTACCGTAACAAACTGCGGGGATCTGACCGGTGCGGCGAAGCCGATTCGAGGGGCTTTTTCCGCAATCGGGACGAGGTGTGGCGCTGAGCTTGATGATTTCCATCATGGGACGACTCTCCGAAATCCGAGACGCGGCGCTATAGCAGAGTTTGGAGCAAGTGGTGCGCTCTTCCGTGCGAGCACTGCATTCGGGCGACTGGACGAGTGTACAGCCGCAAGGGTTAGGGGGTTAAACGAACAGCGAACTCACCGAGTCCGAGTGGTGAATTCTGCGGATCGCCTCGGCGAGTAGGCGAGCCACAGTGACGACTTTGAACTTCCCGGACACCTTGGCTTCCTCGGACAACGGGATGGAGTTCGATACGATGACTTCGGAGATCGCGGATTCCTTGATCCGCGTCACCGCTGGTCCAGAAAGCACAGGGTGCGACGCACAAGCCGCCACGCTTTTCGCTCCGGCTTTGACCAGAGCATTGGCGGCGTTCACGAGCGTACCTGCCGTGTCGATGATGTCGTCGATGACCAAACATTTGCGACCTTCGATTTCGCCGATGATGTTCATGACTTCGCTCTCGTTGGCGCGTTCGCGACGTTTGTCGATGATGGCAAGCGTGCCGCCGAGGCGTTTGGAAAACGCTCGCGCTCGTTCGACGCCACCAGCGTCGGGCGAAACAATGACGACGTCATTGGCGTAGTGCTCGCGCAAGTGTTGTTCGAGAAGCGCGGGCATGGCGAACAAGTGATCGAAGGGAATGTTGAAAAACCCTTGAATTTGCCCTGCATGTAGGTCGATCGCGACGACACGGTCGACCCCTGCAGCTTGCAAGAGATCGGCCACGAGTTTGGCGGTGATTGGCGTCCGCGGTGCGACCTTGCGATCTTGCCGCCCGTATCCGTAATACGGAATCACCGCCGTGATGGATCCTGCCGACGCACGGCGGAGCGCGTCCACCATGATGAGCAGCTCCATAACGCTGTCATTCACGGGAGAACACGTCGACTGCACGACGTACGTATCCACGCCACGAACGTTTTCTTGGATGACACAAAATGTCTCGCCGTCGGAAAACCGGGAGACTCTAGATTTGCCAAGCGATAGCTCCAGCACTTGACAGATCTCTTGCGTAAGTGCGGAACTCGCGTTCCCCGAGAAGATGCTCACCTTTTTCATTGGCGCAGCCTCCTTTGCCGGGTTGTGAAAGGCGGCGCGGAACTACCAGTCATGCACTGCACCGTCAAGGCACAATCGTTTTCGATGCGTTTGGCGAACCGCATGCTTTGCGCTCAGTGGCCGTGTTGACTACGTACCGCCCTGAGGATCGCTTCGTGGACGAACAAGAAAAACCAGCCCGCCTCGTGGCCATCGGCAACTTCGACGGGGTTCATCGCGGACATCGCGCGGTGCTCACCGAAGCGGCCGATCTCGCCCGCACTCGCGGCCTCGAACCGATCGTACTCACCTTCGCCCCACATCCAGCAGAAGTGCTCGGACGAAAAGCCCCGGCCCTGCTCACGCCTCTCGAGCGCAAAAGAAGCCTCTGCGAGCAAGCGATGCCTGGAGGCCGCATGGTGGTCGTTCCTTTTGATCGCGCGTTTGCCGCTCAAAACCCGCGGGAATTCGCAGAACACGTGCTGCTGCCCCTAGGTGCACGCGTGGTGATGGTCGGGAAAAACTTTCGTTTTGGTGCCAATCGATCAGGAGATTTCGAAGAACTGGCCCGTCTCGGCAACGAACTCGGCTTCGAAACCCGTTCGCATTCACTGGTCGGAGACGACTCGGGCCCGTGGTCGTCCTCGCGCATTCGCAACGAAATCGCGCAGGGTCACCTGGAAGAAGCGCGGCGTTTCCTTGGCCGCTGGCACGCCCTCACCGGCACCGTGGTTCATGGGGACAAACGGGGCCGAACAATCGGATTTCCTACCGCAAACATTCTCGATGCATCCGAAGCGTTACCACCGCTCGGCGTGATGGCCGTCGTCGTGGACAAACTCGATGAATCCGGCGAAGAAAACAGCATCACGTTGGGAACGGGCGTCGCAAACTTGGGCCTTCGTCCGACCGTGGATTCGTCCGCGACGATCCCTCGTCTCGAAGTACATTTGTTCGACTTCGAAGGAAATCTCTACGGCTCGCGACTACGCGTGCACCTCGTACAACACCTTCGACCAGAAAAACGTTTCTCCGGGATCGATATGCTCAAGGCGCAAATCATCGAAGACTCGGCACATGCACGAGCTGTGCTCTCCGACCTCCGTCCCGATCCGAATGCTCACAGTGCTTGGGCTTGAGCCTCCGATGTCGAAACTCTTTCCCATTCTGCTAGAGCAATTTACGTGACAGATCTCCTTGTCTTTCCTTCAGAACGCCCTCTGACGGGCAGCGTTCCCGTGCCCGGCGACAAGAGCATCGCGCATCGAGCCATCCTGCTTGCTGGATTGGCGAGCGGCCGATGTGAGGTCAAAGGCGGCACGCTCGGTGCCGACAATCTTTCGACACTCGCCGCACTCGAAGCGATGGGGGTCGTTACGGAAAAACCCAGCGGCACCGCGGATATGCTGATCATTTCTGGCGTTGGTCTCGATGGCCTGCGGCAGCCCAATGGTCCGATCGACTGCGGCAATTCGGGCACCACGATGCGCCTGCTGTCCGGTGTTCTCGTCGCGCAACGGTTCAAAACGACGCTCGTCGGTGATGCATCGCTTTCACGGCGACCGATGGAGCGAATCGCGCGTCCGCTTCGTCAACGCGGGGGGCACATCGAAGGACGCATCGACACGCGACGCGTCGGAGAAATCACGGCGCCGCTCGAAATTGGCCCGCTGCCGAAACCTACGGTGCTCACGGCGATCGAATACGAAATGCCGGTGGCCAGCGCTCAGGTGAAAAGTGCGATCCTGTTGTCGGGTTTGTGGTCGGATGGAAGTACGTACGTTCGTGAGCCGCACGTCTCTCGGGATCACACCGAGCGGCTTCTGATCGCGCTTGGCGTTCCTATACGCACGATTGGTCCCATCATCGAACTCGAAGGGCCGTCGTTCTCAGGCAAACTCCCCGCGTTTTCGATCACGGTCCCAGGAGATCCTTCATCGGCTGCGTTTCTCGCCGCTGCGGCGATCATGATCCCGAACAGCCGCATCACAGTGCGTCGCGTAGGGACAAACCCAACTCGTACGGGTCTGTACGAAGTCTTGCGCGACATGGGTGCATCGATTTCCATCGAGCCGCATGGTGAAGAACTCGGCGAACCCGTAGGTGATCTACATGCTTGGGGCTCCAACCTTTCCGGCGGACGCCTCGGTGGCGAACTCGTGGCTCGAGCGATTGACGAAGTACCGATTTTGTGTGCACTTGCGGCGCGAGCCAAGGGCGTGACGACCATCGAAGACGCGTCCGAGTTGCGACTGAAAGAGAGCGATCGGATCGCGACGATGGCCCATGTGCTTCGAGCATTCGGTGTCCCATGCGAAGAACGACCGGACGGGCTCGTGATCGAAGGAGTTCCCGACAAACCTTTGCGGGCAGCTGATGTTTCAAGCGAAGGAGATCATCGCATCGCCATGGCTTCCGCCGTGTTGGCATTGTGCGCCGATGGCCCCTGCCGCGTGCGCGACGTCGACAACATTGCGACGAGTTTTCCTCGGTTTGTCGGAACGCTGCGAGCATTAGGAGCGCGTGTGGATGTGGAGCAATCAAGAGGTGAGACGTGAGTGGTGGTGAGCGCCGAAAGGTGCGTGTAGCGATTGACGGTCCGGCTGGAGCCGGCAAAAGCACGGTGGCCCGCGCACTTGCCGAACGTCTCGGTTATCTGTTGCTCGATACGGGTGCGCTTTACCGAACGGTCGCGCTCGCTGCGCAACGCGCATCGATTCCGTGGAGCGACGCAGTCCGTGTTGGAGGACTCGCGGAAGACCTCGTCATTCACCATCGTTTGGTGATTGAACGAAATGATGACGTTGGGATGCGTATTCGCCTGGATGGAGAAGACGTGTCCCAAGGCATTCGATCTCCCGACGTGAGCTTGGGAGCGAGCCGAGTGTCGTCATTTCCCGCGGTGCGTGCGGCGCTTCTCGACATGCAGAGGCGTGAAGGCATCGAAGGCGGCGTGGTTCTCGAGGGGCGGGACATTGGAACGGTGGTTTTTCCGGACGCTGAAGCGAAGTTTTTCCTGACCGCATCGGCAGAGATTCGTGCGCGTCGCCGCTACGAGGAGCTTGTAACCCAGGGCAAAGCGGACTCGTACGAAGCAACGCTTGCCGACGTCGAGAGTCGCGACAAGGCGGACACCGAACGATCCATTGCGCCTCTCAAACAAGCCGACGATGCCATCGTGGTCGACTCCAGCAGTCGCGACGTGAAAGATGTCGTCGAGGAGATGGCTCGTGTCGTTGAAGCTCGCGAACGAAGATGATGGCGATGCTTACGAGATGCGAGCTGTAGGTCGTCGCGCGTTCCTGGGTGTTTTAAGCGTTGTTGCGGCAAACGTCGCGTGTAGTTCAACGGCTCCGAAGCTGGCGCGATCGACGAAACGCAAAGAACAGCTCGATGCGGTGGAATTGTTTCCCGCGGATCTCGACTTGGTATTGCGCGTGGATCTCGCACGAATGCGTGCGGCACTCGGCCCCATGGCGAATGGTTTGTCTTCGCGTGTGGGTTCCGAAATCGATGCTCGCGATGAGCTTGCGGCGAAAGCCATCGAGCGAGCGCGTGTCGCTTGGATCGGTACACGCCTTGCCGACATCGAAACGGGTGATCGCGTGCTTGTGGTGGAAGGGGACGTCGAAGATCTACGACCGGATCCAGGCATCTTTCAGTTGCTGGATCCTCCTTTGTCCGACGTCATAAAAACATTCGAACGACGCGGACCTATTTCGCGTGATGCAACGGCTCGAGTTCATTTGCTTGGAGCTCGAACGATCGTGTTCGTCTCGGGAGTCGAAGTGGATGGGGTCGAGCGTATTCTTTTGCGAGGTGCGGATCCTGGGCGCCGAGATCCACCAGCGGATGGACTGCTCAGCGCCGACCTACGCGGACGACGGTTACCTCCGGGGCTCGAGCGGCGATTTCCATCGATTGGAGCCATTGTTCGCGGCATCGAACGTGCTCGCGCAAGCGTGACCATGGTCGATGAAGGCTTGCAGGCCGACGTGGAAGTGATGACGGTGTCCAGCGCGGCCAGCACAAAGCTGGAAGGTTTTTTGAACGCGCTGCGTGAAGGTGGACAAGGCAGTCGTTACGCGGTGCTTTTCGATGGTTTGCACGTCGAGCGAATTGAGCGTGCCGTGCGCGTGAAGTGGCTCGTGCCTATCGAAATGCTGCGCAGACTTGTGGACGGGTGACCTTGCGAGCATTCTCTTCTGCAAAGCACGATGCCGAAAGTGATCATCAAGATATCGGACCCATCGGCGAAAATGACCATCGAAGTGTCCAGTCCTCCGCATCCAGAAGATCCAAAAGAGATCCTTGCCAACACAGTTCGTGAACGTCGTGTTGATCGCGCAAGAGGGGGCGGCTACGGCAGCGATGGTGGTTCTGCCGCGCCTGCGATGGTCGTGGTGCCGTCGCCCAAGCGTTCCAACTAGGATGAGCGTGCACTCGCCGTCGTGATTGCATACGCTCCGCTCCGATGGCCGACACGCTCGTCGATGCGGTTGAACCCGTCCCTCCCACGCAGCGCGATCCCCAACCCGCGCCCCCGTCTCCTGAGCCATCAAAGCGGTCGCCCAAGCGGGTGATTGTTGTTGCGGTTGCAGCGGTGGCCGTTCTCGGATCGGTCGCGGCCGTCGTGTTGTGGATGCTGGTTTTTCGTTACGAACCAACGGCGTTGGCGCACGTACCTGCGGGTAGCAACGTCGTCGTTCGCGTCGAAGCGGCGGACATCATTTTATTTGGTCCCGTACGAAATAATCTCTTGCCACTCGTACTCGAAGACAAACCCAAAGAACCTGGGCTGAACAAGGTCCCATGGGCCGAGCGGCTTTATGATCGTACAGGGGTACGTTTGCCCGTCGATGTTCGCGAAATCGTCATTGCAACGATGGACGGTAAGAGTGTCGTGGGGTTGTTTGGCGGGAAGATATCGCGCGGTAAGTTTGTCGCAGGACTTGCCGAGGTGGCGCGTGAAGAAGGTTGGGCCGGTTTTCGGCTGGAAGACGATATTTTTGTGGGGCCGAAGTTGGCTGTGGGTCAAGCCGACGACGGAACGATCGTCGTGGGAACGGACAAGGCGATCGTGATGACAGCGCTTCCTGCATCAGAAGAAGGCGCGAAGTTAGGTTTGCCCGAGCAGGGTGCCGTGAGGTTTGTCGTAGCTAAACCCGCATGGGAGAGCCTTTCGATGATGGGGAATCTCGTTCCCGAAGCGAGTGCGTTCGCGGGAGTTCGTCGCGGCACAGGATCGTTCACACTCGGAGGTTCGCCCGAGCTCGTGATGCGTCTGGAACCTGCCGAAGGCGCAGATTCAGCGGCAATCGAACAAGGTGTTACGGGGCTCTTGGCCAACCTGCGGCTGCTCATGTTGCTGGCGCCGGACCGCATTGGTGAAAAGGAAGCGCTTCGCCGAGCTGTGGTGAGTCGCGAGGGGGCGAAAGTCATCGTTCGAGCGCCCTGGCCAAACGAGGGACTCGACCGTGGAGCCTCTGCCTTGGCGTCTCGATTACGTGCAAATTCAGGTGCCGATGCAGCTCCTACGCCGCCGGCGCCATAACCGAGCGCTCCCGGGCACGAATGGATCAGTGTTGATCCATGCTGACGAGCTGAAAAGAACGACGAAGACCGGGATTACCGACTGCGTTGACAACGCGTGGGGCACGGACTAGAGGGACCGCTCTCCTAGTGCCGGAACTACGCCCGACGTGTGCCCAAGGTCGGCTCAAAGTGAGCTGCACGTACACGCGAGAATGGTTGCACAGCACGGGAAATCCTAGAGAAAGCAGGTTTTAACAGACTACATGGGAATGAACGCGAACGTGGAGATGACAGAATCAGACATCGGAGAGAGCTTCGCTGCGCTTTTCGAACAGCGCGTCGAATCTGATTTCGCACGCGAAGGCGAGATCATCGCTGGTACCGTCGTACAGGTCGGTCGTGACTCGGTGGTGGTCGACATCGGCGGTAAGAGCGAGGGAGTTATCCCGCTCCGAGAGTTCGCGGATGCCACGGGTCAGATCACGGTCAAGGCCGGCGACAAGGTGGACGTCTACATCGAGAGCCGCGAAAACGACGACGGCCTCGTTACCTTGTCGAAAGAAAAAGCCGACAAGATGAAGGTTTGGGATGAGATCTCGAACGCCTGTGAGGCGGACGAACTCATCGAGGGCACGATCAGCCAGCGCGTCAAGGGCGGTTTGTCCGTCACCATTCGAGGTGGCGTGAAGGCCTTCCTCCCTGGCTCCCAGGTCGACCTCCGTCCGATCCGCAACTTGGACAAACTGATCGGACAAACCTACAAGTTCAAGGTCATCAAGTTCAACAAGAAGCGCGGAAACATCGTGCTGTCTCGTCGTGTACTGCTCGAACGCGAGCGCGACGAAATGAAGCAGAAGACGCTCGAAACCCTCACCGAGGGCATGACCGTCAAGGGCACGATCAAGAACATCACCGAGTACGGCGCTTTCGTCGATCTCGGCGGTATCGATGGTCTGCTCCACATCACGGACATGAGCTGGGGTCGCGTCAATCACCCCAACGAAGTCTTCAACGTTGGCGACGAAGTGACCGTCAAGGTCCTCAAGTACAACCCCGAGACCGAGCGCGTTTCCTTGGGCCTCAAACAAACCCAAGAAGACCCGTGGAACCATGCCGAAGAAGCCTATCCGGCTGGCAAGAAGGTCCGCGGCAAGGTCATGTCGATCACGGACTACGGTGCGTTCGTCGAATTGGAACCCGGAGTCGAGGGTCTCATTCACGTCAGCGAGATGAGCTGGACCAAGAAGGTCAAGCACCCGTCGAAGCTGCTCGACGTGGCGCAAGACATCGAGTGCCAAGTGCTCGAAGTCGACGCCCGTGCCAAGCGCATCAGCCTTGGTTTGAAGCAACTCGAGCCCGATCCGTGGATGCTCTTCACGGACAAGTACCACCCCGGCGACAAGATCGCGGGCAAGGTCCGATCGCTCACCGATTACGGCGTTTTCGTCGGAATCGAAGAGGGCGTGGACGGCATGGTGCACAAGAGCGATCTCTCGTGGACGGCGCGGGTCAACAACCCGAGCGACCTGTACCACAAGGGTGATGACGTCGAAGCGATCATCCTCTCGATCAACCACGACGAGAAGAAGGTTTCGCTCGGCATCAAGCAGCTCTGGGACGATCCGTGGCCGACGATCCTCAGCGAGTTCGCGCCTGGTCGCGTGATCGAAGAGGCAGCGGTCATCAGCATCGTCGAGTACGGCGACTTCGTTCGTCTGCGCGAGGGTGTCGAAGCGCTCGTGAACACGGCCGACATCGTCGAAGCCGAAGGCACGAAGATCAAGGTCGGCGACATGATCCGCGTGGAGATCTCGTCGATCGACACCGTGGAACGCCGTCTCTTTGCGACGATGAAAAACGTCGGCGCAGAGAAGCCCGCACCTGCAGAACGTCCGGCGCGCAAGAAGACCACGGGCGCTGGTACTGCGAGTGCTACTGCGGTCCCCGAGGAGGACAAGCCGGCAGCTGGAACGGTCGGCGATCTCATTCGTGAGAAGCTCGCTGGCAAGCTCGACCTCAACAAGAGCAAGCAAAGCAAGGAAGAGTGATGGCTGACGGCATCGACGGTTCATTCTCGTCGATGCCGCAAGCTTGAAGGAAAGGGGCGCAAGCAATTGCGCCCTTTTTCGTTTGTCACGTCATCACGCGTTAGAATCGCCGCGTGAAACCCGCCATCGTTGCATCCTTCGTTCTCGCCTCGGTCGTCTCGGCCCTACCGGTCCGCGCCGATCCACCTGCGGATCCTTTTTTCGGAGCGGACAAAGCCAAACATTTCACGGTGTCGGCCGCGCTCGCGCTGTCGGGCTATGGTTTGTCCGCGATCGTTTTCGATGATCGAAAACATCGAGCGGTCCTCGGGGCCACGTTGGCCCTTGGCGCGGGATACTCGAAGGAAGTCCTCGATGCTGTCGGGTTTGGCACACCATCCTGGAAGGATTTCGTGTGGGACGTGATTGGCACGGGCGTTGGTGTGGGCATTTCCATCGCATTGGATGCAGCTTTTTCTCCAATTCCCAGCGCGGCATCACCCGCTGCGTCACCCCCGCGCTAATCGCTTCTTCTACCGAGCGATGCTAGCGTGGCCACTTCAATGGCTCATCCCCTGTAGGCGCCGTGGCGCATAGAATACCTTCTGCGCGCGTTTTTTTCTGACCTTCCTGCAGTGCGACTTCCGCGCGGCAGCAACATCTCTCAGGAAACCGAGGGCTGACTTTGGAAGCCGAAGGAACGACGAACAAACCCGTGGAACCTCAAATCGTAACGACGGATCGCCCCACGGCGCGCCGCGTGTTTTTGACCGTGAGTGCAGTCGCCGCCATCTCGGTGTGCCTTGCAGCGCAAGCGGTGATGTTGCCGTTTGTCTTGGCACTCGTCGTCGCCTACGTGCTGACACCTGCGGTTTTACGCGTCGAACGAAATCGAGTGCCACGGTGGGTCGCGATCTTGCTCGTTTATGCGGTGACCCTCGGAACGATCGGCGGATTCGTTAGCCTCATCGTTCCGCGTCTCGTTTCCGAAGGAAAGGCCCTCGCCGTCGAATGGCCGAACCTCAATCGCAAGGTCCGACACGAGTGGCTTCCGGCCATCGACACGCGCATCGCACGTTGGACGGGTCAAGCGCCCACCCCGGCACCTCCAGAACCGAATGTGACCCAGGAGCTGCATGGTCCGCCGTTGGAGCTGAAGCATGAAGAGCAGCCACCGATGCGTATCGTCAAACGCGACGATGGTTCGTACGACGTTCACCTGAGCGACGACTTGCGTTTGCATGAAGTCGAGTCGGGCACGTGGACGATCCTGAACGACCAACCGCAGCGTTTGTCGTCGGCAACGGTGTTACGGCAAGCGTTCGACAAGGGGATTCTGTATCTCCGGCAAAACGCGACGCTCTTTTTGAAGATAGGGCAACAGATCGCCAACGCTGTCTCGCGCGGCATCTTCAACCTTTTCATGACGCTCATGCTCGCGGGCTACATCATGCTCACCCACGAGCGAATCGTCGGTTTTTTCCGAGACCTCTGGCGTCCTGCAGATCGCCCATCGTTTGATCTCTTCTTACGTCGACTCGATCGCGGTTTGTCCGGTGTCGTTCGTGGTCAACTGCTCATCTGCGGCGTAAACGGCGTGCTTTCGGCAATCGGCTTCTGGCTCTTCGACCTCAAGTACTGGCCGATCCTGGCGATCTTGGCGTCTGTGATGTCGCTCATTCCCATCTTTGGTTCGATCCTCAGTTCGGTTCCTGCGGTCGCCATTGGTCTCACCCAATCCCCTGCAACAGCCGTAGGCGTACTCGCATGGATCGTGGGCATTCATCAGCTCGAAGCGAACTTTCTGAACCCCAAGATCATTGGTGACTCGGCGAAAATTCATCCGGTGCTGGTGGTGTTTTCCCTGCTCGTGGGGGAACATTTCTTCCAGATCACCGGAGCACTGTTTGCCGTGCCCTGCATGTCATTGATTCAAACGATCTTCTTGCACTTCAGACAGTCGACGTTGGGCCTTCCGGACCCGAGTGCGACGATCCCGCCGTCCACTGGGGAGGGCAAAGGTGCAACAAAGGGTCCGGGAAGCGGCGAAGCGAGTGCCACGGGCTGAAAAGCCGTCGAAATCGGGTGTTTCAGCCAATATCTGACGTCGTATTGCGTAAACGCTCACGCAACGCGCCGAAATCCTTACGCCTTCTTGCCTTAACCCCGGCCCAAATCGAAGCCGAATTAATGGCTATTTTTGGCATGAAACTTTAAGTAAAAACCAAATGGCATCAGACCTGATAAAGAAATTACAGGCATCGGATTCAATTAAATGGGATCCCTCAAATCCCTTTAGCTCAAAAGAAATAAAGGACTTGGAAGAAACGTTCAAATTGAACCTGCCAAATGACTACAAGGAAATTCTAATGGAAGCAGGAGAAGTGCAGGTTTACGGCGATACCTTAAATATCCATTTTGAATCGCCCTGGGGCGTCAAGGGTTTAAATACATCACCCCACATCACCGATTATTTATCCGATCAACTGATTTTCGGCGACGATGGAGGCAGCTATTTCTATGTCTATGACCCCAAAAACAAGTGGGGAAAGGGTAAATACGCCATTTTTCGTTGTTCCAATGGGCAGCACCTACCGCAAAGACGCAGTCTTCCTCGGAAAAAACCTCACAGCAATGTTTGATAAAATGATCGCGGGAGTAGATTTGCGGGATTTGAAAACATTAGGGCAGGAGGAAGGAGGTTCGAGGAGCCGAACGTGAGTCATGCGCGACGCAAGCCTTGGGCGTGGCTGCTTCGGCATGTGTTCGCAGTGGATGTAATGGTTTGCCCGAAATGCGCCGGGCCGATGAAATAGCGTGAGGTCGCGCTCACGCAAAACACGATTCGGGAAGGTTTGGCGCGTGCTGGTTTGTCGGCGCGCGAGCCACCGAAAGCCATAAGAGTGCCCATTGGGCAGCTCTCGCTAGCGTTTCCGAAGCTACGTCGGGTGTGACGAGCATGCGACGCGTCTTGTGTGAGACATCTCCCCTCTCCAACGTAGTTGGAGAGGGGTCGGGGGTGAGGCGCCGATGCAGACGTGTGTTCGCACCTCGAGAAAAATCGTCATCGACGCGCACTTGCCGCGAGAAACGCAAACTCACCTATGCGGTGGAGTGGTCGAGGATACCGGAATTCGATGACGACGTTCACGGGGCCGCCGCGCAAAGTTCGAAAATCGCCCTTTATTTGGACTAGGTACTGCCCGCAGAGTGTGTGAGACAACAGCACGCAGCACAGGTTTCATGGCAAGCGCACACACGTTTTCCTGTGCTCGGACCGAACAAGACGACATGGTAGACTTGCTGTCGAAAAACCTGCCATTTGTAAGAAAGAGCTTGATATTTTTGAATAATCGGCCAGCTACAAAATCGAAACGGCAGCGGAACCGTAAAACACGGTTAGCTTGAATTGTTCAAGATCAAGGGGAAACACATGCCTGTTGTGATAGAAAATGGCGCTGGCAGGGGAGTGTATAACAGTACGAACCTGCGGACATTGCTTGACACAGTAGCGATTGTAATCAACCGGGATTATGCCAACATTGGTGTGAAAAAGGGGCCGCTGCCCTTTGTGCATTCCCCTGATTACTATCGCTTTGCATCTTTGGACGCTTTAGCCCAATACATGCTGGAAGTGAACGCGGATCGGGTGGTGCAGTATCACTGTGTGCCGCCTGTTGCAAACCTGCCCCTACCAAATTTTGTCTTCGGCGATGGTCACGGTGATCTTCACTTTAACGGCGATCCCACTGATGATAAGTCTAAATGGAGCTTGCTCAAGGCGGCCGCGAAATTGTTAATGGAAGCGGAGATTACTAAGCACCTGCCACGCATGCGGCGCGAATCAAGAATAGCGGGCTGGGAGCCTTGGTATGTTGGTGGACAGGCGAATGCCAATATCGGCCGTTACTATATCCAGGGTCAACGCGGCGGCGGACAAACCAATATGTTCACAATTCAGGCGCAAGTGAATTGGCTGGAAAACGAAATCAATTATCATGGATTTCCTGATCAAAGGCTACTGAGAACTGGCTTGGGAAAGGCAAGAAACACTATCGTGTAGTGCCAGTGGTGCCGCGCCAGCTCCTCAAGGCGGGAGATGCACCGGATTTGGCTCGGCATTCTGATGGGGTGGCAAGCACCGTCTTGCCAATGCCACGACTTGTTCACGCAATGTCGAATTCGGTACCAATATCCCATGGAATCGGACCATGTGAAATCGCGCCGGTGGCACCATGGCACAAATTCGCGCGATTCAATCGAAACTACGCCTGATTCATACCCATTCGCGCCGCAAGCCAGCTCTCCCCTCCCCCGGTATCCACACCGAATCGACGTAATCCAGGAAAAACCACATGCGACAATGTATCGCAAAAGATTCGTCGGCGGTCGGCACGATCCAGCGCTCCAAGGCCCGAAAGCACTTGCTGCGCCGGATGCTCTGCCCACGATGCAAAGAGTTCCTCGGAGACCGTGCCCGCAAGCATCGCCGGAAGCGAGGGACCCACCACGTCCGTAACACCACGCTCACGCTCCGCT
>JANORL010000859.1:0-6418 GCA_031415295.1 Polyangiaceae bacterium | reverse complement strand
CGACGACGTGCGGCGCGCCTATCTCGCCGGCGTCACTTCCTACCTGAGGAAGCCCACCAGCGCGGCTGAAGCGGCGGTGTCCATCGTCGTTTCGCTGAATGAGCTGGTGTCCGTTTCGACGCATGTCGTCGTGGCGAAAGCCGTGGAGCGACAGAGCATGTGGGAGGACACGCCGAGTGGGCGGCGGATCGTGACGTACACGCGTGTGGATGTGGAACGGTCGGTTGCGGGAGACGCTGGGACGAGCGTGTGGGTGCGGACGCTCGGCGGCGCGGTAGGTTCCACAGGACAAACAGTATCGGGCGAAGCGGTGATCTCGTTGGGATCACGCTCGTTGCTGTTCCTGCTCAAGTCGGGCGGTACGTTCGCGGTCGCGGTGATGGCGCAGGGGCATTACCCGATCGTGACGGATGGGTCGGTTGTGAAACTCGCAGGCAGTCCCGATGCAGGCACGCTGCTGCTCCGTCGAGGGCCGAACATTGCTGCGCGCGAACAGCTCGTGGGCGCAACGATCGACAAGGCATTGCAACTCATCGGGGAGGCACGGCGTGCACAAAAAGAACGAAAGTAACGGCCGTTCAACACGTGCACGCGTCGCGATTTCTACGGCGTTGGCCCTCGTTGCCGTGTTGCAAACGGGAGAGGCCTTGGCCTATTGCCGAACGGCAAGTTGCGAGGGTGGCGAAACAGGCGCGCGTTGTATGCCTGCGCAACCGACGGACTGCGGTATCGAGTTGTTCTGGAAAAACCCGTGTGTTGGTTTCTCGATGCAGCGGGACGCTAGTTCTCAAGTGTCGTTGGCGGTGGCGACCGACATCTTCGAGCAAGCGTTTCAGGCGTGGGCTGACGTGGATTGTGGCGGTGGGACGCATCCGCGAATCAGCGCGGTGAATCTCGGTCCAGTCGAGTGCAACGTGCACGAGTACAACAAGAAAGCGGGCAACGCGAACGTGATCCTGTTCCAGGATCAGGCGTGGCCACATGCCGGTGGAGGCAGCACGTTGGCGCTCACGACGGTGACGTACAACGTGGATACCGGGGAGATTTACGACGTCGACATGGAATTGAATTCGGCAAACGTGGCGTTCTCGACGGACGACAAGATTGTGAAGTTCGATTTGGCATCCATTGCCGCCCATGAAACAGGGCATTTTTTAGGTTTGTCGCACTCGACCACGAGCACTGCGACGATGTTTTTGGACTATTCGCCAGGAAGTTCGGAATTGCGAACGTTGGAAGCAGACGACGTCGCGGCGATTTGCGCCGCGTATCCGCCAGGCTCGTCGATTCCTTCGACATGTGACTCGTCACCACGGCGAGGGTTCGAGTCTGAATGTTCGCCACCGCCCGTGACCGAAGACGAACCCATGTGTTCGACGACGAAGGGCCCGACACACACGTCAACATCGGCAACCGCCGTATCGCTAGTAGCGGTGTTGGGTTGGTTTACCAAACGACGCCGAGATCGCCGTCATCGGACATGACAAACACCGACGGCGGGATCCACGACTGTACACTCGTTCAAGATGCCGACGCACTCGACGCGGTTGTCACGCGTGCGCGTCATGCGTCGGCCATTGCCGTTGATGTCGAAGCGAATGGTTTGTTCGCGTATCGAGCGCAGCTGTGCACGGTGCAACTCGCGTGGGAGGAAGGCGAACGAACGAAGATCGCGGTGATCGATACGTTGCGCGTGAGTACTTCGGCGCTGGCTGCGTTGTTCGCAGCTCACGCCCCGATCAAGGTGCTGCACGACCTCACGTTCGACGCCCGTCTGTTGCAGGAAAGCGGTGCACCACTGGATCACGTGCGAGACACGTCCGTCGCAGCGCGTCTGCTGGGGGTCAAAGCGACGGGATTGTCTGCGGTGTTGTCCCAGGAGCTAGGGGTTGTGCTGGACAAACGTTACCAACGACATGACTGGTCACGACGTCCGCTCGAGCCGGCGCACCTGGCGTACCTCAGCAACGATGTCGCGTATTTGCTGCAACTCGAGCGCGCGATCATGAAGCGAGTGGTGGCCATGGATATCGCTGCCGAGGTCGAAGCGGAGTGTGCGTACAAGCTTGCATCCGCGACGGCTCCACCGCGGGATCAGCGACCAGCGTATGCACGAGTGAAGGGTGTTCAACGGCTCGATCCCACGACACGTGCGGTGTTGATGCATCTAGCGACGGCGCGTGAAGAGATTGCTGAATCGATCAATGTGCCGCCCTTCAAAGTGATCACGAATGAAGTTCTGATGGAGCTCGCACTGAAGCGACCGAGGTCCATTGCGGACATGAGGAGCATTCGCGGCGCCGTTTCGGGACGCGCGGGTCGTTATACAGTTCGGTGGCGCGATGCCATCGCGGCTGGCGTCGCGGCTGGTGACATTCCCGCGAGCGATCGTGTGCTCTTCGAACCTCCGATTTTCGACCGCCGTGCGGTGGCGAAACGTCGCGACATCGAGTCAAAAATCACTGCGTTTCGTCGAGGTGAAGCGCAGCGTCGAGGTGTGGATGAACAAGTCGTGTTGCCAGGACACTGCGTTCAAGAACTGGCCGCGATCTTGGTGACGATGACGCCTCGCGATCCGGAGATGATGCCGCGCATTGCAACCATTGCGGGCATTGGCGCCAAACGGGCCGAACAATACGGCAGCGCACTCGCTGCTTTGCTCGAGTCCGAGGACACGCCGGAACCGTCGTTAGAGTCCGACGAACCCGAAGACGAATTTAGCTGGTAATCAAGCGGATTGATTGGCTCGGTGACTCGCGAATGCCGCGGTCATGGCCAGGGAAAACTCGTCGACAATCGCCTGCTGAGCGGCAAGGTTTGGGGGCAACTTGGAGCGGGCATTGTTCAGCACCGTTGTGACGACGTCCGTGTTGGCACGTGCCAATGCGCGAAACGCAAGGGTTCGTCCTGATGGAACCGCGATGAGCGCGATGGTGGTGGATGACCAGACGAACGCCGGCGCGTTGCGGGTCATCGTGGCGATGTCCGTGAGCGGCGACAGATGGAGCCACATCGACAGTGCTTGAAGAAAGTCGTCAGGAGCGTTCAAGTTGTCCGCCATGCTGGCGAGAGGAACGCGATCGGAGTCGGTCCTTACGCGCCTCCAGTTCCGCCATGTGAGCAGGCGACTCGGAGGTTCTTCACCTCGAAAACGTGCCGAGCCTGTCCACCAGGAAACCGTCGTGTCCGTGCGAAACAACTCCATGACGCGGGCGAATGTGGCGTGGCGGGCGAGGACGTCGCCGATGTCGTGTGGCCGTGCAATTTGCGTGCATACGCTCGTCACAGAATGGAGCAACGCGCCGTATCTGCTCTTCGTGAGTGCTCCGGCCAGGTTGTGGTTCGTCACTTGGAGAAGGTCGTTCAAGACCGCAGCGATTGCCCATTCCGATTCGTTCAATTCGGGAAGAAAGTCGACGGGAGCGAGGAGACGAGCACGCCGCACGCGGGCGACATCGAGGTTTGTCCGGGCATCTGGATCGAGAAGACGTTCGTTTTGACCAACCGTGAGAGCCGCCGCGCAGAAGGGACGCGCTAGCGTGAGTTTTCCCCCCACGACGAGTGGAAGAACGATTCCGGTGGCGAGCTGCTCGAACCGTTCGTTCATTTCCGAACTATGTCCCGTCCTTGGCGAGGGTAACGTTGGTGGCATCGATGTCGCGGAGGGGACGAAGTCCAACGCCGCCGAGCGTCACTTCGGGCAATTCCGTCGCGAGCGCTGAGGTGAGTGAATCGACGAAGCGATCTGCACCGGCTGTGATCCACGCTTGAGCTTCGAGGACGGCGGTTTCGAGGGAGACAAATGCTTCTTCGGGAATGCCGACGACATCACCTTCGCGACGAAGGAAAAGAACCTGGCCCGTAGGAGATCCGAGCGAGCGGTAGAGTACGTCGGGAGAAACTGCGGGGACGACGTCGTATCCGGCTGGTGCGAAAAGGTTCTCGTGGAGCTTTCGATAGAACTGCCCGACGGGGATGCATTCGATGCCTGTTGGATGTCGAACGACGGCTCCTGAAGTTGTGAAGGCAACGCGGGCGGAGCGCAGCGTATCGGGACCGAGTGCGTATGCGATGCGTCGGAGTACGGGCAGGTCGTCAGTGGCGACCCATGTCGCTGTGACGGATCGCCAAGGTTCGACAGTAGGGACGAGGCGAAGCGCAACGGAAACCGAACTCGACGCCAAGGTTTTCACGACGGGAGACGGTTTGTCCTCACGCATCTCGACGCGGGCAAACGCTTGCACGTCACCAAACGCGGGGAGCTTCTGGATCTCGAGTGGGTCTTTGCCTTGGCCACGAAAAAGCACGAGTCCAGTTTCGGCAAACACCGGACAAGCACGCAGGTTGACTGGATGCCGAAAGCCGCATTCGACGGCTGCACCGGGAGCTACCGGGACAAACATCGAAAGGCCAGGCGTGCGTGTCAGGAGCGGGAGCATGCGTTCTGGCAGCATGGGGATCCGGAAGAGGTAACGAACGACGGGGCCGTCATCGAAGCTCGATTCGGGGGGCCATTCGGCGACACCTACTTCCGCGTTCACACCAGAGCGCACGAAGTAGTGGATCATGGCTGGTCCCAAGCCTGCTTCTGCGGCGAGCCATCGTTCACCGGGTTCACGACCTGCGGACGGATCGGCGTGGGGTTCGAGACGCAAGACGAGAGCACGCACATCGAGCTTTCGTTCGGCGCTGTAGCTCTGGGAAAAACTGTTGTGATAGAGCCACAGGGGCGCGTCACCAGCGCTGATTTGCGGGACGTCGTAGCCAAACGGCGCAGCGGCATCGCGGTATTGAACGAAGTGGCGGCTGGTGCCGGTGAACGTGTAACCCCCGGCCAAACGTGCCGTCTCGGCGATACGATCCATGCGGTCGCTCGTTTCAGCGGCGAACATCAGCGTTACTTCGCGTGCGCCGAGTTTGGAACGTACGACGTCGATCGAAAGCGAACGCAGAATGTCCGCCAAGGAGCTTTGGCGCGTGTAGAGCGCGAGAAATGCGACAAGGCGATCGAGGGATGGCAACAGGACGATGCCTTTGCCACCCAGGGCAACGCCACGCGCATCAAGGCCGAGGCCTGGCGTGCGAAGCCGAGTTTGATGTACGGCAACACGCTCGAGCATCTCTAGCTTCTCCTCATCGCGCGTAACGAGAGCGTCGTGGACACGAGCTCGTGGACACGACGCTCAATACACGATGACTCAGCGTGATTTCGACCGCGACGAGCATCGCGTCCGGCGTGCGATCGGTCGTATCGATGATGCCGACGACGAACACGCACTCGTTGCACCGGGAGAAAGAGGCTAAGGGTTCGTGGTCTGGCCGTCAAGCGACCGTACCGGTTATGCACGAGCGCTCTTTTGGCGCGCGTGCAGATTGTGTACCCTTGGCTGTCGCAGTCGCGAACAAGCATGGCACGCACCCAGCAGCTCATCGCCGGGCGGTTTCAAGTCGAACGCGAAGTTGGACGCGGCGCCGTCGGCATCGTGTTCCGCGCGTTTGACACCGTGACTCAACGCCGTGTCGCATTGAAGCTCATTGCGGCCGCCGGCGATGCAGATCATTCCGAACGCGTACGTCTTCTGCAGGAAGGCAAGCTGCTCGAGGAGTTGGATCATCCGGGCATCGTGCAGGTCGTGGCGTATGGAGCACTCGACTCGACGTACACGGCAGCGCTCGGCAGAAAATTCGACGAAGGCGCTCCGTACATCGCGATGGAGTGGCTCGAAGGCGAAGACCTTCTCACTCGGCAAATTCGTGCACCTTTGACGATGCGACAAGCGCTCGACATGGCGCGCCAAGTGGCATTCGCGCTCGCTGCTGCTCACGATGCAGGCATCGTTCATCGCGACATCAAACCGTCGAACATCTTCGTTCTTTCGAATCGTTTTCCCGATACGGAATCGCCGCCGCAATCGACGCGTACTGCACGCAAGTCACGCGAAGGCGAAGCACCGGAACAGCTCAAGGCGAAACTTGTCGACTTCGGTGTTGCGACGCCGAGCGACATGGCGTTGGCCGGCAACGACGTTTTCGTCGGCACGCCTGCGTATATGGCGCCCGAGCAGGCACGTGGCGACGCGACGGTCGATACACGCAGCGATCTGTATTCACTCGGAGCAACGCTATTCGAACTGCTCACAGGCCGACCGCCGCATATCGGTTCGACATCGATCGCGACCATCGCGCGTCTTGCCACGACACCTGCTCCACGTCTGAGCGAGCTGCTTCTCGAGGTGCCGGAACGTCTCGAAGAACTGGTCGCAAGACTGTTGATGTCGGAGCCAGAACATTGGCCCATTTCCGCACGTGAAGTCGCGCTCGAGTTCGATGCGTTGTGCCGAGATCCTTCCATTCCCGAACAAGCCAAGCCGTTGGCGACATCGACTGAACCACCACCAATCGTGGCGTCGAGGCTCGC
>JANORL010000858.1:0-2472 GCA_031415295.1 Polyangiaceae bacterium | reverse complement strand
ATTGCTCGGTCAGACGGTACGCCTCGTCGGTGGCCGTCGGATCGTTGGTACTAATGAGCTTGTGCACCCGGTCGAGCATTTCGCTAAGCGATTCGCTCATCAGTTCCTCCTTCCGGGACGAGCACCGTTGCTGTCACTGGGGCGATTTCCACCGCAATCAAAGTCGACGTACCCCATCGCGCATTTCTCTGGATCCGTGTGCCCTCCGGTGCGTTCGCGTGGCGGGTTAGGCAATGAAATCCATTTTACACATTGTACGATCGCATCGGTCCATTGCTTTTGACACCGTTTGGTCTTCTTGTTAGCCCCCCACGTCACCACAGCCGCCACCACAAAGATCCCCACGATCACCGCGACGCCGACCGGTCCCGCCTCCACCACCATCGGCTCGAGGGTCGCCAAAATCTCCTCGATCGTCGCGCCCGTCGCCACGGTCACGTCACCCATCAGTTCACGTGACGGCATCGTCGCCGGCTGCTTGTTCAACGCCGACGACGCTCGTTCCACACGAACGCCGGCACCCTCATCGCTTTGAGCGCTTGATTGATGCATATTTGCACATCGTGCGCGGCAAGCTCCGAGCCTTTTGCACGCACCTCCTGCACGAGTCCATCCGGCGTCACGAACAAGTCGAATTGGACCGAGTTATGGCCTTCGGGAAGGTCCGAAACGCCTTGCTCGACACATTCTTGCACGCGTGCCCGCGTGGAATCCGGCCAAGGATTGTCGGGCGTTGGCGTGCGCATGGGCGTCGATTCGGTACTTGCGCAACTGACTGGGAAAACGGAAAGCGCCAGCATCAAGCAAGCGGCAAGCGCCTTGGAAACGAGGCGCGACGTGGTTCCGGGTGGCATGGGGCCACGATAGACGGGGCGAACGCATGCGGCAAAGTTTCTGACAGAATCGCGGGCACGCCAGAACGTCCAATTCCTCGCGCGCTGCGACCTCTTTTGCACGCTCCCATCGGCGAACCTGGTGCGGTGCGTGCTTGATAAGGTGGGCATGTGTAACGTGGTGGTTTCGCGAGGGGCAGGGGAAGGTGGATGGATAGTGGGATACACTCTCCAAGCGCCGCGTGTGGCGCGGTCAGGAGCAGCAGCGCCCTGGATCAGGAAAGCGCCGCAGGGTGGATCCGAAGAAACGTGCCGCTGAAGCGTCTTTCATCCCCTGTCTTTCATCCCCCGTCTTTCGTCCCCCGTACGGGTGCGCGTGCACGGGGGACCTCATGGATATGCGTCAATAACAAGGGCGTCGTCGTCTGGTGCCCCGGCCTGCAACCAAAGCACTGTTGGCGCATGGCATGGACGAGCCCAATGTATCGTGTCAAGTATCAAATAGTGCTGCCTTGCTGCCTTCAATTGCTTTGGGAGGCTCGTTTCATGAGACACGACACGCTTGTCGGTCTGCACGGCGAGGCAAACGATGTGTAGATCCTTCGTCATGGGCACGAGGCAGTTCTGTCCAACGCGCTTCGCCGCATCCTGTACCCTCGCACGCTCCGCGTCATCGATGCGAATAAGCCGCGTAAATCCGCGACTCCGCATGTTCCCCAGCTAATCCAGAGCGTACTTCCGTGCGTGCGTGTTCCACTCCGCGACCAGCGTCATGCAGACCGCGACCTGCAGATCTCCCTTTGCAAGCGCGCGCTGATAGATGGCATCGAGTGCGCTGATTGACTCGGGTGCTGGCGTATTGGCATTCGTCTTGCCCTCTCCAGCAGACCTCGCGACGTTGGTATCAACGACCAGCAGCACCGTTCGTCTCCTTCATAAACGAAGCATTCAGGAAACGCCGTTGGATGGCCATTTCGACATCTGCGAAATCAACAGGCCAATCTCCGTAGCCACCATCGCCCGTGATTTCCGCTCGGCGAATCTTGGTCGCTCCTTCGGCATCTCGAGAGAACCAATTGAGTGAGACGAGGTCGCGCGTTTCGTTCGTGGCATCCTCGGCAATTGCGACCTGAACAGCCTTGAGGAGAACCGACGAATGCGTCTCGACAACCACGCGAACCCCGCGTCGGGCGGCTGCCAGCAAGAGGTCAGCCATCGCGACTTGCGCGTTCGGATGAAGGTGCAGTTCAGGTTGCTCAATGTGAACAAGCTGATTCGGCCGAGCCGCGTGCAATGCCACGACCACCGGCAATACCTGAGACGCTCCGAAACCAACATCTGCAATATTGACAATGTCCTGCTCCGTTGCAGCGGCTGAATTCACATTTAGGCGTGCCACTTGAACTTCGACCCGAGTGTCCTGAATGCGCCGCGTGCACACGCTAGACGTTAGCCCGAGTCGATGAAGGTCAGCCCCGACCGCTCGAAGACGTTCATCGCCCTTCTCGGTCCAATCATCCAACACACTCGCGGTGTACGGCGGAAACGGGCCTGGATACCTATTCGAAACACGCGTGTCTGCGTACGAGCGCTCCGGATTGCCTCTGAGTCCCGGCAGGTCGATGTCGGTCACCACCAC
>JANORL010000857.1:0-3644 GCA_031415295.1 Polyangiaceae bacterium | reverse complement strand
GCGCGAATGAAGTCGTCGACAACCAGCACGCCTGGCGATTTGGATACCTGGGTTCAACTCACGTATGCTTATGATGATTTCGGTATTGAGTATGCCTTTGCGAAGGGCGAAATGGAGGATATCGCTCGCCGATTCTGTGATGAGTTTGCGAGTGCATATCTAGGAGCGTCGAGCTAACAAAAAGTCGGGTCAGGTCTGCTGCTGAAAAAGATGGCGGAGAAAGGTGCCAACCACTTTTCCGAAAGGTGCCAACCACTTTCGCAGGCGCAGGCGTGGGGACGCTGCGAGCGTTCACGATTCACGGATCCGTTTGGTGAGTTCGATCTGACACGCATTTCGAACCTTGCCGAGCAATTGGCGACTCGTTGCGGCTCATGAGGTATCACGTGCCCTACGCCACGTTTCGCGCTCGTGTACGTGACGTGGCGACACATCCTCTTGTCGAGTCGTTTGAAGTGACTACAATCCGCGCCGCATGCGCCGCTGATTCGAGGGCGCAACGCGCAAAATACGCAACCGGAGAAAAATTCCCATGGCGACCATTACGTTGAAGGGCAATCCCATTCCCACCGCAGGTGATTTGCCGAAAGTGGGCGATGCTGCCCCTGATTTCAGCCTTGTGCGTAGCGACTTGTCCCGCGCGACGCTCGCTGCGTTTTCGGGCAAGAAGATTCTCAATATTTTCCCCAGCATCGATACGGCGGTTTGCGCGACGTCCGTTCGCAAGTTCAACAAACACGCCTCGGAAAAAGGCATTACCGTACTCAACATTTCCGAAGACCTTCCGTTTGCGCAGAAACGTTTTTGCGGCGCTGAAGGCATCGACAAGTGCGAGTCGCTTTCGGCGTTTCGTTCGTCGTTTGGCAAGGACTACGGCGTGGAAATCACCGCAGGTCCGTTCGCGGGCCTGACCGCACGAGCTGTCGTCGTGCTTGATGGCGACAACAAAGTCATCCACTCGGAACTGGTCGCCGAAATCGCCAACGAACCGAACTACGACGCAGCGCTTGCAGCACTCGGCTGACACCTTTCGCGCAAATCAACATCCCCTTGTGGATCGAGCGCATCGCGGTCGATCCATGCACGGGTTAAGGGGCATTGCCCCTTACCGGGTCGAGGGCGGGGAGCCCTCGTGGGGTTTGGGGTGAAACCCCAAATAACCTGTTGAAAAAATAGTTGGTCACGTTTTGGGTCCTCGTTGCTACCTGCCGCTACACGTCGAGTCGTAGGGAGGCCCCATGGTCAACATCTGGAAAGTTTCGACCCTTGTTTTTGCCGGCGCATTCGTTTTTGTCGTCGGTCGTGGCGCAATCGCCGAGTCCATCGCTTGTGATGGCGAGGAAGCCGTCGTTCCCACCGTTGAACAAGTCACTCGCTTTCGCCTCGCTCGGGGTCTCGCATTCCTCGATCGCGCCGAGCAAGAAGTCCAAGCCGCCACCGCTGCTCCTTCCCGCGAACGCACGAACGCTCTTGCTCAAATTGCCAAAGCGCGCAGTTCCATTGAATTGGCATTGAGTCCCGAACCGGAAATCGCCGCTCCTCCTCCGCGCCCGCGCCCAATTGTTGTTCCTCGCAAAAAACCCGTCAATACATCGACCACGAGCGCTTCGCTGTCGCCTGGAGTCATCAATCCATTTTTGCGCGTGTCTGGTCCTGTGCAGCCAGTCGTGCATGTGACCGTCAAAGATCCGTGGGCGCCGCGGAATTA
Source organism: Polyangiaceae bacterium (assembly GCA_031415295.1). GTDB lineage: Bacteria > Myxococcota_A > Polyangia > Polyangiales > Polyangiaceae > Polyangium. The sequence continues at coordinate 1,936 of JANORL010000857.1, read as the reverse complement.
AACAATCCTTCCTTGCACGCGCGTCGCAAGGTGCTTTCCTTGCCGCATGCCGTCCCCAAAAACCATTCCAGCTTGGGTTGAACAGGCACGCGCGAGTTGGTCGTGGCGCGGAAGTGTTCGTCCACAATTTGCGATTGATCCAGCGCCAAATCAAGAATCCGTTTGGGACTATCCTCGACCGCCGATCATCGTAGCGGACAAACGTCACGTCCTCGTAAAGCTTGGTGATGTCGTGATTGTCGATACGCGTGGAGCGTTTCGGCTGCTCGAGACATCTCACCCGCCGACATGGTATTTGCCTCGGGCGGATATGGACATGTCGCGTATGGAGCGTGTTTCTGGCGGTTCGTTTTGCGAATGGAAGGGCCAAGCCGAATATTTCGATGTGGTCGTTGGCGATATTCGGCTTCGACGTGCAGCGTGGGCTTATCCCGATCCAATCGATTCCATGTACAGTGATCTTGGCGCAACGATTGCGTTTTACGCTACGAACTTGGCGTGTTTTGTGGACGGCGAGCGAGTTTTACCACAAGCTGGTGGGTTTTACGGCGGATGGGTGACGTCGGATTTGTGCGGGCCATTCAAGGGTGAAGCGGGGACGAGCGGTTGGTGACGTTTTAGAAAGGCCGATGAAAAATGGATGCCGTGGGCCTAGTCGGCGAGTGAAGACCGAATTGCAGTGTCGTTGATAGCCCCATCTCGTTATTGACAAACAGACGGCAATCCATCGGCTTCCCCGAGTAGTTCCGTGTATTGTTCGATTCGTCGCCCGTTGTGTACGGTATCGTCGAATTGAATGAACACGCGGTGGTCGTCCGGCTTCACTTGCGCATTAAAATACGCGGCCGCGTCGCTTTCCGTGTTGCCAAATGCGTAGCTCGGTACGAGGCCTCGGTTGGCAATCATCGAAAGCTCGTTCGTCTTGTACGTCGCAGCTTCGCTTCCGAGCGCGCCTGACTTCGTGAGCGTCGTGTGCACGATACCCCGCGGAAAACCATATTGCTCGAAAAAATCGCGTGTGCGTTGTCCAAGCCATTCCGGTCGAGCAGTCATGTAAAAGATGTTGTAGCCTTTGTTGGCGAAAATATTAAACAGGTTCGACGCGTCTTTTTGCATCGCCGGAAGTGAACCGGTCGCCAACGCCACGAATTCTTCGGTTTCGTACGTCGTGAGGGTGCCATCGATATCGCTCACGATGATCGGAGCGCCTTTTTCCACGACATTGATGTACAGATCCGTCGAAGAAAGATCACCCTTGACCACCATATGTATTCGATGCCAACCGAGCCCCAGGGCTTTGGCGGCAGGAATCTGGAAATAAATGCGCCCGCCGGTATCTTCGACGCCTTCGACTGTTGCGTGTTCACCGTCTTCCGTCGTTGTAGATGTACCCAAAAATTCCCATTTATCTCCGCAATCGCGAAGCACGTACATATCGACGAATTCGCCTTTGATGTCGTCGTCGAGCGTTCCGTAGGAGAACTTGGACATGATCCATTGCGCGTCGCCGGGATTGTAAAACATGTCCCGTCCGCGATGATTTGGACTGCCAAATGGTGGGATAATCGCATTCCAATCCGTCGCCGTCCCTGGATTAGGAAGCGGCGCATTACATGCGGGAATCGATGGACAGGTCACGTTGACAGCCCCCCCATTGCCTCCTCCCCCAGTGCTGCTACCACTGCCGCCTTCGCCGCCATTGGCACCGCCGCCGCTGGAAGCGCCAGATGTTGTCGTCGATTCCGTCGACGACGTTCCGGGTCCGCAAGCGGCAACGGCCAACAACACGACACACGAGCCCAAGAAAGAAGCGTATCGTTGCAACATCGCGCCATGATGCCCTCATTCGGGCACAAAGAAAAGCGCAATCGATTCTATACGCCCACTGCGACCAGATTCGGTACGTCCTTCGCACACGCCACCAGGCTCGGTTTGG
>JANORL010000856.1:0-4138 GCA_031415295.1 Polyangiaceae bacterium | reverse complement strand
CATGAAAGAGCCATTGTTCATCGCTCGCGAGATTCTCGCGTATTACCATTCGTGGCTCATTCAATGACGGACGCAATGGCAACGACGGGACTGTCGGTCATTACGTGAAATGCTTTGCCAATGCCGGTATATCGTTAGGAGTGAGTCGGAGGGATGAGCGAGGGAGTCGAAGAGGGTGTCTATCAGGCGTCGCGAGCGAATCGGGGCTAGGGAGGCCGACGGAAGCGTACTTTAGTAGGCTGAGTAAGGCCGACCGACGCACCGATTTGCGCAGCAGCCTGATAGACACCCTCTAAAACCACCACCTCCCGTTCCTACCCCTTCCATTCTCTCCGCCGTTGTTCTACTCTGCCGAACGATGGCCACTTCCGCCGCTGTTCGCGCCGATCTCGTGTACGCCCTTCGGAATGACCTCATCGGTCCCGACCCCGATGATCCTCGTGATGCCCACCTAATCCGCGAAGCGCTTTCTTCGTCCCCGTCGCACTGGTATTTGACGGGGTTTTTAGCGCCCACGGGTCAAAAAGCCGAAGAGAAACAAGACGATGAAGCCGACGACGATTTGTCCTCGGCCATTGACGACGCCGCCGAAGGTGAATCCGAAGCGTCGACCGCGCGCCGCCCCATGTTTCCATCGAGTCTGGGGCTTAGTGTCCTGGTGCGTGCCGAATGCAAACGGCTCACCGTACGCATTACTTACGGAACGTATGAGCCCAAAACGCCGGAAGCACGAACCGAGGGCGATAACAACACGCGTCGCAAGGGCGATAGCGATGTGCCCCCCGCCGAGGATACGCGGTCGAGACAGCATTGGGTACGCACGCCGCATGATTACACGGAAGAGATTCTGCTGGACGACAAATCGCCGATTCAACAGGCGATCAAGGGTTCGGACGGCATGATGTTACGGGTCGTATTACGCCCGGTTCCCGAGACCGAATTAAATTTTGTGGACCAAGGAACTCGATATGCGACGATTTTTTTGATTAATCAACGCGCTCCAGTGGGGCGGCCCGAAGAAGATCGAGGCTATGTTTTTCAAACTCGATTGACGGTTTCGTCGGCTGAAGACTTCGTACCGCGGCCGAATCTGCGCGGTGCTCGAAAAGACGACGATATCGATGAAAAGATTGGCGACCTGCTGTACCGCGATTGCTTCGAATATGCTGTGGGGCACGGCGTTTCTACAGCGGCCAAGATCCAAGGTCAAGGCAAAAACGGGTTTTGTAATGAAGTGGCGACGACCTGGTTGCCGTCAGCCGAAGTGGAAAAGGTCGACCATAACGACAAGATCGGCGGCATCGAGCTAAAAATGGGCGACCTGGCCAAGATAAGCGACGGAAAAACCGTGCGCGAAAAGCTGGGACGTTTGCCGATAACGTATGGTGAATGGATTGGGCAGCAAGATACCGAGATCGACGGCCATCCGGTGCGTAAAGAAACGGCGGAGGCATTGTTGAATGCGGCGCGGATGGCCAAGGAACGGATCGAGCGGGGCATTCGGATTTTGGAAACGAATGCCGTGGCACTCGAAGCGTTTGCCATAACCAATGAGGTCATGGCGGCGGCGCAAACTGCGCGCGAAAGAATCAAGGATCCAGAGAAAGTGGCTGCGGGCAAATTCACGCCTGCTTGGCGCGTCTTTCAGCTCGCGTTTTTGTTGATGAACGTGCCGGGACAAATTGATCCGACGAGCGACGAGCGCGACGCAGTGGATTTGATCTTTTTCCCGACGGGTGGCGGAAAAACCGAAGCGTATTTGGGCCTCGCTGCATTTACGCTGGTGCTGCGCCGCCTAACGCATCCAGGGTTATCGTCGGCGGGTGTCGCGGTGCTGATGCGCTACACGTTGCGACTGCTGACGCTGGACCAATTGGAACGCGCGGCAACGTTGATTTGCGCGCTCGAATTGAAGCGGCGCAAGGAACCGAAGAAATTTGGACCGAAACGGTTTTCGATTGGTTTGTGGGTTGGTAAGAATGCCACGCCAAACAGGTTCGGTACGGACAAAGAGTACGACGATACGACGGCGTTGCGTCGGGTGAATGCGTTTCGCGAGGATCCCAAGAAAAACCCATCGCCAATCCCGATTGACAAGTGCCCGTGGTGCCAGAAATCATTCGATCAGGATACGTTCGACCTGAAGCCGGATTATAAAAACCCGCAGCAGCTTCGCCTGATGTGCGGAGAGAAGAAGTGCGAATTCCGGTGGCAGAAAGAATTCCCCGATGGCATTCCGATCCTCGCGGTGGACGACGAAATCTATCAGGAACTGCCGTGCTTTTTGATTGCGACGGTGGACAAGTTCGCCGGTTTGCCGTGGGTTGGGAAAACGGGCCTTTTGCTTGGGAAAAACGTAACGCATTACAATGATCTCGGGTTTTACGGACCGGCACAAGTACCCCCGACCGCGCGTCCCTTGCCTGAAGCGCTGTTGCCGCCCGATTTGATTATCCAAGACGAGCTGCATTTGATTTCGGGACCGCTGGGAACGATGGTGGGACTGTACGAAACGGCCATTGACTATTTGACGACGCGGCACGTGGGGGACAAACGCGTGCGACCGAAAATCGTGGCGTCAACTGCGACGGTGCGTCGCGCACAAGCGCAGGTGCAAGCGCTTTTTGGAAGGTCGCGCGTGGAGGTATTTCCTCCGCCAGGACCGAATCGCAAAGATTCTTTTTTCGCGCAAACGATTCCCGTCCCGAAAGCGAATGCGCGGTATTACCTTGGTTTGTCCGGACCGGGTCGAAGCCAAAAAGTGCTGCTTATGCGCTCGTACATTGCACTTCTGGCAGCGGCACAAAAAGCATATGCAGCCGATCCAAAAGAGGCCGACCCGTATATGACGCTGGTCGGATATTTTAATAGCCTGCGCGAGCTGGGCGGGTCGCAACGGATCGTGGAAGAAGAGGTTCGCGCGCGGCTGATGCGTATGTTTTTGCGCCATCGGGTGGGCGAAACGTGCACATTGTTCGTGAATCGGCACATCGCTTTCGAATGCGTGGAATTGACGAGCCGCCGCACGACGGATGCCGTAAAAGAAGCCAAAGAACGTCTGGAGCAAGTTTTTTTCGAAAAAACGAAGAAACATGCGGCCGTGGATGTCGCCCTCGCGTCGAATATGATTTCGGTCGGCGTCGATATTACTCGTTTGGGGCTCATGGTCGTGTGTGGGCAGCCTAAAACGACGGCGGAATACATTCAGGCGACGAGTCGCGTGGGACGTGATGCGAAAAAGCCGGGGCTGGTGGTGACGCTGCTCAATGCGCACAAGCCGCGGGATCGGTCCCATTTCGAGCATTTTACGGCGTACCATGAATCGTTTTACCGCGGCGTGGAAGCGACAAGCATTACGCCGTTTTCGCCACGGGCGGTGGATCGAGGTTTGGCGGGGCTCGTCGTGGCGCTGGCGCGGCTGGGTGAATCGCAATTGACAGCGCCTGATGGTGCGGAAAAGCTGATTGAAGTGAAGGATCGGCTGGGATTCATTGGCGACGTTATCTCGAGTCGTGCCGAGGCGCATCGGAAAGCGTGCGAAGGGGACGATCCGATCGACGAGGTAAAAGCGAAACTGCGCGCAAGCGTCGATGCATTGCTCGATAGCTGGGCGCGGGTGGTGAAGGACGATCCGGCGAAAGAGGGATTGGCTTATCAACGGTACGAGGAGCAATCGTCGAAGCGGCCGCTTTTGCGAATGCCGCTGGATGAAGACTTGGTCAATTGCCGGGATCACGAACGCGTATTCGTGGCGAATCGATCGATGCGGGATGTCGAAGGGACGACGGACGTGTACATTGCCGATTTGCGAGCGAGCCAGACGGCGCTGACGAGGACCGAATCATGACGAAAGATCTTTGGAAAGTCGGCGTGAAGTGGCGTGACCAGCGCGCTGATGGCAATTTGCGCCACAGCCAAATCATTACGTCGTTCGGCCCGGGATCGTTGGTGGATTTCGTGAAAGACGCAGCCATTGTGGCAGGTTTGTCTTGGTGGGCTTCAGCGCTCACCAAAACGGACCCACTTCTGCTCACCAAAACGGACCCACCTTGCGATTTCGAATTGGCGCGCGCCAACAGCCCCACGCCGACTCGCGGATCCCCTAACCTGTCCGTATCACTGAACCTTTTTCTTCATT
>JANORL010000855.1:0-13622 GCA_031415295.1 Polyangiaceae bacterium | reverse complement strand
CAAGTCGGCACAAAAGAACAACGTCGCCAACTGCTCGATCGTTTGAAAGCGCATGGTGCTGATGCGTTGCCACTCGGGGCAGATTCAATCGTTGCGCACTTGGGCATGAAACAAGCCCATGGCGACGAAGCGATGCGCGCGCTGGATCTCGGCCGATGGCTTGGCGACCTCGGTGCATGCATTGGCATTGCGACAGGCCGTATGCGTGTCGACAAGGTTCGTTCTGCAGGAGACGTCGTCGATCGTGCAAGCGCGCTCGCTCGCAAAGCGGGCGAAGGCAACGTGCTTGCAGACAGCACAACGAAGGAACTTGCTCGAGGACGTTTTCACTTCGAAGCGTTGTCGAACGGCGACGTCAAAGTCGGCGCACCGGTCAAAGCTCCTACCAAAACGGTGCAATTCGTCGGGCGTGAAGCTGAGCTGCTGAATGCTTTGGCTGCGTACGAACGTTGCGCGGAAGATACAACGCCGATCATCGTGACGATTTCTGGTCCACCGGGAATCGGCAAGAGCCGTTTGGCGCGCGAGTTCGTCACTCGAGTGATGGGACGGGACGAACCTCCGTTACTCGTACGAGTTCGTTGCGAATCATTTGGTCGTGCCCAAGCGCTTGGTGTTGCAACGGATGCTCTGCGCACGCTGTTGGGGTTGCCCAAAGGCGCCAACATCGAGCAAGTCGAGCAAGCTCTTCGTTCGCGCAAAGTGAAGAACGTCGAAGACTCGCCGCTGTCGCGCTTGCTCGCGAACCAACCTTTCGACGATGGGCTCGATCCTCGTGGCGCGCGTGACTCGCTGTACTTGTCGATGACCGAACTCGCGATCGGTGCTGCAACGGCGAGTCCGTGTGTGCTGATGTTCGAGGATGCCCAGTGGTCGGATCCAGAAAGCATTTCGTGGATCGAACATCTGCTTGGAAGAGCGACAAACCTTCCGCTTTTCGTGATGATGGTGATGCGCCCTCTGTTTTGGCGTGATCAAGGACAACGGTTCGTCGGGCGAGATCACGTGCGCATCGAGCTTCGTCCGATGACAAAACGTGCGACCAAAGAAATTGCTCGCGCGGTCATCGGTGAAGGCGCGGATGAAGCAACGCTCGATCGCGTTGCGCAGCAGGCCGCCGGTTCGCCTCTGTTCGCCGAAGAACTCGCGCGGGTCATCGCGGCCGGAAAAGACGTCGCCACAGCTGCGACGATCGAAGCGGCGATCCAAGTCAGCCTCGATTCTCTCGACGATGCCACGCGTGAAGCAGTCGTCCGCATGAGTGTCTTTGGCTTGAGCGTGTGGGACGCGGGTATTGCAGCGGTTGGGGTTCAGGACGCTGACCTAACGCTGAAAAAACTCATCGCCGCCGAACTACTCGTCGAGACCGGAGCGAGCCGATTCGCAAGCACACGAGAATTTCTCTTCAAGCACGCGCTCGTGCGTGACGTCGCGTACACCTCTGCAAGCGAAGAACTACGCAAGCAGATGCACGCCACTGCTGGGGAGTGGCTGGCCACGATGGGTGAAGACGCCGCGACTGTGGCGCAGCACTTCGACTTGGGCGAACGGCGCGAGAAAGCCGCCGATCATTGGGAGACAGCCGCCAAACGAGCGCTCGCGACAAACTCGTTACAAGACGCCGTAAAAATGGCGGACAGGGCACTCGTTTTCGCGACAGACAAACCCATCGCGTTTGGTCGCGCCGTGTTACTCGACGAAGCTCATAGTCGCCTCGATGCACGTTCCTACCAACGCAACGAAGCCATCCAAGCGATGGCCGAAAACGTCTACGACGACGAAAGCGAGATCCGATCACTCGGTGCTCGCGTCCGATACGACTACGCGCTGGGCACCGGAATTCACATCGAAGAGCGTTTGATCGAGATTCGAGATCGAGCCAGCAGCATTGGCCTCATCGAGGAGATGGCCCGCTGTACAGCCGCTCTGGCGAATCTCTACGCCTACGCCGGACAACTCGCTCTTGCGGAACGAGAAACGCGCGTACTGCTCGACCTGACGGACAAGGGCGAGATCGATTGGGCAGCGGTCGATGCATGGCAAGCCCTCGCTGTCGTGCGACAAACCCAAGGGCAACTTGGCGCGGCACTCGATGCACGACGCAACTCGGCACGCTCGGCAAAACTCGCCGGTCTGCAAGAGCGCGAAGCGATGCTTGTGACGAACCTCGGGTTCGCACTGACAACCATCGGTGCACGCAATGAAGCGTTGTCTCAACTCGAAGCAGGCTTGACGAAAGCATCGGCCATCGGCAGTCCTGGAACTGTGCGCAATGCGCAAATGAACATGCTTTGTTGGGCCGCTACGTTTGGCGCCGACAGCCGCATCGACAGCTTCCTCACGGAAACCCGAGCCAGCGCCGACGAAGCAGCGACAGGTAGCTGGGTCGTTCGGGATCGCGTCACACTTGGCACGCTGTTTTACCGCGGATGCGAACTGCTGCGTGTGAGCGGCACGGGCAACATTTCTCGGGCGCGATCACTTTTGAAACTGGCGACGGAAGCATACCGTTCCACGGAAAACCGTGACGTGTTACCGGTAGCCCTTGGATTCTGGGCTGAAGCAGAACGAAGGTTTGGAAATCCGGAACAGTCGATCGAGCTGGTCAAAGAAGCTTCGCGCTTGGTCGAATCAGGGGCACCGAGTCTGCTGAACGAGGCGTCGATTTTTCTCACCTTGCACGACTCTTACGTCGATATGGGTGATTTGAAAAAAGCGCGCGACGCAATCGAGCGCGCGATCCCGCTGCTCGAACGCCGTCTGAAAGGCCTCGAGGGCACGCCTTATGCGCGCGCATTCCTGTCGAACCTGCCACACAACGCGAGCCTTCTGACGGCTGCGGAAGCCTACGGCTACCTGACGCCAACACTCGATCAAGTGCTGGGTTTGCCGCCAGGCGATTTGTAAGCAGCGTGGAGTGAGAACGGGTCAACGCGCGAGTGCACGCTCGACGCGGGCGACGGTGCACGCGCACTGTGAATCACAATGTGAAGAGCCTACGCACAACGTCAAACGACGAACCCAACGCTTGGTGTGCAAAAGGAAACGCCGGATGGCTTGGTAGCCACCCGGCGTTTTCTACTTCTTACGAAACCGTATCATTCAGTCCCGATGGCGATACCAAGCGACTGACGCAGGGCGAAGTATGGGTCTGAAACCGAGAACAAGAGCAGTTCCTTGAGCTTCTCTTGAGGCGGAAGATCGCCGGGCTGCTGAGGCTCGGACGCAATGATCTTCTTGGCAATCTCGAGATCGCCGCAGAGCAAGAAGCCTGCGCGAGTAGCCGTGATGTCGACGCATTGCGACCAGCGCTTCAGGTTTGCCTTGGCACCATCTGCAACGAACTTCTTCACGACCATCTTCAGACCTTCAAGCTGCACGGGCTGCATGAATTGCTTGATCGTCTGCGCTGTAGCCATCACCTGCTTCTCGATGTCCGGCGGCGATGGCGTATCGGATTGCACGAGTTTCATCGCGGCAAAGAGAAGTACGGTCAGTTCCGTCACCGTGGGGAACAGTGTCTTGATGTAGTGCTCGCCGCGGTACATCGCGAGGTGCTTGCCGATGATGAACGTGAGTTCTTGCGGCGAGAACCCGGTGAGAACCGTTTGACCAGCAACGGATGATGGTGGTTCGGCAGGCACGGCTACGAGCGCACCAGGCACGTCGCTGCGGACGTAGAGAGCGGGGCACGAGATGCCGAGCACCTGCGAAGCCCACCCGAACGTACGGGCAAACGTAACGGTCGACGTCGCCGGATCCTGACGGAAACGCGGATCGAGAACCGGTCGCTCCTTCTTCGCCTCGAGCGTCATGATCTTCGCCTTGAGCGCTGCGGAAGCGATCATCTCGAAGATCTTGCCGATGTAGAGGTTCTCTTCCTCGTGGAAGAGGTTGCGGAGCCACGATTCGTTGTCGAGACGGCTCTTGACCTGGAGCATCCCCTGCGGGCGGTAATCGTCGAAGAACTTCTGTTCATCTTCTTCCGCTTGGCGAAGGAGCGCCAATGCCGCTGCCGTGCACCACGCAGGGTCGTACGCCTTCTGCTCGACGTAGAGGCGATACAACTCGTGGTACGTGTCCGAGTTTGTCGCGTCAATCCGCACGAGCGATTGGTATTCGCCAATCGCGTCGTCGTTCTGACCGAGGCTCGTGAAAAGTTGCGCAAGGATCTGATGTTCCTGCACGTCTTCGGGCTTCAACCGTGACGAGATTCGGAACGTCTCGACCGCCTTGGCGTGGTCTTCGAGACGGTCGCGATAGATGAGACCGAGCGCGTGCCAGAGCGCGAACTCGAGGTCCGCGTTTCCCTTGCCCGCGACGCGGTGGATCATCTTTCGGTACGCACGCTCGAGCTGTTTCCACTCCTTCTGCGAGGTGAGGATCTTGTTGATGCGCTCAAACGCGTCGAGGAAGTTCGGATCCAGATCGAGCGCATCGTTGAACAGATCTACCGCACGACCCATGTCGGTGAGTTTGTCGCGGTAGAGCTGCGCCATCGTGTAGAAGTAGCGCGACTTGCGTTTCGGCTGCGGCTCTATCTCGGCGATGCGTTGCAAGCAGTCGACCATCTTCTCCCACTGGCTGAGCTGTTGATAGAGCTCGAGCAACGTGTGGAGAAGCTTGTGGTTCTGCGGCTCGAGGTCGAGAGCTTCCTCGAGTGCTTCGACGGCCTTCTGCGAGTTCTGATCTTTCTTCCAAACGTCCGCAATCTCTTGGAGGACCTTGAAGCGCTCGGCACCATCGATGATGTTGTCGAGGATCTGGCGCTTGTAGTGCGCCACTTGCTTCCAGTCCTTCAGGGCGTCGTAGACACCGACCATCGCATCGAGCGTTGGACGGTGCGCAGGCTCGACTCCAAGAGCTTTCTCGAAGTTGTTGATCGCCTGTTTGGCCTGCCCTTGGCCCTGCTTGATGAGACCGAGCTTGTAATAAACGTTCGCACGTTCCTCGGTCTCATCCTCACCAAGTGCCGTGAGCACCTTCTGATAGTTTGTCAGGGCACCGGCCCAATCGCTCAACTTGAAGCACACGTCCGCCAAACCGCGAATGGTCTCTTGGCTCGTGAGATCGAGCTGATAAGCGGCTTGGTATGCCTTCAGTGCCGGTTCGTATTTGCTCAGCGAAACGAGCACCTTACCGAACGTGTTCTGGAGTCGATGCTGCTCCAACTTCTCGCGCTTGCCGCTCTTCTTCACGAGCATTTCGGCGAGAGGTTCGGCCTTGGGCCACTTCTCCGTCGTCACGTACTCGGTCAGCAGCGGCATCGCTGCGTCCTCGTTGTCCGGGTCGCTTTGCAACGCAAGTTCGTACGCCTGCACCGCAAGATCATGCTCGCCGAGCATGTCGTCGCGCACCTTGCCGAGTTCGACGAGAAGCTTCGCGCGTGGGCGCGGAAGCTCAGTGTTCTGCTGTTCTTGATCGAAGTAACGCGCAGCCAGGACCCAGTCTGCCGAATCAATCGCAATGACCCGCAATGCCGCGAGCGTCGGGACGTGCGTCGGATCAAGATCCAACGCCATCTCGAAGCGATCTCTCGCTTGCATCCGATCGCCGATCTTCTCTTCGAGCTGCTTACCAATTCGGTAATACATCTCGACGCGCTGCTTGCCATCCGGGGTCAGATCCGCGACCCGCGTCATGTATTCGATGGCGCGATGCGAATCGTCCTGCTTCTCGTAAAGCTTCGCGAGAGCCTCGAGCGCGACAATGTGGGTGTCGTTGAGGTCCGTGATGTTGAGCCAGCTATCGATCGCCTTGGTGAAGTCCTGAAGCTCCTCGGCGTAGACCTTCGCCGTCGCCATCCACAAGTCGATCTTCTTCTGCCGATCGATCGTCGCATTGATGTGTCGATCGTAGGTGTTGATGAGATCGTGCCACTGACGCATGCGGCGATAGCAACGTTCGAGTGACTCGAGGGCAAACTCGTGCTGCGGATCGATGTCGACGACTTGTTCGAGTCGCACGGCAGCGAGATCCGGCTTGAGGAACTGCTCCTCCTGATTCTTGGCAATCTTGAGCAACACCTCGATGCGTTCACGTTCGGTCGTGACGACGTCGAGTTGCATCTCGAGAACACCAACGAGATCAGGCCACTGATGCGTGTGGTTGTAGACACGCTCCAAGCCGCGCATAGCGAGCAGGTTCGACGCGTCTACTTCGAGTACCTCGCGAAACACCTGCCCTGCTTTGTCGATTTGGTTCAGTTCTTTCTCGTAGATACCCGCGCAACGCAGCTTCGTGAGCGCGACTTGCGCCGAGTCCGTTTGCGACTTGCCTTTGCGCGTCAGGATGTCGACGAGGTCGTTCAGATTGTTGCGATCGGTGTAGATGCGATCGAGCGCATCGAGTGCCGGCAAGTGATACGCGTCGACATCGAGGGCTTGTTTGTAGAACTGCAACCCCTGTTCAACGTCCACGTTCTTCTCGAGAACGTCACCGAGCTCTGTGAGGATTTCCTTCCGATCGGTGTCCTTGACCGCGATGTCGCGTGCTTGCTGGAGCTTTTGCCCCTGCTGTTGCCACTGGCCACCCTTCTTGTGGAAGTTCGCCATTTGCCGCAACACCGCGACGTTGTTCGGATCGATCGCGAGCACCTTCATGTAATACGGCTGCGAATACTCCGGATGACCGAGGTCTTCGGCGTACCACTTCGCCAAATGCAGGCAGAGCGTGATGGTCGGAAGCGGCTGCGTTTCCGCTTGGAGCCATCGGTTCGCGTTCTGCACGAGCTCAGGCCAACGGTTTGTCGCTTGCGCCATCCGTTCGAGATAACGAACGGTGTCCATGTTGGCGTAATCGAGCTCGAAGGCCGTCTGAAGTGCGTCGAACGATTGCGGTTTGTCGTCGAGTTCCTCTTCGAACACCCGAGCAACTTTACGCAAAATCTCTGTCTTCTCGTCCGTGTCTTCGCGCGTGTCGAGACGCGCCAAGTACAACTCGATGAGTGGTTCTGCGCGATGCGCAACGCTGTGTAGATCTTCGAGAGCCAAGTACGCGCGCAGATGCGTCGGTTCAATCTCGATGACCTTCTCGTACGCAACCGAGCCCTTGTCCTTGTCGTAGACCTGGTGCTCCCAGATGTCGGCAACTTCAAGGTACTCGCGAATCTGCTCACGCGAATCTTCGTAGGCCGCAGCGCGACCCATCTTGACGTCGATTACCTCGACCCATCGCTCTTCAGCGCGGAGGAGGTTTTCGAGAGCCGCCATAGCCTCGAAGTCACGCGGATCGACGGCGAGCAACTTTCTCCACGCGTCAATCGCATCGTACGGCTGCTGCAGAATATTTTGGTACGTGAGACCAAGTTCGCGGAAGAGCGCGATCATGTTCTCGGGCGGAAGTATTGCACCGCAGCGATCCACGGTCTGATGCAACACGGCCACGAGTTCCGTGGATTGGCTCTCGTGCGTCGTGCGTTTGCGCCAAATCTCCGCAATCGCGTACAGCGCTTCCGCATTGGCGTACTCGATGTCGAGCGCGCGGTTGTAATCGTCGAGCGCCAGATCGTCACGAGTGAGTTGGTCGTTGAAAAGCTTCGCGCGGCGAAGCAAGACGGCCACTCGACCTTCGTCCGATTGTTCGACGTCGAACTGACGTTCGAGCACTTCGCACAACTCGCCCCAACGTGCTTCACGTTCGTACAAGTTTGCCAAGGCAAACAACGCCTCAGTGTCCTCGCCACCAATGTCGAGGACCTGCTTCCACGTGTCGATCGCAGCGCTGATGTTGTTCAGATGCTCGGGCGCTGCGAGCAAGCGCGCCATCTTCGCGCGCACGTCGCGTTCGTTCGTCGTGATCTCGAGTTCGCGGTTGTAGACGCCCATGAGGTCGTTCCACGAACCCTTGGCGCCATAGAGGCGTTCGAGAGCGTAAACCGCTGCCTCGTTTTGCGGTTCGAGTTCGTCGAAGAGTCGACGGAACGCGCGAATCGCATCGTCCACCTGCCCTAGTTGCTCTTCGTAAACCTGACCGAGACGTCCCCACAATTCTACGAGTTCGTACGGTTCACCGGGCACCTTCACACGTTGTTCGAGGATCTGGGCAAGCTCCGCCCAACTCTCGAGCGACGTGTAGATGCGATCGAGTTCAACGAGCGCTTTCGGTTCGAGCGGCTCGACGCCAAGCACGTAGCGATACGTCTCTTCGGCCTTGGTGATGTCACCAAGCTCTTCCTCGAAGACCCGCGCCAAACGCAAACCCGTCGCCGTCTGCACTGCCTTGTCATTGTGCAGGCCAAGCACGTCCGCGTACGCGTTGGCGACCATTTCCCAGCCGCTATCCGTCGCTCGACCAAGACGCTCGATCTCCTCGAGTGTCTTCTCGTCAGTCGGATATTCCTTCAGCGACCGAACGTAGATCCCAAGCGCGCCGTCGAGAGCCACGAGGCGTTCCTCGTTAATCTCGGCCATGCGGTAATACATGGTGCGGCGTTCTTCGGCCTCTTTCAGGTACGTGAGTTTGGCTTCGAGAACCCCAAGCAGCTTCTCCCACTCGTTCGACGTTTCGTAGAGCGGTTCGAGAATGTCACCAATCTCGAGTTGCCGAATGCCACGGCCAAACAAACCTTCGAGCGCTTGGAGCGTCGTCGGATGATCCGGCGCGTTCCCGAGCACTTCGCGATACGCCGCAATCGCCGCAGCAAGATCGTTCAACTGAAGTTCGTAGACCTGACCAAGTCGGTACTTGAACTCCAAACTCTCTTCGCCGCTCGCGATCTCCGCCTCACGTGCGAGCACAGGAACGAGATCCGTCCACCGCTCGGTCATCATGAAGAGGCGATCAAGAGACGAGATCGCTTGGATGTTCTCGGCGTCTACTTCGAGCACGCGACGATATCGAGCGACCGCATTGTCCACGTCCTCGAGCTGCGTCTCGAAAATGCCCGCCAAACGTAGACCCAGTTCAACAAACAAATCCGGCTGGTCGCCGAGCTTGTTGAGTTCCGCATCGTACAGCGTCGCGACGTCTTTCCATCGTGACACGTACCCCGCCAAACGCTCGATGCTCGCCAACGAATCCTGGTTCGTAATGTCAAACGTCACCGCTCGCGCATACGTATCGAATGCCGCTTGATGATTACCAAGCATCTCCTCGTGTAGACGCGCGATGCGATGAAGCAAGTCCACCCTGGCGTACTGATCGTCCGCCTTCGTGACCTGTACTTCGAGAACGCTGATGAGTTTTTCCCAGGATTGCGACGTGTCGTAGATAGGCTCGAGAACGAGCGCCGCACCTAACGCATCGCGATCGCCGCTCTTGATGCCTTCCAAGGCAATAAGCGTCGGCTCGTGATCCGACATGACCGCCAACAAATCACGGTACAGCTCGATCGAGCGTTGAACGTCGTTCAGATGCTTCTCGTACAGCTCCGCAATTCGGTAGTTGTACGAAATCTGCTCGGCCGGATCGCCCGTGATGCGTGACAGATGCTCGAGAATGCCAAGCAGCTCGGGCCAGTTCTGCGACTGCTGATAAAGCACGTCGAGACGACCAAGCGCCTGCAAGTCATCCGGATCGAGTTCCAACACGCGTTGGTAGGTGTCGATCGCGGCAGTCACATCTTTCTGCTCGCTCTCGTACACCGCACCCATTTGGTAATAGATGCTCTTCTTCTCTTCAGTCTCCGCGACAAGATCGATCTTCTTCGTGTAGACCGCGAGCAAGTCCTGCCATCGGGACAAACCCAAGTAGAGATTGATCAGTTGATCGATGGCGCTGAGATCCTCGGGATCGAGATCGAGAATCTTGCCGTACACCGCGATCGCCGCATCGTGCTTCTGAAGAACGTCTTCTTCGATCGATGCTGCTTGAAACAGCGCGCTCTTTTTCTCGCCAAATTCGTCGAGAATCTCCGCCTTCTGCTGCAAAACTTCCGACAACTCGGGATATCGCTCCGCCGCACGGAACAGATTCTCGAGTGCTTCGGCCGCAGCAAGGTTGCGCGTGTCGATGCGCAGAACCGTGCGGTAGTGCTTGATAGCGCTCTCGACGTCGGCGAGTTCTTCGTAAACCCGCGCGCTCATCATGAAAAGCTGACTACCAAGCTCTGGCTCTTGCTGCGTGGCCGCAAGGTCTTCCAGCACCTTCGCTTGATCTGCGAGACGGCCCGTTGCACGAGCCAAACGCTCGAGCGCTTGTTGCGTCGTATCGAGCGACGGATCGTGTGCAAGCGCTCGTGCATGCGTGTCGAACGCGGCGTTCAAATCGCCGCCTGCATCCTCGTACAAAGTCGCGATCTGATGGAGCAACTCCACCTTTCGCGACAAGTCGTCCGTGCGACGAACCTGCACTTCGTGCACGCCGATGAGCTTCATGAAGTCACCAGATGCGCGATAGAGCGGCTCTAAGATCTCCGCGATCTTCTCCTCGTGCTCGGCCAACTTGCCGAGACGTTCGAGCGCTCCAAGCGCTTCCTCATTCGTCGGCTCGCGCTCGAGAACCTGCCGATACCCTTCGATGGCCGTATCGAGCAAATTCATCTTCGTCTCGCGTAGTGCCGCAAGGCGAAGCATCAACAGGATCTGAACTTCGTCTTCGGTCGCATAACGAAGTTGTTGTTCGAGGTTGTCGGCGAGGTCCTGCCACATCGATTGGCGCGTGAATAGGCCGTCGAGCTTCGTCAGCGCAATGTGACTCGTGGGATCCTCGCGGAGCACTTCTTGGTACGCCGCTATCGCATCTTCGGGTCGTGAGAGTTTTTCCTCGTACACGATCGCCATCTGATCGAAGAGCACTTCGCGATCCGTGAACTCGGGCGCGATGACGATGCGACGGCGGTAAACCTCGATAAGGTCCTGCCAGCGTTCCGTTCGCGTGTAGAGCGCGTCCATGCCGGAAAGCGCTTCCGGATCTGCCGGATCGATTTCGAGCACGCGCTTGTATCCGTTGGCCGCATCTTCGACTTTGCCGAGCTTCTCGGAAATGCCGGCGAGACGCATCCAGTACTCACGCGCCAAACGCTCATCACTCAAACCACCAGCGATCTCGCTGAAGACC
Organism: Polyangiaceae bacterium; assembly: GCA_031415295.1. Classification (GTDB taxonomy): domain Bacteria; phylum Myxococcota_A; class Polyangia; order Polyangiales; family Polyangiaceae; genus Polyangium. The sequence continues at coordinate 2,624 of JANORL010000855.1, read as the reverse complement.
GCGAAGAGTTTGTCCCAGGAATTTGCTTGGGCCGCAAACTGTTCGAGTTCGCCACGCGTGTCCGCATTCGAAGGATCATCACGCAAAGCTCGGCTCTGCGCTTCGAACGCTCGTTCGAGACTCGAAATGTTTTCCGCCGCAACACGAGCGACTTTGCGGAGCAAGTTGACGCGTGCGCCTACGTTGCCTTCTGCAGCTGCGAGTATTTCGAGCGACTGGATGAGTTTTTCCCAGTCACCACGCGATTCGTAAATCTCTTGGAGAATCTCCGCGGCTTCCGCGCGGAGCTCTTCGTTCTCGAGAAGTGTTTCGAGGGCCAAACGGGCTCCCTCGTGCGCAGGATCGAGCGCGAGAATCTCGCGGTAGTTCTCGAGCGCGCCGTGCGGATCCTGCAAATGCTTCTCGAGCGTGGATCCAAGGCGGTACTTGAGATCGACCGTGACCTCGTCGCCCAAATTCAACTCAATGCGACGCTTGAGCACATCGACGTATTGCTCCCATTGCGCTTGCAAACGGTAGAGCGTGTCGAGTGCTTCGAGCGCCGGTGCATCCGCCGGATCGTCTTCGAGCACTTCGTTGTACGTCGAGATCGCACTCGCGCGATCGTTCAGCTCGTTGACGAATAGCTCGGCAATCGCGTACCGAATCGTCTTCTTCGCTTCGGTGTCTTCGGCTAGCTGGAGCTTGCGCTTCTGGATCTCGAGTAGTTCGTTGAAACGCGATGTGTTGCGATAGAGGCGCTCGAGAGCTTCGATCGCTTCTGCGTTTTCGCTGTCGGTGTCGTAGACAGCGCGGAACTGAGCGAGCGCATCGTCGATGCGATTCACTTCGTCGACGAGAACGCGTCCAAGGCGCAAACGAAGCGCAATACCGAGGTCGCGATCGGACTCGGCATCGGCCTCTTCGATCATCTTCCGGTACGAAGCGATGACGGCTTCCCAGCTGCCCGTCGTGCGTGCAACGCGTTCGACATCGTCGATGCATTGCGTATCGCTCGGTGCGATCTCGAATGCCGACAAGAACCGCTCAAAGGCCTTCTGCGGCTCCTTGAGCTTCGTTTCATAAAGCTCCGCGACTTCGCGGTAGAGATCGAGACGCGTAATCGCGTCTTGATCGTGCGAGAGTTTTACCTCGATCGCAGTCGCGAGCCCCTTGGCATTGTTTGCCTGCGTGTAGAGCGGAATCAACGCTTCGGCTGCAGGCAAGTACGACGCATCGATCGTCCAAACCTCTTCGTACGCCTTCGTGGCGCGATCAGCTTTTTGCTTCTGATCGAGCCAGAGACGCGCCGTCTTCATGAGCAAGCTGATCTTGTTCTTGTCGTCGGTCTCTTTGGTCTTCTGACCTTCGAGTACCCGAATGAACTCGTCCCACTTGCCGCCATCGGCGTAAAACGGCTCGAGGTCATCCCAGCGCGCAACCTTCAGGTAGAGCTTCTTCAGCGCTTCTTGCGCCTTACGCTCGCTCGGGTTCAGCGTGAGGAGCTGTTGCCACGCATCAATGGCTGCATCGTCGTTGTTGAGACGTTCGCCGTAGAGACCACCGAGTTTGCCAAGAAGCGCTTCTTTCGCTTTGAAGTCGGCGGTGACTTCGACCTGCTTTTGCAGAACGACAGCGAGTTTGTCCCAGTCCTTCGCCCGTTCATGCAGACCAGACAAAGCGTTGAGGGCTTCGGCGTTTTCGGGATCGTCCTGCAGAACCTCGTCCCACAACTCGATGCACACTTCGGGCTTCTTCACCCGTTCGGTGGCGAGCTTGGCGATCTCGAGAAACCGATCGGCTCGAGCAGCACCGGGCGGCATCAGACCCGCTTGACGCTTGTTCAAACCAATGAGTTTTTCCCAGTCGCGACGCTTCTCGTAGCTCTCTTGGAGGTACCTGATCGCGGACGCATTCGCTCCGTCGATGGCCAAGATCGCCTCGAAGCACTTCACGGCCTCGGCTGCGTTCGAGAACTTGCCCGTGTAGAGATCGGCAGCCTTCGAGTAGTAGTCAATTTTGTCAGATTCATCGGGCATTGCTTCAGCAAGCTCGATGAGCGTCTTGACGTACTCGTTGTAGCGCTTGGCAGCTTCTTGCTTTGCTGCCTTCTCCTTGAGCCCTTCGATTTTCGCCCAATCCACCGATGGCGTTTCTTCAACGACCACCATGGTTTCTTCAGCAACGCCTTCGCTGCCTTCGCTGCCTTCGTCGACCGCCGTGGACACTGCAACCTCCGCCTTCGTCGCCGCAACACCAGCTGTGGACTCGGTCGCCGCAGCACCGGAGACAGATGCACTGCCAGCGCCGAGACGTTCACCCGTTTGCGATTCAAACAATTTCAGCACCGGATGATCCGGAGCGAGCTTCGCCAACTTCTCGAACGATCCACGCGCCTGCGCAACGTTGTCGAGATGCTGCCATGCAATCGTTCCCGTCTGCGCCAGCACGAACACCGAATCCCCCGCCCCTGCGGCGACGAGTTTGTCGGCGAGCTTCGCAACTCGATCCCAATTGCCTTCCTTCACGCCCCAAAGATCACGAAGAAACGAAAACGCTCCTTCGGACCGCACGTCGTACTCGAGTACTTCCTCGAGCAACTTCGCGCCGACTTCGGTGTTCTGATGCCGCGTTGCCCAGCGCGC
>JANORL010000854.1:0-9858 GCA_031415295.1 Polyangiaceae bacterium | reverse complement strand
CATCGGCGATCGAAAGATCGGCATCGAGGGTCGTGGCGAAAACTTTGCCGCTCGCGCCGGGTTGCGTGGCTTCGATATGTCCGGACACGCGAGGTAGTCTGGACGAACCATCGTGTTTGATTTCGACGTCGAGTCCGACGGTGCCGGTGACCCAAGGCAGGTCGACGAAGCGTTGTGCAACGGAAAGCGGCAGACGCGCGCGGATACGACCACTCATGGGTGGTGTAAGGGGCGTTGTCGTTGCGGGTTTCGGTTCGGTGGTTTCTGCTGGTTTCGTCGTCGATGTGGTGGATTCGCCAAAAGGCATGTCGATGCGGAACGCGCCGAGATTCAGTTCGACGTTCCGAGCGTCGTCTCGAGCAATCGAACAACCTGGGTTTGTCTCGGCATCTGGATCAAAATCGGCCGTGCCACGCAGCGTTAGTCGGCGGACGGTAATACCGCGTCGATCGACGTGCACGCGGGCATCGAGACGACAGAGTGTGTCTTCGTCGACCATGTCTTCACGATCTTGTCGCCCAGGCATGGGGTGTGTCCGGACGATCGTGGACACGCCTGTGCGCAGAGCGATTTCGAAAACGCCGCTGTCTTCTGAAGTGACGTCGACGTCGACTTCGCGCGTGTCGATGTGGGTGCCTTCGATCGTGGCGTCGATACGTGCATCGGTGACGGTAAAGGCGGAAAATGGAGTGTATTTTGATGGTTCGTCCGTCGCAGACGTCGTGGGAAAACGCGGATGCAGATTGGCCAGTTCGCCATTGGCCACAACAAACCGCAGATGAGGTCCGAGGACTTCGACTTCGCCGATGTCGAGGTGTCCGTTGAGCAGCGAGAACAGTCGAGGACGAATGCCGATGCGTTCGATGGAAGCTACGGGGCTGCCGCCATCGTCGGCATCGACGACGACGTCTTCGAGGTCGATCGTGAGAGGCCAGGCCTGCACGGAGACGCGATAACGCGCGGAAATGCCCAGTTCTCGTGCGATCAGTGCAGCCGTTTCGCGAGCGGCCCAAACGCGCACGAGTGCGAGTCGTACGAGTGCGCCGAGCGTGAGAGGGATAGCGCCGATGATGCCGAAGATGACGCAGAGCGCGATCGCAAGAACGCGTCCACGATCTCGGCGTCCTTGCCGAGTCGTGCGTCGGTTCGTCGTTACGCTCCCGCCGCTCATGGGTTCCAAGCTTACCTTAGCGCCGTGCGTCGTGCCTTGGTTGGGAGGGGAATGTGCAGTCTTCCTTTACGCCGCGAAAAAATCCTGAAACATGCATGCTGTGCGAGGAATCTTCGAGCCATGACGCGTACGCGTCGGGCTCGTGTTCGGAGGACCGATGCGATCGACGATTCCGGCCACGCTTTTGGCGCTTGGCTGTTGCTTTATCTACTCAATTCAATCGGCTGGCTGCGGCGATGCCATCAAGCCCATCGAAACTGGTGGCGCTGGTGGCGCCGGAGGCAATGCAGGTTCTGGTGGGAGCGAGGGTGGAGCAGCTGGCGCTGGTGGTGGTGGGCCTGTGTGTACGCCTGTCGCCGAGACATGCGACGGCAAGGACAACGACTGTGACGAGCAAGTGGACGAGGACTGTCCGTGTGTCGATGGGCAGACGCAATCGTGCTACTCGGGCCTCGACGGTACGCAGGGCGTGGGCCCTTGTGCCGCGGGCCAGCAGGCGTGTGATGCGACGGGGACGTGGGGGCCTTGCGTAGGCGAGGTCAAACCCAAGAACAAGGAGCTTTGCAACCTCATCGACGACGATTGCAATGGTTCTGCTGACGACATGGGCAATACGAGTTGCGGTGTCGGAGCTTGTCAGGTCACGGTCGTGACGTGTGAGAATGGCAAGCTGTTGCCATGTCAGCCGCTTGCGGCGACACTCGAGGTATGCGACGGCATTGACAACAACTGCAATCAGCTTGTGGATGAAACCTTTCCCAGCAACGGGAAAGTCTGCGCGGTCGCCGGAAAATTCGGCCCATGCGTGACTGGAAAAAACACGTGCACGAATGGTGCCGAGCTTTGCATTCCGGACGTGATGCCGACGTTCGAAAGTTGCAATAGCGTCGACGATGATTGCGACGGGACGGTCGACAACAACATTCCTGGAACGGGCTTCGATTGCGGAACGGGTTATCTGGGCATTTGCGCGCAAGGTCAACTTCAATGTTTGGGCGGCAAAATCGATTGTTTCCCGATCATTCCTTCGTCGGGCGAAAAGTGCAACGGTATTGACGACGATTGCGACGGGGAGGTTGACGAAAACAATCCTGGTGGCAATGTCGTTTGTGATACGGGCAAACCGAATACATGCAGTGCTGGTACGACGCAATGTATGAATGGTGTTCTCTCGTGTGCGCCGAACGTTTCGAACACGCCCGAACAGTGTAATGGGCAGGACGACAACTGCGACGATGTCGTAGACGAAGGTAATCCTGGTGGAGGCGTGGCGTGCGGTTGCAATGGAACCCGCGCTTGCGTCGACGGCAAACTCGTTTGTCAGGGTGGACCTTCGGTCTTCCTCGAGGAGAATTTCTCGAATGCGTCTGGATGGACGCTCGATCCGGAATGGGAGATCAAGGCGCCGCCGAGCATGGTGATGTGCAACGATCCGACGACGGACACATCGCCCACGATGGACAACACGATTGCTGGCGTGAACGTTGGCGGTTGTGCTCTCACGTCGGTACATGCGTATTATTACTTGACGAGTCCGGCTATCGATACGACGAACGCTCCCTCGGTCATTCTGAGCTTCCAACGGTGGCTGCGTACGGATTACACGCCGTACATGAACAGCGTCGTGCAAGTTTATAATGGTGCTACCTGGTACACCGTTTGGCAAAACGGCGGAGCATCGGTATCCGATACTGCGTGGAACAAAGTGACGTACGACATCACCAATTACAAGAATGCAAATATGCGCATTCGTTGGGGATTTAATGTCGGAACGGCAGGAGTCACCGCCAGTGGCTCGTGGAACATCGACGATGTCGCCGTCGTCGGTGGAGTTTGTCCCTGATGAATCGTGCGGGGCCCTCGTTCGGGCCCCGCAAGGTTTTCAGAATATCTCTTTCGCAAACCGCGCGCTTGCGAATCAGTTGACCATGTATGTGGCAATCATGGGTGAATGATCACTCGCATTGTCCACGTTTGCCGAATGCCGAATCGCCACGGATTTCGTATCGATCATGGGACCGAGCACGGGATTGACGATTTGGTAGTCGATGAGTTCGAGTTTGCCTTGGTAATTGTAGGACCAGCGATCAGCCATCGGTATCGATAAGGATACGTCCGTGAATAGGCTGGCACCTTCGCCGACCACTGCGAGGTACGGCTGGGAGCCGGGCGTATCGTTGAAATCTCCAAGAATCACGATGGCGCGCGTTGGATCGGCCTTGGCAAGGCTATTGGCAATGGCGCGTGTGTGTTGTGCTTCGGCCAATCGCTTGACGGGATCGTCGTTGCTCTTCGCTTTGAGGTGTGATCCGAGAAAAACCATCTTTCGTCCATTAAATTGGATGTGGATCTCCGGGCAATCGCGCGCAAAATAATAGTTGGGGCCTTGCGTACCATTGAGTGTAAACGCATCGTCTTTATGAGAAACCACGGAGTCGATGGGATATTTCGATAACACACCGATATCGACCCCGCGATAGTCGTTGCCATCGATGAGACTCGTCGCAATGTATTTGCCGCCAAGTTCGGTCGTATTGAGGTCGTCGAGTACGGCTTTATTTTCGACTTCGGGCAGCACGGCGATATCGGGATCCATCTCCTTCAGCACGATCCCCACTGCTTTTCGATGTGACGTGTACGCAGCGGTCGTCACAATGGTTTCACCAGGCGCACCACTGTCGTCCTTGTCGTTCTCGAGGTTGTGGACGTTCCAATTGAGCACGCTCAAGGCGAGCGGATCATTCGGCATGACCCCTCCTGCGCCGCCGGTATTGCCTCCGCCTGCACCGCCAGTGCCGTTGTTGCGCACGATGGGCGCGTCGCTGCACCCGATGGCTGCTGCCGTTAAGAGCGCGGTGAGCGATAAAATGCGTATCGCTGTGAAGCAGCTCGGTTTGCTGAGAGTTCGTATGAAGTTGAAGGAACGGGTCGAAGGAGAAGTAGGCTTCATGAGGTGAGTTTCGGGCGCCTGGTTGCCGGGTGCAAGCCTGTCGTGATCAATTGTTTTCCAGGTGGGGCAGCGCCGCTGATCGCTGCGTTGTGCATCATCCTGATTGCCACGGGGCGTCGACGTACAATCAAACATGGTTCGCGATGAAACAAGCGCCGCGACGGCTGACGATGGATAGTTTCGAGTGCACCAGCGCGTACCACTCCAAACCGCTGTTTGCATTTTTCTTCATTTACTCCGGGCGGGAGCCGTGCGACGATTCGCCACATCGCCTAGGTTAAATTAGGCAAACTTGACATTTTCCAGGAGATTTCGCATGCGTACTTCAGTCCGCGCGACGGTTGCCGGTACCCTCTCGTTGCTGCTCGGCGTGTTCAGCGCTGGATGCGCACCGGAATCGCCGATCGCGACCGGTAGAGGCGGAGCTGGTGGGACGGCTGGTGCGGGTGGCGCGGGCGGTCAAGGAGGAATGGCTGGCCAAGGCGGGGAAGGTGGCAATGTGGCCTGTGCCGACGGCCAGTCCCAATCTTGTTATGCGGGCCCCACGGGAACCGAAAATGTCGGGCAATGTAAATCGGGCAAGTCTGTTTGTAATGGTGGCGTATGGGGCGGCTGTACTGGCACGGTTTTACCCGGTATTGAGACATGCAATGGTGTCGATGAAGATTGTAATGGACAAGTCGACGATGGTTTCGCAAGCATTTCGTGTGGTCAGGGCGCTTGCGCAGTGATGGTCGATGGTTGTATTGGCGGTATGGTTCCGACGTGTCAACCAGGGACGCCAAAGGCCGAGACGTGCGACGGGACGGACGAAGATTGCAATGGGGAAATTGACGACGGAATCAATTGTCCTTGCCCGGTCGATGGGGCCAAGCGTTCTTGTTATTCCGGCAGCATGTCGACAATTGACGTTGGCGAATGCAAAGCCGGGACGCAGACGTGTACGGGGGGAGCTTGGGGGGCATGCACGGGCGAAGTCGTGCCGGGAACGGAAAGCTGCGATAACAAGGATAACGATTGCGACGGCCAAAAGGACGAAAACCTCGGCAGTACGACATGTGGAGCCGGTGCGTGTTTGACGAGTGTGACGGCCTGTGTCAACGGCGTGTCGCAAATGTGCGTGCCGGGACAACCCAAAACAGAAACGTGCAATGGTATCGATGACGATTGCAATCTGTTCATCGACGATGGCATTGGGATGCTTACTTGCGGCGTGGGCGCTTGTCAGGTGACGACGCCTGCATGTGCAGGCGGGCAAATGCAGACATGTACGCCGGGCGTATCGACGTCGGAGATTTGTGACGGAATTGATAACAACTGCAATGGGAATGTAGACGAAAGTAATCCCGGCGGCGGTGGCGCTTGTATGTCGGGGCAGCCTGGGGTTTGCGCAGCAGGGACGTTGTTGTGCTCCGCAGGGATGCTCGGTTGTGCCCCGACGATGATGGCGTCGAACGAGGTTTGCGACAACAAGGACAACAATTGCAATGGCGCGACGGACGAAGGCAATCCTGGCGGCGCGATGGCTTGTACCACCGGGCAGCTAGGCGTCTGTGCCGCAGGAACGACGAATTGCAGCAATGGCGGGATCGTTTGTACTCAAACCACGATGTCTTCACCGGAAAGCTGCGATGGGCTCGATAACAATTGCAATGGGGCGACGGACGAAGGTAATCCTGGTTCGGGCAGCGCGTGCACGGTTGCCGGGAAAGTCGGGCCGTGTGCGCAGGGCGTTTTTAATTGCCAAAATGGGGCTCCGACCTGCACGCAAACCGTTTTCCCGTCGACGGAGAGTTGCAACGGCATCGACGACAATTGCAATGGTACCGTCGACGAAGGTAATCCGCAAAGCGGTGGGGCGTGTACGACGCCATTTCCTGGCGTATGTGCGGCGGGAACGTTCCAATGCCAAAGTGGCGGCCTTGTTTGTAGTCAAACGTTGCAGCCGTCGGCCGAGATTTGCGACAACAAAGACAACAATTGCAACGGGCTGCTCGATGAAGGCAATCCCGGCGGAGGGCAAGCTTGCAATACCGGCAACCTCGGTGTGTGCGCAGCTGGCCTGACGGCGTGTTCGCTTGGGACGATCATTTGCAATCAAACGAAAGCGCCCACGGCTGAACTTTGCGACGGTCTCGATAACGACTGCAATGGCGTCGTTGACAATGGTAATCCGGGTGGTGGAGCATCCTGTTCGACGGGTCAAGCTGGCGCATGCTCCGCGGGCACGAGAGCGTGCACTGGCGGCGTCCTCGTTTGCAATCAGAATCAGTTGCCGTCGGCCGAAATTTGCGATGGTATCGATAACAATTGCAATGGTACGGTCGACGAAGGCAATCCGGGCAGCGGTGGATCGTGTATGACCGGATTGCCTGGCGTATGTGCTCCTGGGACGTTCCAATGTCAGGGCGGAGCGCTCGCTTGTGTCTCCACGGTGTCGGCGTCTGCCGAAATTTGTGACGGATTGGATAACGATTGCAATGGTGTCGTCGACAATGGCAATCCCGGCGGCGGAGCGACGTGTTCCACTGGGTTGCCAGCTCCGTGTGCCAATGGAACCGTCACGTGCACCGCCGGTGCCCTGTCGTGTGCCGGGCCGGTCAATGTATACGAAGAGACGTTCGCCACGGCGACAGCGGGTAATGGTTGGAATGGGTGGACGCTGGGGACCGAATGGCAAATCGGCACCGCGACCGTATCGACCCTCCATCAAGCAGGCTATCCTGATCCCGCGCAGGATCACTCGCCAACTGCCGACAACAAGCATGCTGGCGTCGTGATCGGCGGCAATGCGAGTATCACCGCATCTCATGCCGCATATTATTTGACGAGTCCCGTCATCAATTCGAGCGGTGCAGGCAACATCATGCTCGATTATTGGCGTTGGCTCAATTCGGACTGGTATGCCTGGATGGTGAATACCATCCAGGTCTACAATGGTGCGAGTTGGGTGACGATCTGGAGCGAGCCGTCCGTATTTGTGACGGGAATGGCCAACGAAACCATTCTCGAAAACGCCTGGACGAACCAGACGTATAATCTCACGACGTACAAGAACACAAACATGCGCGTGAGGTTCGGGCTCGCGACGCAAGTGGACATCGATTCCTTCAGGATGTCGTCGTGGAACATCGACGACGTCGTCGTGCGTCGTTGCCAGTAGCTCCGCCGCGTTCGTATGGACCGCTACGGTTCAATCGAAGTTCTTCCTGTAGATCCCCTCTTTACATATCGCGCAACTCGTGAGACGATTTCGTGTGCCTCTCTTGAGAGCGGGCCCATCTGTTCTTTATCGTTCGAGGAGATTCCCTCATGCGTAAGCCTTTCCGTGCGACGATGGTCGCCGCCATATCAATTCTTTTGGGGACCGTTGCGCTTGGTTGCGGAGACCCTACGGGGACGACAACGGGCCAAGGAGGCACTGGTGGTGTGGGTGGAGCTGGTGGCCAAGCTGGAAGCGGCTTGGGTGGCTCCGGCGGAGGCATGGTATGCACCGAAGGAGAGACCAAGACGTGTTATTCGGGGCCGGCGGGTTCCGAAGGCATGGGGCAATGCAAGGGCGGTACGGCGACTTGTGCCGCGGGAAAATGGGGCGCTTGCACGGGTGAGGTTTTGCCAGGCAAAGAAGAGTGCAATGCGAAGGACGACGATTGCAATGGTCAAACGGACGAAAACTTCCCGTCAGTGACCTGCGGTCAAGGTGCCTGTACGGTTATGGTCGACGGTTGCGTCGGCGGAATGGCTCCTCCTTGTCAACCTGGGGATCCCGTGCAGGAAACCTGTGATGGCACGGACGAAGATTGCAACGGCGAAATCGACAATGGGATCAATTGTCCGTGTACCACCGATGGCGAAATGCGGTCCTGCTATTCCGGTGGGAATGGCACCGTGGATGTCGGCACGTGCAAGGCTGGTTCGCAGACGTGCATGAACATGGCGTGGGGGCCGTGCGAGAACGAAGTTTTGCCGGCGACGGAGACTTGCGACGGCAAGGACAACGATTGCGATGGCATGAGCGACGAAAACATCCCTGCAACGACGTGCGGTCAGGGTGCTTGTCTCGTGACGGTCGAAACGTGTCTCAATGGTGTCCCGCAAACGTGTACAGCTGGACAACCGAAGCCAGAATCGTGCAATGGCATCGATGACGATTGCAATTTGTTCATCGATGACAATCTCGGCATGTTGACGTGTGGCACGGGCGGCTGCCAAGTGACGGTGCCGGCGTGTTCTGGCGGCTTGCCGCAAACGTGTATGCCGGGCATGCCAGCACTCAATGAAACCTGCGATGGAATCGACAACAACTGCAATGGCGTGACCGACGAAGGCAATCCTGGCGGCGGCGTTCAATGCAGTACGATGCTGCCTGGCGTTTGTGCGGCGGGGACGCTCAATTGTACGATGGGCTCGCTCCAATGCGTGGCCAACATGATGGCACAGCCCGAGAGTTGCGATGGCAAGGACAACAATTGCAATGGCATGACCGACGAGGGTAATCCCGGCGGCGGTCAAGTCTGTATGACGGGTCAATTCGGTGCTTGCGCGCTCGGAACGACGTCGTGCGGCGGTGGCGCGATTACTTGCGCCGCCACCACGATGCCGACGACCGAGACGTGCGACGGTGTCGATAACAATTGCAATGGTGCGACCGACGAAGGCACGAGCGGCCTCATGTGCACGGTGCCCGGCAAACTCGGACCGTGTGCACAAAGCACGACGCAATGCCAGAACGGATCGAGCCTTTGTCCTCAAACCGTTTTCCCGTCAAACGAAATCTGCAATAACGTGGATGACAACTGCAACGGCAATACCGACGAAGGAAATCCCGGAGGCGGCGGAGCTTGCATGGTTCCCGGTAAATTGGGACCGTGTGCGAATGGAACGTTCAATTGCACGGCTGGATCGCTTGCTTGCACGCAGACGGTGTTCCCCGCATCGGAAGCGTGTGGCGATGGTGTCGACAACGATTGCAATGGCTCGGTGGACAACGGCTGTTGTCCTCATACCGTGTGTCAAGCTGGCGTGGCCATGCCGAGCACCTGTACGGGCAACACCTGCCCGAATCTGTGCTCGACATTCAGCGGCGGCCAATATGCGTATTGTTGTAACAGCAACTGGGACACGACTTGCACGGCCGTTGCCGATTTTGCGTGTCCTGGCGCATGCTGCGCACATAACATTTGTAATCCCGGTGGACCTCTTGCACCAACATGCACTTCTTGCGTAGCAGCCATTTGCGCGGCCAAACCTGCTTGCTGCACGAATGGCTGGACCGAAGCATGCATCGATAGGGTTCACACGTATTGCAGTGGAGCGGTGTATAACCTCTCCTGTAACGGCCCTGCTGGCACCACTTGTACGCATAGCGTTTGCACGACGGGCGCGAATTTGAGTTCGGGCTGCAACTCGTGCACAGCCGCGGTTTGCGCCGCCAATCCCGCATGTTGCGCTACGGGGGCAAACTCGTGGTCGCAGGCCTGCGTGAACCTCGTCGCCACGCAATGCAATAGCACCTTCTCCTGCAACTGATTCCCGCCTTTCGTTCCCTCTGTTGACCAGTTGAGCGCTTCGCGCTCAACTTTAGTCAGGAAAAATGTCGACAAGCGCTGCGCGCTTTCGACATTTTCCCTCTACCCAATTGACGATTGGGGTGCCGCCCCAAAACCCCCCGGGTGGGATATTGTAGCGAGGGGGCGCGAGGTTGAAGATGGGGGGCCGCCCCAAACCCCCCCGGGTG
>JANORL010000853.1:0-23044 GCA_031415295.1 Polyangiaceae bacterium | reverse complement strand
CCCGATGGCATTTGCGCGCCACCCATACATCCCGCGTCGTCGTTTCCCATCGTGCCTGGGTCACCGAGCGAATATTCACAATATTCCGCAGGCCCACATTCATCCGAATCAGCACACGTCGCACCGGGGGGGACACATTTTTGAAAAGAACACACTTGCCCCGAATCACAACAGACGCTTCCGCATGCGAGTTCCGTGGCGCAACAAATGCCATTTGTGCACACGCCCCCGTCACACGATGTATTGTCCGTGCACCCACCTCCCGCATCAAAGAAAATATCGCCCCCCGCGCCAGCCGTGCCACTCGACGTCGATCCATTCCCCATTCCCCCGCTGCCTGACGATCCTCCCGGCCCCGAACCACCTGGCCCGCCAGCAGGAGGCGTCGAACCGCAACCTTGTCCGGCAACAGCCAAAAGCAACGAAGACGAAGAAAGTGCAACCAGCGCAAGTTTTCGCATACCACGCAGTATGCCATTCCCGCCGACCTACGAAAAGACCAAACTGATGGTAGGCGTAATATTCGTCCACGTTTCGGACCTTCGACGTGATACGCGCTATTCCGCACATCCCCACTGCGACGTTGGCAATTCGTGCGGGTTCGATATCGTTCGTCTACAATCGCACGACGGTGAGTCAGCAAATTCGCGGAAGTTGTTCGCCCGCCAAAAGATCCAACAATCGCGTCGTCCCCAGACGCCCGCGCAACGTCACGCGGCCGTCACGCGCTGCCGGAGCACACCCGATCACATTTCCTATGCGTCGAGCGTCCAACCCATCACGTTGCATTCGAATCAATGCCAGTGCCCGATCGGCATCACGGTCCGGAACGAATGCAACCATTCGCCCCTCGCAAGCGACATACAGCGGATCGAGGCCAAACAATTCGCACGCGCCACGAACGACGTCTCCCACGGGAACCGTTCGTTCGTCAATTTCGATATCCACGTGGCCGTCCATGGCAATCTCATTCAATACGGAACTCAAGCCGCCGCGTGTCGGATCCCGCAAACAATGTAATTCGACTCCAGCTTCTACCAGCGATCGCACCATTTCATGTAGCGCCGCGCAATCACTTTCAATCGGTCCTTCGAGCAATAGGCCTTCGCGGGCCGATAGAACCGCGATCCCGTGACGCCCGATGTCTCCGCTGATCAATACTACATCGCCGGGACGAACCTCTCCAGGGCCGATGGACAAACCATCCGGTACGACGCCGATTCCTGTCGTCGTGATGAATACGCCGTCTCCTTTTCCTTTGTCGACGACTTTCGTGTCACCCGTCACGATTTCCACGCCCGCCGTTCGTGCCGCCAAACCCATCGATGCGACAATGCGTTCCAGGTCGACAACCGGTAACCCTTCTTCGAGAATAAATGACGCGGATAATGCCTTCGGATACGCGCCAGCCATGGCCAGATCGTTGATCGTGCCACATACGGCCAATTTACCAATATCCCCGCCAGGAAAAAACATGGGTTTGACGACGTACCCATCTGTGGTCATCGCCAGACGTTTTCCCGACGTCTGCAAAATTGCACTGTCGTGACGATTCGAAAGAGCTGCGCCGCCAAATCCAGGGCGAAAAATAGTCTCGATCAATTCTCGCGAAAGTCGCCCGCCACCCCCGTGCGCAAGTTGTATGGTCGCTTGACGCAAGGGAAGGGGACAAACCATATCGAAAGACCGTTCGGACATCAAAACCCCGCTCTCCGATAACGATAATATGCCGCACACGCGCCTTCCGACGAAACCATCGTTGCTCCTAATGGTTTTTCCGGCGTGCATCGGATACCAAATGCCGGACAATCGCTCGGTTTTAAGATGCCTTGAAGAACGAGCCCACTTTTGCATTCTACGCTCTCGTCGGCGACCACGTGTTCCACCGAGAACCGTTTTTCCGCATCGAATGCCGCATACGTACTTCGCAACCCGAGCCCGCTCTGGGGAATGTCGCCTATGCCGCGCCATTTTCGAGGCACCACCTGGAAAACCTCCGCGACGACCCGTTTCGCTGTTTCGTTCCCGTGTTCGCGCACCGCGCGCGTGTACTGATTCTCGACTTCGGCGCGCCCCTCTTCGAGCTGCGCAACGCACATCGCAATCCCTTGCAAAATGTCCGCCGGTTCGAATCCAGTGACCACAATCGGTACGCGATACCGTTCGGCGATGGGCCGATATTCATCCATGCCCATGATCGCGCAGACGTGTCCGGCAGCGAGAAACGCATCCACGCGGCATTCGGATGACGCGAGAAGGGCTTCCAGTGCCGGAGGAACCAGCACATGCGAAACCAGCAAAGAAAAATTCCCGACCCCTCGCCGAAATGCCTCTTTCACTGCCATGGCATGCGCTGGCGCCGTCGTCTCGAACCCTACCGCAAAAAACACCACCTGTCGCTCAGGGTTCTTTTCGGCAATTTGTAATGCATCGAGCGGCGAATACACCATTCGCACATCCGCCCCAGCACTCTTGGCTGCAAACAAATCTCGCTCCGAACCAGGCACGCGCAGCATATCCCCAAAGGAACAAAAAATGACTTCCGGCCGCGAAGCAACGGCTATCGCCCGATCCAACATTTCTACGGGCGTCACACAAACGGGACAACCAGGACCGTGCAGCAGCGATAATCCAGGAGGCAATAGTTTGTCGATGCCAAACTTTACAATGGCGTGCGTTTGTCCGCCACAGACTTCCATGATGCGCCATGGCAACGTTTGCGTCTTCGTTATGATGTCCGCAAAACGCCGACAAAGCGCCTCGTCGCGATATTCGTCTACGTATTTCATGAAACCGCTTCCCCCGCTTCGCCCATTTCTTCCAGATACGCCAGCGTTCGTGCCGCCTCGGCTTCGTCCATTCGACTGATCGCGAATCCCACGTGCACGATCACCCAATCACCTACATTTGCTTCGGGAACATATTCCAAACAAACGTCGCGCACAATGCCCCCGAAAGCTACGCGTCCGGTGCGCAAGTCACCAAGCTGAACGTCGAGTATTTTACCAGGAACACCGAGGCACATCAACCACCTCCACGAAACATCGTCATCCGAGACGCAACCGCCACTTGTCCAGCCGAAATGCCGCCGTCATTGATCGGTACTTGCCGGGGCAAGAAGACGTTGAATCCCGCATTCTCGAGTCGCCGGACAAGCTTCCGCGTCAACAAATCATTTTGAAAACAGCCTCCAGCCAGCACAACATGGGACAAACCAGCACGCTCGCATGAACGCACGCCAAAGTCTACGACACTCGCCACAAAACGCGCGGAAAGTTCCGATACGCGCATGCCCGCACGCTTGTGCGCAAGCAATCCGCGGACGAGCGGTCCGAGGTCCGCCGCCCATACGGGCCCTTCCGACAGCGGAATGGAGTAAGGTTCCGGTAAATCCTCCGCGTTGGTCTCGGCACACCATTCCAATTCCATCGCTGCTTGCCCTTCGAACGAGCAAACTTGGCGAATTCCGATAAGCGCCGCGACCGCGTCGAAGAGCCGCCCCATACTCGACGTCCACGGCGCAGAAAACCCGCGTTCCATGGCGTGCAACAATGCTTCCGCTTTGCCGTTCGGCCACAACGTGTTTCCGAGAGTCGCGGCGTCGTTTCCAACGGTGGCCGCAAGCAACCCCAGCGCAGAACGCCGCGGCTCGTAGGCAGCTTTGTCACCACCCGGCAATCGAAATGGTTGCAAAAAACCGACACGATGAAACGTTCCCGGACGAACCACGAGCGCTTCACCGCCCCACGCTTGTCCATCCAAGCCAAACCCATATCCGTCCCACGCCAACGCAAAGACCTCGTTTTCGAGGTTTCTGTCCGCCATGACCGACGCGACGTGCGCATGGTGATGCTGAACTCGTACGATGTCCGCGTTCCATTCAATCGCCAATCGTTCGGCCAGCCGCGTCGACGCAAAATCTGGATGCATGTCACACGCGATGATCTTCGGTCGCACGTCAAAAAACCGGATCATGTCACGCACGGTCGTTTCGAGTAGATCCACGGAATCGGTATCGTCCAAATCGCCCAGGTGCTGGCTCATGACCACGTCACCATGAACCAAAAGGGAAATCGAGCTTTTTAAATGAGCCCCAACGCCCAAGATGCACCGCTCGTCATTCAATTGAAAAACAGGCAATGGCGCATAACCACGCGCTCGTCGCAAGACGTGAATCCCGTGCGCACCATCTCGCACGACGGAATCATCGATGGGCCGAACAATGGGTCGATCGTGCGTAAGAAAAACATCGGCAATGCATCCGAGACGCTCGATCGCCATGTGCGTATCGACGCAAAGCGGTTCGCCAGAGAAGTTACCGCTCGTGTTTATCAATGGCTGACCTACGGCATCTGCCAACATCTGATGCAGCGCTGTCGTCGGCAACATGGTTCCCACGAGCGGGCAATTCGGGGCCACTGCTCCCGCGATGTTCGCCGCTTCCTTTCTTCGGAGCAGCACAATGGGAGCGCTTGGTCCCGTCAGTGCAAGACGTTCCGTTTCCGAAAGAAACGCCAATTCGAACACTTTGTCGAGATTGGCTACCAAAACGGCAAACGGTTTCTCGTGCCGTTTTTTACGTTGCCGTAATTTCGTGACAACCGAGTCGTCCGTCGCCAAACACAGGAATTGAAACCCACCAAGTCCGCGTAATGCGACTATCGCCCCATCGGCCATTTTCGCCGCCGCCTGCAACACAGCTTCAGTTCCTACCGAAATCAATGTGCCAGCATTCGATAGCAACGAGACACCGGGGCCACACTGTGGACAAGTTATGGGTTCGGCATGAAATCGTCGATTGGTGGGATCCTCGTATTCGTGTCGGCAATCGTTGCAGAGCGCAAAAACACGCATCGCCGTGCGCGACCGGTCGTAAGGCAAATTCTCGACGATCGAATATCGCGGTCCGCACCGCGAACAACACGTCAGTGCATACCCAAAACGACGGTTCGTCTCGGAACGCACATCGGCCAAACATTCGGAACATGTCGCCAAATCAGGCGGCAACAGGGCGTGTGGCTGCTCGTCTTCGTCGCTCGGTAAAATGTGAAATGTTTCCGTCAAACCATCGGCATCTTCTAGCGCGTTTCGCGTGAGCGCCGTGACTTTTCCTGGAAGTGGCAAGTCGTTTTCCAGCGCATGACAAAACAATGCAATACCCTCGGTGTCGCCAGAAACTTCGATATCGACACCCGAGCGGCCGTTCTTGATCCAACCTGACAAACCCAGCTTTGTCGCCTGATGGTGCACGAACGGGCGGAATCCAACCCCCTGTACGACGCCCATTACATGCAACGATACGCGCATGCTAACGCCTACTCGACCTCGATCGTATCGATGCGTAATCCCGTATCGCCCAAAAGCTTGGCCTCGGTCGATCCGCAATGCGGGCATAACAACACGTGATGGTCAGGCTTGTATCGTTTACCGCAACTCGTGCAATCCGCTTCAATCCAAGCTGTCGTTAATTCCAATCGCGCGCCTTCAGCGACCGTTCCGCGAGCGTGCGCGCTAAAATGAAAAACGATCGCTTCAGGATTCAGCCATTCCGTTTCGGCAATGAAACCACGAACCAGCTGCACTTTCGTTGCGCCGGCTTCGTTGGCCTTTTCCACGACGACCCGCAAAATATCTCGACCGAGCGACGATTCGTGCATGGTTCTTCTTATTCCTCCGTTTTCCGAGCCGCCAGTGCGTGTGCCGTATGGGCTGCTTGCTCGATTGCTTTAGCGACCTGCGTCGACAAACCAAATGTCACACCCGCAGGCTTTTCCGCCGCAATCGCCACTACGAATATTTGTCGACAAACTTTCTCCGGCTCGAGGACACGTGCGAAGGCAATAGCTTGCCCTACGCTCATACCGTGTGTCGAAACCGAAGTCATGGGACAAGCGTCGAGGTCCTCTGGACGAAGCACGAGCACGGTTCCTGGCGCACCTGCACCAAGAGCTGCATCGACGACAATCACACGCTCAGATTCTTCGAGCAGCGGAATCAATGCCGAAGGCTCAGGGATTTCGTGTAGGTCGTAATCAATGGATTTGCCACCTTTCCGCAATTGATCGATGACCGCCGGTCCAGCCCCGTCGTCCCCACCAGCTCGCCGACCAACGCCAATGATTCGTACGACCACCTTATTCTCTCTCGATGGTGAGCTTCAGGAAATGCGTCGAACACGAAATGCAAGGGTCGTAATTACGCACCGTTTGCTCGGCGCGCCGTGTCGCTGCTCCATGCTCCATAAGGGCCAAACCCGGCGCCACTTGCCACAAATCCTGTTCGATGCATTTTTGATTTTGTGACGTTGGTGGAACGATTCGGGCATCCGTGATCAATCCTTCGTCGTCGATGGAGTATCGATGCCACAAGATTCCACGCGGCGCTTCCGTGCACCCAAAGCCCGTGCCTGCGCGAGGTATCACCTCGACCGCGGGTTTGTCGGGCCTTTCGTACGCCTGAATGATCCGTATCGCTTCGTCGAGGACCTGCACCAATTCCAATCCGCGAGCGATCAAACTCTTGTATGGATTTTTTACAGGTGCGGCAAAACCAATCTCGTGGGCGACTGTTCGTGCCCGTTCGCCGAGTTTGTCTTCGTTGATATTGAATCGCGCCAAGGGACCGCAAAAATAATCCGCGCGCTCGCGTACCTGCGCTTGCAATGCCGTCGAATGTGCAACGTGTTCCTCGACGAACACCGATTCATAATCATGAACATCGACGTCCACGCCTTTTGTCGACACAACGCGCCCCTCGCAAAAAGGGTACTCGGCAGCGTGCCGCAACGCAACGAATTCGTAGTCGCGCTCGAAATCTGGATAGTCGAACGAGGCGAACCATTTCACCGCGGCGACGGAATTTGTGAGCGCGGTTTCGAGTGTTGGCAACAGCGTTTCCAGTTCGCCTTTCGTGGGCACCCGGTAAAACCCACCGATTCGCACGTTAATTGGATGAATTTCTCGACCGCCCAACGTTGATACGATAGCATTGCCTGATTTTTTGATGCCGAGTCCCCGCGTGACCCAGTCGCGGTGATCCTTGGCCATCGTCATCGCGTCTGGATATCCTAAAAAATCCGGTGCATGCAGCAAAAATACATGCAGACCGTGGCTCTCGATCCATTCCCCACAATACAACAAGCGCCGCAACGCACGGAGTGGGCCGTCGATATGCACGCCGAGAGCATCCTCAATGGCGTGACAAGCGCTCATTTGATACGCAACGGGGCAAATGCCGCAAATACGCGCCACGATGTCGGGCACCTCGAACAGTGACCGCGTTCGTAAAAATGCCTCAAAAAAACGCGGCGGCTCGAAAATGGACAATTCCACGGCCGATGGTTTGTCGCCCTTGAACCGAATCGTGAGCGCTCCTTCGCCTTCGACACGAGTCAAATAGTCGACCTTGATGGTTTTAGCCACGTCCGTTCTCCTTCGGCCGAATTTGCACGAGTTGCTCTTGCCGCGCGCGGTCGAATTCTGGGGCCGCGACGTTGAATGTCGAATAAAGCCGCGCTAACTCGTCGTGCGTTTTTCCCGTTGCCAAAAGCGCCTTTTCGAGTCCCGTCGTATTCGTCGTTTCCGCAGGACCAAAACAGCCATAACAACCGCGATTGTATGTCGGACAAAGCGCCCCACATCCGCCATGCGTCACGGGTCCCAAACACGCCGTTCCGTGGGCGACCATAACACACGTGTTGCCTTTGCGTTTGCACTCTTCGCACACGGAATGCGCTTGAATCGCCGGCTTTCGTCCAGCCAATAACGCCGAAAGCACTTCGAGCAATTGTTTCTTGTCCACCGGACAACCACGCAATTCATAATCGACTTTTACATGCGCCGCAATTGCCGTCGATGTCGCGAGCGTATCGATGTATTCCGGCCGTGCGTAGACGATACTCGTAAATTCTTTCACATCACGTAAATTACGCAATGCTTGGATGCCGCCCGCCGTTGCACATGCCCCGATCGTGACCAGAACGCGCGATTGTTTCCGCACCTTTTGAATGCGTGCCGCATCGTGCGGCGTCGTGATCGACCCTTCCACCAATGTCACGTCGTACGGCGCACGCAACATACTGCTCGACGCCTCCGCAAAGTTCGCAATACGTACCGCATCGGCGAGCAGCAACAGTTCGTCTTCGCAATCGAGCAGGCTCAGTTGACAACCGTCACAAGAAGCAAATTTGAATACGGCGAGCTTCGGACGCTTTTGCTTGGCCAACGTCATACCTCCCGCACGGATAGAAGTTGCGCGACTTCATCATACCGATACACCGGACCGTCTTTGCAAATAAAGGAAGGACCGAATTGGCAATGGCCGCACAACGCTGCGCCGCAACGCATGTTGCGCTCCATGGTAATCCAGATATTTTTCATGGGCATACCGAGACGCTCGAATTCGCGCGCCGCAAACCGCATCATAATCTCCGGCCCGCACATCATCGCCACCGCCGTTGCGGGGTCGAAATCCATGCGCCCCATGTGTTTCGTCACGACACCTGTGTGCCCTTTCCATGTACGGTCAGCAGCATCGACCGTTACGGCGATTTGCACGTCGAGCTTTTTTCGCCACGATTCGATTTCTTTCGTAAATAACAAATCCGCCGGATTTCGACTGCCGTAAATGATGACCACTTTTCCGAATATACCCCGATTCCGTAAGACGTGGTAGATCACCGGTCGGAGCGGCGCCAAACCAATCCCCCCGGCAATCACGACCAGATCCTTGCCCTGCGCTTCGCTGACGGGCCAAGGTCGTCCAAAAGGTCCTCGTACGCCCAGAAAGTCGCCCTTGCGTAAACGTTGCATTGCGGTCGTCACCGTTCCGACGGCGCGGATCGTATGCACGAGTTTTTCCGGACGAGCAGGATCGCCACTGATCGAAATGGCACTTTCGCCCATGCCAAATGGATACAGCATGTTGAATTGACCGGGCGCAAAAGCGAAACCACCACGTGCCGAAACGTCGAATTCAATCGTAAACACGTCGCGTGTTTCCTGACGAAAACGCGTGATCGGTAAAAATTCCGGAATCATCACGTCCGCTCGAGATGCCAGATGTGCCGGAGCTGCTTGAAGCGTCAGGCTTTTCATCGCCCAACCCGGTACACATCGAGCGCTTGCAGGCGGACACGCTCGAGACGTTCGTGGATCTCGTTCATCATTCGCTTCGTAAACGCATACCCAAAAGAATGATCCGCATCGAGCTTCTGGCGCACACACGTTCCATTGATGGCAAAAAGTAGCGTTGGCTCGACAGCTCGTGCATCTACACTCCAGTGGTAGGGCGGATTGAGCGCCGCCCAGCCCAACGTGTCATCGGCGCCAATCGATTCGAGAACGACCGTTCCCCGCGCCCCATCGTGCACTTCGAGCGTTATCTTTCCCGACCGTACGAGGTACAATTCGTCCGCCGCAGTTCCCTCGCGAAACAGAAATCGACCTGCTGGAACACGCACGTTTTTCGTGCAGCCGCTCAAAAATTCGATATGCCCATCGAGAAGCCCCTTGACCAGCGAGTGTTCGTGTAATGAACGCGCCAATGATTGCGTTTCCATGACGATTCTATTCGTGCTCCTCGTTCGATTCAGACGATTGCAAAGACGGATTGTTTTGGATGGCTGCTGCTTCTTCCGTGATGTCGATCCCGACCGGACACCACGTAATACATCTGCCACAACCGACGCATCCAGACGAATCAAATTGATCGTGCCACGTGGACAACTTGTGCGTCAACCATTGTCGATAACGTGACTTGACCGACGCGCGCACCGGACCACCATGCACATGCGTAAATGACAAATTGAAACAAGAATCCCATTGTTTCGTGCGTTCCGCCGTGTTTCCGTCGAGACTCGTCGTGTCGACGACATCCGTACAAAAACACGTCGGACAAACACTCGTGCAATTCCCGCACGCCAAACACCGCGCTGCAACATCGTCCCAACGCGGATGTTCGAGATTTTCTTTGAGACGTGCAGGTAAACCTTGGGTATCGAGGTGCCGGCCCATCGATGCCGCGGTACGTTCAGAAATTGTGATGGATTTTGCAATTTCTTCCGCTGTTGCTAGCCGTGTCACGAGATCTTCGACAATCAATTGGCCCAAAGGCGAACCAATTTCCAGGAAAAACCGATGCTCGCCATCGTCCAGAAATTCAGTCAACGCCAAGTCGAATCCACTCCGAGCACGTGGTCCCGTATTCATCGATGTACAAAAACACGTTCCGCCCGCTCGTATGCATTGAACCGCAACGACGAATACGTCTTCCCGCCGCGCTACATAACGGGGATCCGGATGATCGCCTCGCGCAAGCACCCGATCCTGAATCGCCATCGCCGCGATATCACACGAGCGTGCGCCAAATACGGCGACTCGTCCGCGTGGTAATGGCTCGGCGATGACCTCCATCGCTTGTTTGCTGCGACGAACCTGGAAAAGTTTTTCGACCGGGGCATGAAAAATTTGTTTCCAAGAATGTGCGCCGACGGTATACGCGAAATAGGCGTCGTGATCGCGCTTTTCGAGGCGGTAACGACCAGGCGCTTGCACGTCTTCGAGTCCGCGTGGCAAGTCCGCGGCGTGAGTAATCGAGTCGATGACGATGGCCCCATCGCGCGCCACGGGCCCCAAAACTTTGTAGCCACGAGCCACCAGTGCCTGAATTAACGCGTCGATCACGTTTGTCGTGATGATGACGGACGACGGAGCGACGAACGCATCGCTTGCGCGGATTGGCGCAGAGTTTGCGGTAGGTGATGTCGGTGATGTCGGTGGCGGGAGCATTGGGCCGAGATGATTGGTTATCCCGACCCGAAAAGCAAGGGGTGTGCCGTGTAATCGCTGCGGACGAGGGCGATTGTCAGACGCTCACGGTGCCACAACGAACACGGCTGCGTTCATGCCAATGGTTGCGTGCGGTTGGCAGTAGTAGGGGAACGTTCCGGGTGACATCATTGTAAAGTTCTTTGTCACTCCAGTATTCGTTACGGGAATGAACGGACCGCTCGTTGCTGGAGTGGCCATGCCGCCGACGACGGTTCCTCCAATGGTCGGGTGACCGCCGAAGTTACCATTAAATGTCAGGGTTGTTCCTACAAGGACTTTGATGCACTTCGGAGCGTACGTGAAGTTGCCGTTCGCAAACGTGATGGGCGGTGGAGCGACCATCGTGAAGTCTTGCGCGGTGTTGATGTCGCAACCATTGACGTTGGCCACGCACGCGCCCTCGTAACACATGCCGCTCTTGCATTGGGTGTTTGCGGTGCACATGGCGCCATTACACGCGAGACACGTGCCACCGCAATCGACGCCGGTTTCCGTGCCATTTTGCACCATGTCGCTGCAGGTCGCCGCAGCGCACAGATTCATGGCATTGCAATACGTGCTCAAGCAATCCCCGTTCACCGAGCAGGGTTGACCGTTGGGGCAATCGGGGCAGGCTGGGCCACCGCAATCGAGGCCAGTCTCTGCGCCATTCTTGACCATATCCGTGCAGGTAGGCGCTGCGCAGGTCATCATGGCATTGCAATACGTGCTCGAGCAATCCGCGTTGGCCATGCAACCCTGACCATTCATACACAAGCCGCACATTGCGCCGCCGCAATCGACGTCCGTCTCGTCGCCATTCTTGTCCATGTCCATACACGTCGGCGTCGCGCACTTCATCATGGCATTGCAATAACCGCTCGTGCAGTCGCCATCCAGCCCGCAATTGAGCCCGTTCATGCAGTCGTTCATGCACGAACCACCGCAATCGGTATCGGTTTCCGTTCCATTGGTAAAACCGTCATTGCAAGCCGGTGCGGCGCACACGTTTGTCATGGGATTGCAGAATCCGCTCTGGCAATCACCATTACCCGCACACATCTTCCCATTCGCGCAATCGAGCGGACATGGACCACCGCAATCGACGTCCGTTTCCATTCCGTTTTTCTTTGTATCGGTGCAAGCCGGCGCCGCGCACGTCATGCCCGTGCAAACCTGGCTCGTGCAATCCGTGCCGATCATGCACTTCTTGCCGTCGATACATCCGCCGCAAGAACCACCGCAATCGACGTCCGTCTCCATGCCATTCTGAACCGTGTCACCGCACGCGGCCAACTGACAAACATTGGCCTGACAAACGCCGGACATACAATCCGCGGGAACGTTGCATTCGACGCACGTGCCGGAAGCATTGCAGACCTTGCCGGCACCCTCCATACACGCGAATCCCAACATCTCCGGCGGATATGCAGGCATCCCGGCGGCGCACGTATCTTTTGTGCACGCCTTGTTGTCAGTGACCGTGTCCGTGTTGTCGTCCATCGACGCAATGGCACCATTCCCATCACATACGGATTTCTTGCAATCGCCCGCCGTTTGCGCGGTCGTGGCTGTATCCGTCGCGACGTTTGTCTCGACGCATGCTCCTTGCACGCAGTCGACCGTGATGCATTCATTTGCCGGCGCCGGACACTCGCTTGCCATCATGCATACGGGGCCGCCGCCCGCGCCACCCATTCCACCCATTCCGCCCATTCCGCCACCGCCGGCACCAGCCTCCCCACTGCTGCTGCTGCTCGCAGACGACGAGGACGACGAGGACGACGAGGACGACGAACTTGCCTCGCCCCCCCCGCCGATCTGGCCACGATCAATGCCGGCTATGAGTTCGCAGCCCGATGTTAATGAAATGATTCCGGCGATGCCGAGCACCGTGCCGGTCAAGAGCGTGGAGTGGCTTGCTTTCATGTCTTCCTCTATCCGTTAAGAAATGTGCCCAGTCGGTCACGGTTGGTCGCATTGAAGGAGCCTATTCGACACGCGTTGCGGTCGTGCTCCTGCACGTTGCGGAACGCTCAACCCTAGAAGGATTTTTGCTCGTGTCAACAAAAGTACTTTGAAGTCGAACGAGCCATAGGATGCACGTATCGGAGCCATCGGCGCATGACATGACATTGACATCCATCTCACTCACCGCTTATCCACTTCGTTCACGCCCCTTGTGGCGCGCGCGCCAATCCGATACATGCAATCATCGTGGGCATCGTGAGCATGGTGGGCATGAATCGCTTTTCGTTTTTCGTCGCAATCGGCGCACTTGCAGGTCCAATCGCCTGCACTACACCCAAAGATTCGCCCGCGGATGCGGCTCCTCCCGCAGTTTCGGCAACGACGGGAGCGACTTCGCCAAGCGCTTCGAGTCTCGTCGCTGCAGCACCAACGCGCCTTGGTCCAGCCGCCCGACAAGGCAGCGTTATCGTCCGTAGTTTTGCCGGCGACGCGTTGTTCGTGGCCGACGAAGATCACAAAAATCTACGGCGGATCCCGCTCCCGCTCGCTCCCGAAGCGACCGTCGTTTCCACGGAATTGATCGGCGCTCCCGCTGCGGTACTTGCTTTGTCCTCAAAGGTTCTCGTCACGATTCGTGACCCCGGCCTACTGCTCGTTCTGCAAAACGAACCATCGGGTAAGTTTGTCGAGACAAGTCGTATCGAACTTGCGGCAGATGCTTGGGGAATCGCTGTGAATCCCGAGGCAACCGCAGCGTTTGTCACGAGCGCGTGGACGCACAAAGTCACGAAAATCGATCTCGCCACGAACAAAGTCGTTTGGTCCGTCGATGTTCCTCGCGAACCTCGCGGTGTTGTCGTGCGAGAAAACGGCGACGTTCTCGTCAGCCACTTGGTTGGTCCTGATGTAACCGTCGTTCGTGAATCGGCTGGTTCTCCAGCGGTTTCGACGATCAACGTTTCGCCTTCGCCCGTGCGTGCTCCATC
Organism: Polyangiaceae bacterium; assembly: GCA_031415295.1. Taxonomy (GTDB): domain Bacteria; phylum Myxococcota_A; class Polyangia; order Polyangiales; family Polyangiaceae; genus Polyangium. Next base: position 9,279 of record JANORL010000853.1, on the reverse strand, counting down.
GGGAAAAAAATTGCACGCGTCTCTTGGGTATTCGCTCGTCACGTCCCCCGATGAAGAACGACTCTTCATTGCTCGGCATGCGGTGGGCGCACTTGCTCGACGCTCGTGGTTTGGCCAGCCTACCGTTGACGTCGTGTTGCTTCCCGGAAAGTCTGGGCGCTCAGAACCGCTGCAACTTTCCGCTGCGCATTTCGGAGGCCTTCCCGCATCAAAAAGCGCTGTGGCCGACTTGACCATCACGGCCGATACACCGGTATCCATTCCTGGTCGAGATCGCGGACCATTTACGCAACCACGCGCGATGGTTTATCGCAGTAAAACGAATACGGTGCTCGTTGCGGGTGAAGGTGACGATATCGTCGCTGAACTGGATGCGGTGGCCCTCGACCCGACACTCGCCATTGTGCGCATGTTTCAAGTGGGCCAGAAATACGATCCTGGTTATGGAGCGGCCACTGAATGCGGTGCACCTTCCGGTATTACGTTATCGGCCGATGAAAATACCGCGTATATCATGTGTCGAACGACCAATGACGTCGTATCTTTGGATTTGACCCCCGCACCCAAAGCGGATCTGGTCGTGCGCGAACGTTTATCGCTCGTGCATTTTGCCGAAGATACTTTGTCGCCCGAAGCGCAAAAAGGAAAACGCCTTTTTTATAATGCCACCGACCCTATTGCGAGTGGTGGACTTGCATGCGCAGGTTGTCATCCAGATGGTCGCGACGATGGACACGTATGGCATGAAGCGACGTTTGACACCGTCGACGGATTGCATACCAATTTTGTGGGCACCCACGAAAACATTCCGGACCTCGCGAAAAAGAAAGGCGTACCGCGACGAACGCCCATGCTTGCGGGAATGGTTGGCGCGGCGGGTCCTTATGGTTGGCATGGCGAAAGTCCAGATCTCGGCGCACGCCTTGCTGCCGGTATGGGATTGCATCGTTGGGGCGGAATGCCGCAAAACATTGGAGGAGCGGGTCTCGGCCGGGCCACGCTCATTGCCATTTTCGCACGAGAAGGCTTGGTCCCGCCACCTCGTGAAAATCGAGAATTGACTGAGCAAGAAAAGCGAGGGCGCGACATCTTCAACAAGACCGATGTGCAATGCGCCAAGTGTCACATGCCAGACAAAAACTACACCGATCGTGAATCGTATCCCTTGCGCAAGCTTCCGGTTGTCGATGGATTCGATGACGAATCGCACCAGGAATTCAAAACGCCTTCGTTGCGTTTTGTCAGTGGAAGGGCGCCGTATTTCCACGACGGTCGGGCCAGCAGCCTGGAAAAACTCATTGAAATGAACGGCGATCGTATGGGAAACACCAGCCGGCTAGCGGCCGAGGACCGTGAGGCACTCGTGGCATTTTTGAAAACGTTATGAAACTACGTCAAGTCATCCCGATTTGTCTCGCCATCGGTGGCTCTTCAGCATTGGCCGCGTTTTCGATGGCTCGTGCCGACGATGCTGGCGTCGACGCTGGCGCCAGTGCCGATGGCGAAGAAAAACCGATTGATTTCGAGCCTATCGTCATCGACGAAAAAGATAACAAATCGCCGAAATTTGCCGATTGGCAAACGGCAACGCGTGTACGCATCAATCGCCGTGGTCCTCGCGCGGAAAATTGTCGTGCATGGCGCACTCGGGCTTGGGTCAAAGTTCATTGCGACGTGCGTTCGACGGCCATTTCGCTGTTAGGCGGATCGTTCAAAGGCGTATCGATGTGGCTCCGTGAACCGCCGGCTGGTTCTCCAGCCCCTGAAGCGGCCGAAGTCATCTTTCCTATTCGTCCGGGCGATCGGCGCATTCTCGAATTTTTCTCGTTTGGAGAAACGTACGGTGGATCTATGGTTTCACCGGGGCTCGTGTTACAAGAATACTGGATCGAAGGAGCAGCGGCTCCGACGATTGTCATGTATTGAAACATCATTTGCTGCGGGGTTTGGAGGATCGAACATGAACGTCATTCGTTGGACACCGGTGGTTACTGCGACTTCCACGGCATTGCTTGCACTTCTTGCCGCGTGCGGCGGATCCACGCAAGAGACGGGTACGACCACGGCCAAAACGCCGCCGCTCGCGCCAACGTCCACGTCTGTGGCGCCCGCGGCTTGTGCCGCCGGAACGCATTCGGAAGCCGGAACTTGCGTCGCCGATACCGCGCCGCCTCCTACATCGACGGCTACGGCCGAAACGCCCAAACCGACGGAAACCAAGCCGGAAACACCCGCCAAACCCGCCAGTCCTTGCCCTGCCGAAATGGCCTTCGTCCCCGGAGGCAATTTCAAAATGGGATTGCTCAAAGTCGATGCGACCATTTCCGATTTATGCATGGACAAAGTCGAGACCACGGCAAAAGAATTCGAAGCGTGCGTCAACGATAAAAAATGCACCGACAGTTTTGCCACCTGCGCACCCGAAGCGACGTACAAAAAAGCCGGCAAAGAAGACCACCCCATGGTGTGCGTCGACTTCAAACAAGCCGTCGATTATTGTTCGTCCAAAGGAAAGCGCTTGCCATCCGACGAAGAATGGGAATGGGCCGCGCGAGGTGGTGCGGAAGGGCGCATTTATCCGTGGGGCAAGGAACCTCCGAAAGACCAAGTTTGCTGGGCCGGCGCGGGCGCACGGACGAGCACCTGCTCGGTCGCCGAACATCCTGCCGGAGCAAGCAAAGATGGCCTCTTGGGTATGGCGGGAAATGTCTTCGAATGGACGACGAACAAACAAGATTCGCGCACCAAAGATCGCGTTGGTCGTGGCGGAAGCTGGCGCGATGGATTGGCAAACGTCATGCGTACCGATCGTCCCGGTAAATTCGAAGTGACCTATCGTTGTGGTTTTTTGGGCATTCGTTGTGTAACGCCACCGCAATCTCCTAAATAGGCCCGATCGTGGCGCTCATCTTCGTCCTGCCCCCATCGCTCGGACCGGCCAAGGCTGAAGCGCGTGCGGAACTCATTCGCACGGCACTCGAGCCCAAGCTTGGCGAAATGCTGACAACCTACGTCGCAACGAGTTATGCAGACATCGAAGAGCGCATTCAGTCGGGGATGGGGCATATCATTTGGGCGCCTGCCGCGGTGACCGCAAAATTGCCTGCGGCCAAAGCCGTATTCACCATAACGCGCGAAGGACGAACCCGATATCATTCCGCGATTGTCGCTCGGAAAAACGCCCACTTGGATATATCATCGCTTCAGGGCAAAAAGGCGGTATGGGTCGATCCACTTTCGGCAGGTGGATATTTGCTTGCGGCAGCTCGACTTCGCGCGGAAGGTATTGATTTGTCGCGCACGTTCGCCTCGCAGTTATTCGTGGGTTCGCACCGCGCGGCAGTGGAAGCCGTACTCTTGGAGACTGCGGATATCACCGCCGTTTCATCCTACGAAACGGATTCCGGCGCAATGACCGAACGAATGCGTTGGTATGCCGGCCCCGCCGGCGACAAACTCACGCCAATTGCATTTACGGAAAGCTGTCTCAATGATGCCATCGTGCTCAATGCGTCTCTCGACGACGCCCGAGCCAACCGCATCATTCAAAACCTCGTTCCAAAAACCCAAAGTGGTATGGTCCGTTCGCGTTTTCTCGGAGCACTCGAAGCCGATAGTCTCGTTGCCACGCCGCTTGCCGATTACCACAAGCTCGCGCATTTGCTCACACCGCACGTTCCAGACGAGCGAAGTTCGTCGAATCCAAGTGATCGTCCTTCGCGTCCTTCGCGTCCGCCACGTACTTCGTGGTTCTGAACGAATCTTCGTTGACATCTTGAACCACATTCGTGGTAGGGTAGCTAATGCGTCCGCACCCGGCTCTCATGACGATGCGCATTCTTTGGTTTGCGCTCCTGGCTGCCGCGTTTATGTATATGGGTATCGCTTATGGCGTATTGCCCAAAACGATAACCACTCCACCGGAACCGATGATGGCTCCGGTCTTTGCAGGTCTCTCCCTCATCCTTGCCGTGATGAGTTTTCTTCTGCCGCGTAATACGTATAAACAAGCTGCCCGAGCGGCGAGCGTCAAAATCGAAGAAGAAGTCGCGCCCAGTGCATTTCCCAATCGTTATCGCGAAGCTATGCCCAAACGTGCGGTTTTCGCGGAGCCCGCTGCTGCCGCGTCCAAAGCATTCGCTTGTTTCCAAGCGCCTTTTATCTTGTCGATCGCCCTTTCCGAAGCCATTGCGCTGTTTGGCCTCGTGCTGTCGCAAGTTGGATTCGACAAAACGGTATCGCTGCCGTTTTTCTTGGCCGGAGCCGTACTCGTTGCCATTCGGTTTCCGCAACAAGCGAACGTGCTTGCCTTGTTCGAGCGAGCGCATGGGGCATCGTTTCCTGCGCAAAACGGATAAGCTTCATCGCTGCAGTTCTTCGCAGATCGCTCGTCCCAGGCGCTGATAGTCTTCGGGGGCGTTGTAGATTTGCGCCGAAACCCGCACGAGACGCTGTGGCCACCGAGGAAACGCAATGATCGGCACCTCGATGTGGTGACGCGTAAAAAGCGTTTCTTGGAGCGGATCGAGATACAGCGGAGGTTCCGGAGTCGAACCGAGAGCGTCCGGTAAAACCACCGCTGCCAGAGAGCCAATCATCGATTCTGGAGCAGGCAAACCGGTCGACAACGTTTCGCTCAGCCATTGCCGTGCTGCCAAGACCATAAGTCGATTGTGCTCGGCGACTTCGGTCATCCCCCCTGGAAACAGCGACGACATGAATTTCATGGCCGCGGGGAGCGAAAGCCAAGGCGTTGGATCTACGGTTCCTGTCCAGTCGAATTCTAAGCGAAAACGAGATCGATCGGTTCGGGTACTATTCGCCCCGTGACTAATAGAAAGCGGGCGGATTAACGACTGTTTATCTCGACGAACATGCAAAAATGCAACACCTTTTGGCGTGCACATCCACTTGTGGCAATTGCCGGTATAATACGCCGCGCCCAGCTTGTTCAAATCGAGCGGCAACATGCCGGGCGCGTGCGCTCCGTCGATCAGTGTATCGATTCCGCGATTCTTTAGTTCGCCAACGATTCTCTCGACGGGCAAAACCAGCGCCGTGGGACTCGTGACGTGATCGATGAGCACAAGACGCGTTTTCGCTGTCAATTTTTCCAAAATAGCTTCGACGGCTTCGTCCTCCGATTGAATCGGAAATGGAATTTCCGCGACGACCACCGTGGCGCCAGATTTCTCCGCGACGAACCGCGCTGCATTGTTACACGCATTGTATCCGTGGGCGGTGATCACAAGTTCATCACCAGGCTCGAATGTCAACGATCGCAGGACCGTATTGACGCCGGCCGTCGCATTGCTGAGAAAAACCAGATCATCCGGGTTTGCCCCAATGAACTCGGCAAGCGCGACGTACGCTTCTTCGAGCAGTTTGTCGCATTCACGGACGAAAAACCGTACGGGTTCCCGTTCGAGTTGCGCGCGAAAAACCGATTGCGCTTCCAGCACCGGTTTCGGGCATGCACCAAACGATCCGTGATTGAGAAACGTTATCTCGGAATCGAGTCCCCAAAAGATGCGTACGCGAGGGGCCTGCGATTCAGGAAAAACGGATTTCACTTGCGCAGTAGCTCCTCGATGTCTTGTTGCCATTTTTCGCCAAGTTTGGGATGCACCATGCGAACATAAGCGGCGTAACCGCGAAGCCAGGCGGCAAAGTTCTCGCGTCCGCGTGCTTGTGATTCGACGCCGTGATGCTTGCAATTCGCCAGAATGGCTTTGAATTTGCGCCGTTCATCGCGCGGAATGCCGACCTTTTCATTCACCACGAGGCCCGTGACGGCCATACGATTACCTTTGCGCATGATTCGCCGCTTCTTGAAGTTTTCGGCGAAACCTTCTTGTTGCAAGATCGCATTGACCCACCACAAGAATCGACCCAAACGCGCAGGCTGCTCGCGGAACGAAAACGTCAAGTCGTCAGCATAACGCGTATAGTTTGCGGAAGCTTTCGTGGCGAGTGCCGCAAGACGCGCATCGAGCCTTCGGCAAACCAAATTCGCAATGGCGGGCGATGTCGGCGCTCCTTGCGGTAATGCGCCCGGCCAAACCACGGTTCCATCTTCCAATTTCGGGCGGTGCGTCGTTAGCTGGGCCAGCAGCTTGCTGACTTCTTCCCCATAATGGCTGAAGAAAAACCCGAATACGCGTCGATAATGCACCGTTGGGAAAAAGTTTTCGATATCGATGCGTAAGACGATAGCAGCGCCGACGTGCGGCGCGGCATTACTCACGGTCGAGCGATCTTCGACAAACCCGTGCGCTGCTGGGTGTGTAGGCAACTTGGCGAGGATTTCATCCAAAATGGCGCGCTGAACTTTTTTGAGCGGCGCCCTGGGCGCGGAAATGCGTCGAACTCCGCCTGTGCGTTTGGGAATCTCGAATTCGACGTAGCCCGAACCGGGGCCATTTCCTGGACGCGACAAGGAATGAAGTTTTGTCGGCTTGACGCCCAACAGAGTGGCCAAGTCTTTTTTCGTTTTGAGCAGCGGAACATTGGCGGCAGGCGGCGTTTTCTTTGTCGCGCGATTCGCTCGAAATGCCCAATTATCGCGGTCGAGACCAAAAGACCAACCGCTTGGATTCCAGCCGCCGACGGCCATTGGGCCCGGATATCGAGGAGGCGGAGCGCGTCGATCGGGCGGTGCAACGTCGGTTATGCCCAGTGCGTGGACACCAGCTCGAGCGGAGCTAGCGACGGCATTATCCGGGTCCTTGACCATGCGCCGCAATTGTTGAGCTGCCGTAGCCCGCGCAAACAGCAGGGGAATCAGTTGCACGCCGCGTAATCGTTCGCGTGGGTCGATACTTGCGAGCCGTTTGGAAATGGGATCGAGCCAATGGCGGCTGACGTAAAACCGCGCCACCTCGTATTCGGCAAGATTGCGGTGCTTTTCGAGCAACTCGACGATACGGTCGAAATTGCGCTCGCGATCTTCGAGGAGCGGCTTCAACTCGAAAAGCAGGGCAGCCAAACTCATGCGGCGAGCCTACCAAAAAACAAGGGACGGCGTTAAGTGGAAATAGAACGAGTTGCCTTGAAAAAAATTGCGCTCTCGGAGGCGTAGCCACCTGCACGGCAGAGGCGCACTAGGACGAAAAGCCCCGCAGGGCGGTCCTCGTGTGCTTCGTTCTTCAATGGTGATCAAGGGCAGCCGCGACGTGACATCGCGGACAGATAGCTGACTGCATGCGCCTCCGAAAGCGCAAAACCAGTCAATCACATACCTGCAAAAAAAGAAATCAAATTTAGAGTCAAGATGTCCAAATCTTGTTTCGACCGCATCGCGGGCGAAACAATGCAAGGTCCAGGACTGGTCCTGGTTGGGGTTCAGGGGCGAATAGCCACTGGTGGGGTCTGGGGTGAAACCCCAGAATTACAGTTCTAGTCATCAAGCAAAGCGCGAAGTCGATCATTCGGCCCACCGGGCGCTCGTCGCACAAGCGTATCGAATCGTCGATTTTCCGCGCGTACCGCGACTCCATGTGCGCGAATCGTTGTGATCGTATCAGGGGCCAGCTTTTCGCCATCAAGCACTTCAAGGTTTTTAATGAGCTCGTCGCGATTGCGTGGCGCCGTCAGACAAGCCGATACTCCAGGCTGCGACAACGAATACCGATAACAATCCGCAGCGTTGGGCAATTCGATGCTCCCCGTACCTTCTGGTCGTGCCGTTGGTCGAAGCAGTCGCCCATAACACGTAGCCGTAAACGTGAGGAGACCTGTGCCGCGCGAAATCGCCGCCGGAAAAACATTCTCCTCGGCGCCCGGATGCGCTGCATTGTGCCGAGTCATCACCACGGGCCACGGTGCTCGTTGCAAGGCGTCGACGCAAATGGTGCGATCATGCGAGGAAAACCCAAAAGTCCGAATCTTACCCTCCGAACGAAGCTGATCGAGCGCGGCAAAATCTTCGTTGGACACACGTTCGGAAGAACGAACCCAAAAAAGCAGAAAAACATCGATCGAATCAAAACGAAGTTGGCGCAGCGTTCGTTCCACGTCGTTTCGAATGGCTTCGGGCCCGGCGAAATACGTGCCAGCAACGACCACGAACGAATCACGATTTATCCGACGTGATCGCAAAAATCGCGACATTTCTTGATATTTCGGTTCCCAGAAAAACGCACGCACCCCCGCGTCATACGCCTCTGCACATGCCGCCGCCGGCAGTCCGTGCGCGCCTGAAAGCACCAGTGGCGAAATAGACAACCCGGTTTGTCCTAGCGTACGCATCGCCGCCGTCGGAGGGACGTCGACTCGCCTCCGTCGCGTCGGCCTTTCGTCAACAACCGCGGCGATCGGCCGGCGACTCTGCAAATGCGGAACACGTTCGAAAGATTGGTCCGGAAAAACCAACGACAATGCCTCTAGATGTTGCGCCACATCGGGCTTCTCACCGCTTCGTTCGAGTGCCGTGATCAAGTGTTGAAACGCCGCATCGTCACCACGACGCACAAGCCACGTGAACGCCGACTTGCGTACGAGATCATCACTCTCGGATTCGTCAATCAGAACCGCCAGGCGTTCGTCGAGGTCCGCTGTCTCTTCGAGTACCGAGGCAGCGGCCGCGCGTACCATCGGTGTGGTATCGCCGGACAAACGAAGCAGGGCCCGTAGTTCCTCGCGATGCCGTGGATCGAGTAACTCGGCCACGCGTGCACGTACCCATGCGTCTGGATGTGACGCACCAGCAAGAGCAAACCCGTGTAGTTCGTTTGGTACAACCTTCGTACGACCTCGTACGACCAACTCGGTTCCGGCACGACAAACCCATGGATCCGTTTCGTTCATCGTCGTACGAACTGCCGCTTCCAGATCGAGCGCTGCACCACGGATCCACGGATCATCGTGAGCGAGTGCGCGCGATCGTTCGGAAACGCTCAACGCATTCATCGCCGTGAGAGCCGACAACGCCGTTGCAACGACGGACGGATCGGCATCGTCGAGCGCGCGTCGCAAGAGCGAGTCGTTGCCGCCCAACGCAGCAGCTTCGACGACCGCACGTCGCTCCCGCGCGGTTGTCGCTCGCGCTGCGAAGCCGAGCAGCGCTTCGACCCACGCATCGATCACTCGTGGCGCACGAGGACGGCTTTCCCACGCCACAAGTGCTGCCGCACGAACGCTCGGATCGTCGTCATCGAGGGCCGCGAGCACGATGTCCAGCGATCGTTCATCGCGCACGAGACCTCGAATCGCCGCTCGTCGCAGTTCGGGCGTGCCTTCGCGCGCAAGTGTTCGCACGCGTTCGATCGATTCCGCGCA
>JANORL010000852.1:0-2410 GCA_031415295.1 Polyangiaceae bacterium | reverse complement strand
CCAGATGCGAATGCCGCCGGGCGTCATTGTAAAACGTCTCGATGTAATCGGTGATCGACGCGATCGCCGCGGCGCGTGTCGGGTAGTTCATCGCGTCGGTCAGCTCGGTTTTCAGCGTCGCGAAGAAGCTCTCCGCGACGGGATGGTTTTACGTATCGGAACCTGGCGGCCGCCATGGCGGAGGGTGGCGGCCGCCAGCGCTCCGCCATGGTGCATGGCTGTTCGAGCAACGCCCCCAATGTTGCTCGCGGATCAGCGAAGACCGAGTTTTCGCGCGATCCAATGCTCGGTCTCGTCACAAGATTCGTGCCACATCCCAGGATATTGGGACGGACTCGAGCTGCACCGAGGTAACGGTTTTAGGGTGGGAACGAAGTGTCGATAAGGGTCGAACCGAATCGGCTCGACCTTTGTTGAACTGTCAACAACCCTACTGCCGACTGTGTATGACTCTTGTTGAGACGTAAACATGCGTTTCATCTAACATGTTCGACCCCTTGTGCGGCGTCAATTTCGGGTGTGGCGCATCGGCAAGGGGATTGTTGACACGTGAATTTTGGCTGTACCGAGTCGGCAAAGCCCTCATTGAAGGGCCTGCACTACGAAATCAGCGTCGGCGCGGGTTATGGTGACGGTTATTTGCCGTGAAATCTCACGGAGTCGGAGTGGTGGGAAGCGTTTCGGTTTCCGTATCCGAGTCTGCTGCATTGTCAGCTTGTCGGAAAAAGGATTCGGCCCATGATTTCGGCAAGCCTTTGTCGGCGGAGATTTTTAATAGTTCCGCATACGTCGTCAAGCGTAAGGCATGAATGCCTTCTTTCCATTCGAGCACATCGTTGGCGGACGATTGCCGACTTCCCATCGCATGGGCGCGGTCATCGAGGGCCGTCAAGGCAGTATTGGCCAATGTAAAGAAACGCGTGCCGAAGGATTTTAATGGGTGATCCGCAGCGAGTTTGGCGACTTCGGGGACGATGACCGTTTGGGTCGTTTCGCATTGCTTTCGCAGGTTACGGCGCACGAATTTGCCTGGTGCAATGGTAAAGCACCGGTCGAGCACATCGAGGGCGACAGCTCGGGCGAGTGCGCCGAATTGGATGGTGGTTGCATCGAGGCGTTCGTTACGTACGGCGACGACGGCTTCGGAGCGGATGACGGTTCGCCGTGCCAAACGTTCTTTTTTGAAGAGCGTTTCCCATTCGGCGATGGCGTCTTGAAATGGGATGGCGAACGATGCGGCATCCGGATCGGCGGCGAGGGCGGCGTCCGAGAATTCGAGTTCTTCGAGGAAAAAGATCAAACTGCGGCTCAGGACAATCTTGCGCATGATGACTCCTGTGGGTCTTGCGTGTACGACGTTGTGGACCGTAGTCGAGCGTGCTGAGTGCGGGCAAATTCTTTGGAAATATTTTTGTAGATAGCGAAATTCTGTGCCAAACGCAGTTGTTGCCATACTTCCGCGGACGCCCCTCGCCAGCTCGTCCGCACGCCGGGCCAGGCTTCGTTGCCATGTCCGTCGTTTTCGGGCGGTGCACTTCCGCGCTTTTGGGTGCCGCCAATACCTCATCAGGCGCAAGCTTGTTGAGACCCGGCGGCCCTCTCGGCGCTTGCACGTGTCCTGCCGTTTTCTGCGCCCCTGACAAACCATTTGCATTCGTCGCGGTGCTCCCTTTGACGACCCTTGCCAAGTTCCTTCTGGCTTGACATATCCATCCGTCTTCATGTATTATCGCACATCACCGCACCAACGGAGGGGTTTTGTTATGCTCTACCGCGTTCTTCTTGCGCTACTGCTCATGTTTGTGGTGGTCGCATGTCGCGATTCCGCGTCGCGCGAGCCTGCGGCAAAGCAAGAAATCAGCATGGATGCGGTGCTACCGACGTTGCCGCCCGATCCGAATCAGCCCGCAGCATTCACGGTGGGTACATTGCCGCAATCGTCGGGCGGTTCTCCGAGCGGTGAATATCAATTTGAAATGGCGCTCGATGTCCCCGCGGGTCGCGCCGGGATGGCGCCGACGTTATCGTTGGGTTATTCAAGTAGCGCGGGTGTCGACAATGCGGGATTAGGGTGGGCATTACGAAGCGCTGCATCGTTCATTCGAGTTTGCGCGCCGCCATTTGCGAGTCGTGGATTCGTCAAGCGACCCGATTCGTTTTGCCTTGATCAACAGGTGCTCGTCGCGGTGCACATGTGAGGTCGGTCGAATCCCGATTTTCGCACACGCGCGGGACCCCGAACTCGCCCGCCAAAGCTCGGGCTCAAACAGCGGGGCCCCCCGCGCACGCGCAAAAATTCGGGATTCGCCCTCAGATTCACGAATTGAAAAGGCTTCGGTTTGTCCGTTGGCAAATCACGATATGGCTTCGGCCTGATCTCTCGGGGGGTATGGGGGCAGAGCCGTCGGCG
>JANORL010000851.1:0-7886 GCA_031415295.1 Polyangiaceae bacterium | reverse complement strand
GCCTGGTCCGGGTCCAGGGGTGGACAACCCCTGGTCAGGCCTGGGTGAACTGGGTGAAGCCCAGCGAAACGCCTACCAAAACACGCTCCAGGTTAACTGGCTCGTAACGCCCGTGCATCACGTGCGTCGCGGAGTAGTGCCAAGACAGACCGCGCGTTCGTTTGAGCACGAACTTCTTCCAGCTTGCCATCCGTCGACCATGCATCGATGACGCCCGCAAGCGTATCCGCGTCCACTGTCGATTTGCCGAGCAACGCCACCGCAGTCGCGGCACCAGCGCGCATCGCAACAGCGATGGGCGCCGGCATGTCGAGCGGCGTGCCTGGCTTGGTACGCGGAATCCCACGTCGCACAGGGTGCGCATGGTAACCGAGAAGGATACCCAGCTCCGGCACGAGCACCCCTTCGCCGACACGCGCGGGGGCATAAGCAAGCACGACGACGATGCCGCGACCGTCACACGCGAGAAGCACTTCGGCGTCGGTAAAGCGACCCAGAGGGAGATCCCAGGGGACTCCGATGACCAGCGTGTCCGCACCTACATTCGTCGTTTTTGCCGGCAGGTCGTCGGGCACAGCGCCTTCGAGGTCTTCGGCTGTGAGCACACCTCCCACGACGGGTCCCGCAGCGGCAACGATGGACTCGATAAAATCATCCGAACGTAAAATAGTTTGCCCTGACGCACCGAAGCGGCGAAGCAACGATGCTCGAGCAAGAGCGCCGGCGTTTTCCGCCGCGAGCACACCAGGTTTGACCAATTGCGCGAGACTCGTCTTGCCGCGAGATGCGTGCAGCAAGGTCATGACCCCAAGAGATCTGGGCGCACCCACTCGAGCAGTAGGCGGCACTTCGGCTTCGGACTTCCAACCACGAGGTCGTTGAGCATTTTTGCCTGGTTGCAACGTGCGTCCATCGATCGCTCGTGCACCTGCACCAACACCCGCAATGAGCGCAGCGGTCGGCGCCATGAGCACGCCAGGTTCAGCACCTGCGTGCGCGAAAAAGCCGGCAATCACGGCATCGGCTGCACTGCCTACATTGTCGAGCGCCACCGACGCAGCTTGTTCGGCGCTGCGGTTGCTGCCGATCGCCAGCGCGCCGCGAATCACTGTTCCTCGTCTTCGGCCACGAGAGGTCGCTGAATCGGCGTTGCTGGTGGAGCAATCATACCGCCATCGCGCGATGGATTTTGGCGCGCCAGTGCCGCGACAAGACCACTCTTCACCCGCAGCGCAGCACCGCGCGTGCTTTCCAACACGACGAAAACTTCGCGACGTCCGTGAACACGCTTCGCCACTCTTTCGAGCGCCGCAGCACTAGGGGCCGTTTGAGCACCAAGGGCACGTAGGCGTGTGTACAGCACCTGCCCGTTGGCGGGTTCTTCACGAGCCACATCGAACACGGGCAATATCCCTGCAGAACGCGCCGTGTCGATGATGTCTTCGCGTTCCCACATCCCGTACGGCTCCCAAAACCGCAACGTTCCTTCGGGCGGAATACGCGTAAAGAATGCCGCGATTCGCTTGCGATTGGCGGCCGTCGGTCGAATCTCCGCCGGCGTCTGAAGCAAGATGCATCGCGCTTCGAGCACCGTCGCGACTTCAAGTGACTTGGCCAGAGCATCATCAAAGGCCTTGCCGGACCCGAGCTCACCAACGATGCGTGGCAAAACCACACTGAAAACGAACGTCGGAGCGGTTGCTTTGCGCCAACGACGAAGCCCCCCCATCGCGGGCAACGACGCGTCGACCGGATGCAATTCGACCAGGTCCAAATCGGCCTGGTACTTCTTGATGTCGCCGGAAAGAGCGTGAAGACCTACGTGCAGTCGAGTCATGCGGGGGCTCTCTTTACACGAAGTACGACCGGTGGGTCGTCTTCGTGCGCAGATGGCTCATTTCCCGCGAATTTCGCCCCATCAAACGTTGAGCCTGCGATGTTGCCTACAGCTCGTTCGCCTCTTTCGGGAAACGTCTCGACGACATCACCAGGTTTTTCAAGATGAACTTCTGAACGTGCCTCCAGGATCCGTTCGAGGGCATCACGCGCCACGTCGCGAGCGACAGGGTCGTCGTGCGTCGACGCGGCTTGGATCGTGCGTCGCAACTCATCGGCATCGGGATCATTGGGCCTTCGAACGAGCCGATTCGCGGCGACGATCACCGCGTTACGCGCAAGCCCTCCCCGGCCCGCTCGCGACAACGGCGTGCCTTGAGTTTGTCGCGAGAAAGTCTCCTCGTCCATCGTCGCAAAGTCGGACAAATGCGCGGCTTGCCACCGTTCGAGCGGTCGAAATCCGTCCGTGCGTTCGGGCAACGGGCGCGAGGTTCGATTGTAAGGACAAACGTCCTGACATACGTCACAGCCGAAAAAGTGTTCGCCGATCGCCTCTCGTAGCTCTTCCGGCGGCGCCTCATGATGTTCAATCGTGAAGTACGAGATGCACTTGCGTGGATCGAGGACGAAAGGAGCCACGAACGCGTTCGTCGGGCACGCATCCAAACAACGCGTACACGACCCACAACGCTCGGTCATCGGTACGTCGGGCACCAGCTCCAGCGTCGTGACGACTTCGCCAAGTAGCAAGAAACTACCTTTGCCCGGGGCAATTACGAGGCCGTTTTTCCCTACGAACCCAAGGCCGGCGCGCGTAGCAAACGCTCGCTCCATGATTGGCTCGACGTCGCACAACGGACGCGCTTTTACATCCGGACCCAAACGCCGAATAAATGCCGCCAATTTACGCACTTTTTTCCGGACAAACCCGTGGTAATCCTGACCGCGTGCATACCGCGCAATCGTTTGCGCAAACGCCGAATCGTTTTTTTCGTCGTTGGCTGCACGCGCGTACACCTTGCCAAGACAAACGACACTCCGCGCACCTTCGAGAATGGATGGCGTATCAAGTCGTCGCCGCGCCTCGACGTTGTCCGCCAAATATTGCATCGATCCGTGCATGCCCGCATCGACGAACGCGCGGTACCGGTCGTGCTCGATGCCCAAAGGTTCGTCGGCGCGCGTTATGCCCACGACGTCGAACCCCAGCTCGAACGCTTTATGCCGAATACGCCGATCTGCTTCTATATCGGCCAAACCAGAACGCCTCCCGCTCGCCTCGTACCCAACTACCCCAAGAGCCGATCGAGCACGATGGCGCACGCAGCGCGCACGCTGAGGTGGTTGTAACCCGAATCGATTCGCGCGTGAATCGGTGCGAGACGTACATCGGCCGACGCGACGAGATCTCCCGCGAGTCCCCATCCTGTTCCGAACGTAATCAGCACTGGTTTGTCTGACTGCTCCACGCGTTCACGCGCATCCGTATATGTCGTGACGGCACCACGTTTTGCCGATGCTGCCGTCGTCCACAATGCGATGCCCGCGCGACCAGCCTCACCACCGAGCGCTCGGTATACGTCTTCCAAACTCGGTACGATACGCAGGAGTTCCAGTGCGTCTGCCCGGTCGGGGATGCGCTTTTTGCCCGACCCTTCGACCCAATGCTCACGAATGCGTTCAGCAAGAAGTCGCTGCGCTTCGACCGGATGCACAACGTAGAGATCACGGACGCCGTACGTGCGTGCACTACGCGCCATGTCGTGCAGATCGAGGTTCGTGATGGCTGTCGTCACGACTTCGCCGGCTCGATCGAGCACGGGATGGTGAACGAGGGCGAGAGCGATTCGAGTCACGATTTTTTCCGTTCTGCGCGCATGTCCAGCGCACGAGCCAACAAGTCTGGACGCCGTTCGCGCGTACGGGCTTCTGCGGCTTCGCGACGAAATGTTTCGATTGCCGCGTGGTTTCCGCCCTTCAACACGTCGGGCACGTTCATCCCGCGAAATCGTTCCGGCCTTGTGTAGTGGGGATATTCGAGCAGCCCATCGAGTGCCGTGCTGTGTGATTCATGCATCGCCGAATCCGCACTTCCCAGCACGCCAGGCAACAGCCGCGAACATCCATCGACGATCGCCATCGCCGCTACTTCTCCACCCGCGAGAACAAAATCTCCGAGTGAAATCTCTTCGTCGATGAACGTTTGTACACGTTCGTCGAAACCTTCGTATCGCCCACAGACAAGCATGATCCAAGGCATCTGCGCGAGTTCTTCGACGCGACGTTGATGCAGCACTCGACCACTTGGCGAAAGCAACACGCGATGCGGCATCGTTTGTCCAGGAACAGCATTCGGATCTTGGGCCGCTCGCTGCGCCACGACGGCCTCCATGCACGCCACGACAACGTCGACGCGAATCACCATCCCGGATCCTCCGCCGTAGGGCGTGTCATCGACGCTGCGGTGTTTGCCGAGTCCGTGTTCGCGAAAGTTCCAGCACGACGCATCGAGCGCGCCATCACGAACGGCGCGTCCCACCATGCCCGTCGCCAGAAACGGCGTGAACAGTTCAGGAAATAGGGTGAGGATGTCGAAACGCATGGACAGCGTCGATCACTCGAGCCCCTCGATCGTGACGAGGTGGACGACGCCCGCGTCCGTATCGACGGACTGGACAAACTGTTCGATGAGCGGAACTTCGATTTTGCGTCCATTCGTGCAGTCGACGGCAATGGTCTCGCACGTCGGATACGTCACGAGGCCAGTCACGCGTCCGACGACGTCACCGGAAGGCAAAACCGCCTGCGCACCTTCGATATCGCAAGCGTAAAACTCACCTTCTTCGAGCACAGGAAATTCGTCGCGAGGCACCGACAAGATACAACCGCGCAACGCTTCCGCGTCGTTACGATCGTTTGTCCCGGCGAACTTCACGAGGAGTCCGTTGTTCGTATTGCGGGCGAGATCGATCTTCACGAAGCGTTCTTCACCTTCGGGCGTACGCAACCGGATGGTTGGGTTCTGCGCGAAGATCACAGATTCATCGTGATAGAGCTTGAGGCGCACTTCGCCACGAATACCGTGGGCGCGTGCGATCTCCGCGACAGGGACGAACCGTCGCGGAGTCGAGTTTGTCGGAGCAGGAGTAGAGGGAATCAATCCAGGATATCGAGGTAAGCGCGGGTGCCGGCCTTGTGAGCCGCGGCGTTCACGAGCGCGCGAATGGATTGAGCAGTGCGGCCATCTTTGCCGATCACTTTGCCGATGTCGTCACGAGCAACGGCGAGTTCGATACGCGGAAAGCGATCTCCGGTGACTTCCCGGACTTTCACTTGATCGGGATGGTCAACCAGCGCTTGCGCGATGAGTCGGACCAGGTTGACCAACATCGCGGGTGCAGTCGGGGATGCCGTAACCATGTTCCGACTACTTTGCCGCCGGTGCTGCAGGCGCTGCTGCGGCTGCCGTGGCTGCCAAGACGTCTGGACGTTTCAAGAGCATCTCGACGGTGTGCGAGGGCAACGCGCCTTGATCACGCCAGTGCTTCACGCGATCGCTCTTTAGCGTGATCGCGTTGGTGCACGGATCAAACGTGCCCACACGTTCGATGAACCGACCCCCGCGAGCAGCTCGCTGATCGGCAACGACGATACGATAAAACGGGGTCTTCTTCGTGCCCGCCCGAGCGAGGCGGATATGAACGGCCATCGGTGAACCTCGAACCTTTTTAATTTTTCCGGCAAGTGCCGGGCCTACGACGCGCTCTGCCGAAGCGGCGGACCAGGAAGGCTGCGCCGTAGGGAGACACGGGGCGCGAAAGGTACGCAAGAGGTCGCGGGCGGTCAAGGGCGCTTATGAGTTTTTCCTTGCTCGCGTTCAACCAACGAAGTGGATGAAGGCCGGAAGGATGGGCGAAAGCGAATTTGAGGGAACGTGGCGGAGGGTAAGCGTGAAGAAAAAAGTACGTCGAACCAGACAGAACATTCAGGTCAGTCGGGTCAAACGATGTCCAGAATGATGACACCGCGGGTTGGATCGTCGTCCTCTGCGGCAGGCGGTTGTCCTGCCGGACGACGAGGAGCGGGATACCGCTCTAGCGGTAATTCCAAACGTGGGCGGCTCTCCTCACGCTGGAGACGCTCCTTCTGTTCTCTTTGTCGTATCTGCTCGATGATGAAGGGAGGTAGCATCGGAACTCCTCCGGAGCGCTAGAGTGCCGTCGGCTGAAGTGAACACAGCGAAACATGATGGCCTGGTTCACGAGTCGAATCTAGCAATGCAAGTAGCGGGGTCAAGCTTATCGCCCGAGACGAGGTTATGCTCGGCGCCCGCATGACGCAGCACGGCGCCGGAGCGCTCTGGAAAGCACGGCGAATCCTCAATGATTCGCGCATGCACGTCCGCGACGCGACGAGCACGCGCAGCGCCGTCCGACTCGTTGCCATAGCCCTTTTGCTGGCGATCGTGACGTGTGCGCACGTTGCGCGAAGCGATGCGTTCGACATCTCCGACACCAGTTGGGAAGGTTGTTCCGCGCTTTACGACGTAGCCACTCACGAGCTTGGAAGTGATCGTGTCAAAGCGGTTGCAGTACTTGACTGGAGCGTTGTCTCACTCAACGACGGCGTCCTCGTTCTGCATCCGATGCAAAGCATGGATCCCGAGGAAACCGAAGCGTTTGTCCGGGCTGGCGGACGCCTAGCCATTGTCGACGATTACGGCCGTGGTGAAGAAACCTTACGTCGTTTCAGCATCGAGCGAACGACGCTGCCTACACGCCCTCTCGAAGCTCTGCGCAACAAACCGCAACTCGCCATCGCCAAACCTGTCCTCGTCGACGACAAAGGCCAAGCAACCGGCGCTCATCCCGTCGTCGTGAACGTGCAGCAGTTCGTGACGAACCACGGCACGGGACTTCGGTCTTCCAAGAAGCTCACGAGTGTCCTCGAAATCCAAGCTGTCGGAGAACCTCCGGCAACTGTGGCGCTTGCAGGCATGGTCGATGCGGGTCGAGTTTTCGCACTTGGCGATCCTTCTGGGCTCATGAACCAGATGTTACGTTATCCTGGAAATCGCGCGTTTGCTGCGGCGCTTTGTCATTACCTCGTCGATGAAGACGGGGGCAAACGCCACGGGGGCAAACTCTTCATCGTCGCGAATCGTTTTTCCGAAGTGAACTCGTTCGCCGGCAACGATTCGCTGCGCAAGGACATCGAAACGCAAGCGCGCGCTTTCGCCGATGCGTTGATCGAGGCTCGGCAACAAGGAGCTCCTGCGGCGTTGCATTGGGCAATGGCTCTGTTTGCGCTTCTTGGCATCGGAGCCTGGATCGTGCGTGCTTCCTCTCGTCCGTACAAAAGCCCCAGCCCAAGGTTTGCCCGGCCCACGCCACTCGTCGCACAAGGCGGTGTCGCCGGTCGTTTCGCATTGCTCTCCGCGCCTTCGTCTCCACCAGCCCTTCTGTTGCTCGAACTCAAGAGCGCACTCGTCGAAGCCCTTGGTCAGAAGCTCGGAACAACGGTCGAACCATCGATGGAAGGCATCATGTCTGCGGCTCATCGCGCAGGAAGACTTGACGACTTTCAAAGCACAGCGTTGAAGGATGCCCTGCACGTGATGCAAAAAGCCGAAGCGTCGATCGTCGCGGGTCGACCGACGTACATCTCTCAAAAAGTGCAGCAGAGAGCCGCTTCGATCGTGAATGACGGGCTTGTTGCTGCGGGCGGGAGCGCGCCCCCACCGCTGGGCCCGAAGCAGCCGCGCATCAACCGCACCCTTGACGCGGCACCCGACACACTGGACAAACCATCCCCCACCGTACGTCCCGCCCCAGAGGAGAACTCGCCTTGACCCAGGCCGTTGCCATCGAGGAGATTCATGCTGCCAAAGACCGACTCGACGCCCTTCGTCGCGAGATCAATCAGGTCTACATTGGCCCCACGCGAACCTTGGACCTCATGCTCACGGCCTTGCTTGCGCAAGGGCACGTGCTGCTCGAAGGTGTACCGGGTGTCGCGAAAACGACCCTCGTAAAAGCCTACGCTTCAGC
>JANORL010000850.1:0-3592 GCA_031415295.1 Polyangiaceae bacterium | reverse complement strand
CATCACGTGCTCGTTCGAGATCGAGCCGCAATTTATGCCATTCCGTTTCGAGCTCCACGACGTCAGGCACGCCTGCCGAGGCATTCGGGGCGCTGCTCGTCGGCGGATCAATCCGAATTTTACTGGAGCGTCGTGTCGCAATCTGAGCCACGAGGGCTTGGCGTTGTGTTTGGAGATCCGAACGACGGGCGGGGTCCAAATTCGTATTCTCAGGGATGGCTGTTGCCGTCCCGGTAAGCACGTGCGTAAGATTCGCTTCTGCGCTCGCAAGCGTAGTGCGCGCACGATCGACACGCGTCTGGGCAATCATCGCATCAGGGTGCGCTTTCGTGACCTTGAGCAATTTTTGCGCTAAATCAGATTCGGTGGCGACCAATGCTGCGGCAGCAGCATTACGTTGCGCTTGGGCGTCCGTCACAAGTGGCGACGGCGGAATGATCACTGCCTCGGTGCCCGCTAATTCTGCATCGATGGATTGAAGTCGTTCGACCAATTGAATCAATACGCCATCGAGAATTGGCTTGTCTTTGGATTCCCGTGGCAATCCTGGAATCGTTACGACTTGTTGCCCGTTCGCATAAGGAGAATCGCCAAGGCCCCAGGTGAATTGCGGGTGTTGCGCCAAAAACCGCGCCAGCGCGCGACTTGTGTCTTCCACATGCTTTTGCGCAGATTTAACTTCGGTGCGTAATACATCGTGGGTCGTGAGAGCCGAATCGAGGTTGTCCGAGGTATAGTCGGCGATCATCATCTCTGCGAGATTTGCAACGACAACTCGAGCTGTTTCTGGGCTTTCATGCGAAAATGAAAGCGCGAACGTGTCTTGGCTACGCGTGCGAAATGTAACGTTCTTTTGCATTTCCGCCATGGCATCCAGCATCGAGCGTCGCACCAGATCTGGATAGAGGTCGAACTGTTCAATGGTCGATTGCAGCCTGGATCGCGAAAATACATATTCCTTGAGCCGCGGACCCAGCCGCGCTGCACGTTGGGTGGGACTCTCCGCTTCGCGGCTCGTATGTACGGCGTCACGATACACCACGGTCGTTTCACTCCGATAAACGCGTTTTGCCGTGAGCGTAAAAACGAGCGCCAAAAGTGAAAAGAAGACAGCGATCGCTGCCGTGCTTCGAGCATACGTGCGCGAGCGTCTCACGAGCACCACAAATCGATCCAAACGCTCCTTAGGCGTACTCTCCGTGCTCGCATTCGTCATCCGTCCTCCTCGAACATGACGCGTCGCCATACACACGACGGTGGCAATCT
Organism: Polyangiaceae bacterium; assembly: GCA_031415295.1. GTDB lineage: Bacteria > Myxococcota_A > Polyangia > Polyangiales > Polyangiaceae > Polyangium. The sequence goes on along the minus strand of JANORL010000850.1, from coordinate 2,326 downwards.
ACTGAGGCAAAAATCGTGTCATCCGAAAATACGCACACTTCCGTAGACAACAGGCACAAACGCTAAAGCAAAACACAACACGATGGCGACTTCACGTGCGCCAAGCGTGATACGCAGGTCGGGATTCGATTTTCGCGCAGCTTCGTAAAGCGCCGCAGACAAACCAAGCAAAATGTACAAGATTTCTTTGTATGCCCATGAAAGAAAAAAGATCCCTACATAGGCGCCTATGAGCGTAATAGTCAGCGCCGGAGCCCAACGTTTTAATTGCCCATCGATTTCATTTTCACCAAGCCAAAGAGAAATCGGTACCTTGATTCCGGCGTAAAGCATCAAGGAAAACAGTGTTATTCCGACGATTCCCGTTTCCGATGCAGCGAGCAAATAACTGTTGTGCGCCGTAAGGCCCGTTGAAGATTCGCCGGCAAATCGCCCCACGCCGACTCCAATGCCCTGACTGCCACGAATCATGGATAACGCGTCGGCAATCAAATCGAGCCGCTCGTTCGAGGATGCGTCGGCGTCGGAACCGTTTCGACCGCCGAGCAACAATACGGGCGGCAGCATAATGAGCCCGAGTACCACGCCCCACGAGCCCGCTCGACGCAGGAGCGCTAGACCCATGACGAGCAAAAATACGATCACGCCCATGCGCGATTGCGATAAAACGATCATCATTCCGACAATGACAACGGCCGTCATCATCAGCACAAAACGAACCGCACCATTCCAAAAGGACTCGCGCGGGATTTTCTTTGTGCCGGACGTTTTTAGCGTCCTTTCGGAGAGCGCCACGGCAAACGGTAAAGCGAGCACCGCGGTGAGTGACAAGTCATTGGGATCAGCGAGCGTTCCCCGATAACGAACACGTCCTCCAATCGTCGACGTCCCGAAACTACCGACGTGTTCACATCGATAGTTCGCATTCCATATGGGCGGATCTTTACGGCAATCGATCGCCGTTTCGCATGCACGACCGTCGAATTCGAGCACGTCTTTGGCTTCCCAATCCGTCGGATTGGCCATCATACATCCGAGCGGCGCATATGCTTGCAAAATGGCTACCACCGAAGCGAACAGGGCTGACAAGAGATACGCCACGCTAACCTTGCGTATGCCTCGTTCCGTGCCTGGTAAAAAGGCGGCCGCTGCGAACAAACACAAGACAATGCCCAAATGTCCCATTTCTTGTGAAAATGTCGCTGGACTACGCACGAGGGTCACGAGCCCGCCCCAGACGAAATACGCAATCGTCAACGGCACGTGCGGCGCTGCGGACAAACGGATTTGCCCCATCATGACGTCCAAGGCACCTGTCGCCAGACACAAGACGAAAAATATGTGCACAATGGGCACACCCACAAGAATTGGAACGAATTCCTGCGGCTTCAGCATTACGAGTGCGCACAAGACGCACACCATCGTTGCCGCCATGTTCCCCCCGAAGATCTAGCTCGCTCGTTTCCGATCGTTCTGTCATTTTCTAGCAGATTGGTTACGCGTTGCATGTCGGATCAGCGTTTGCCTTCCGAGATTTCGATATTTATGCCTCGAAATACATTTGTTCGGAACGTTGTTGCTGCGCTTGCAGCAGGGACGATCGGCTTGTCGGCGTGTACCAGTACCCGTCCGCGTTATGATTACGTGCACGAGCTACGTATCATGAAGACTTATTCCGTAGGCCCCGGCGATGTGCTCGAAGTGCGCGTTTGGCACAACGACCAACTGAGTCGTCGTGTTACGGTTCGTCCCGACGGTTTCATTACGCTGCCTCTCGTGGGCGACGTCGCGTGTGGCGGCAATACCGTCGAAAAAATTGCTGCGGACATCGTGACTCGAGGCGCTACGTATTACACCGACCCGCTGGTCGTTACGGTCGAAGTCGCCGAATTGCACAGCTATCGTGTTTATGTGCTCGGTGAAGTCCTGCGACCAGGCGAGTATACCCCGACGGCACACGTGACGGTGCTGCAAGCTATTGCTCTTGCTGGTGGGTTTAGTCGTTTTGCGGCCCCCGACGACATCATCATTGTCCGCAAGGACGTGCATGGCGAACGGCGAATCCCCTTTTCGTATTCATTCGTCGTCAATCAAGGCGATTTACGTGAAAACCTCCCGCTCATGACCAACGATACCATCATCGTCCCCTGACGTTTCAGCGTCGTTGCCTACGCACATAGGCCAGTTTGCACCAGATTCGATTTACTTGCGGAAATTTGTCCCTCGTCAGACGCCAGTGCAAGAACATACAGGTTGCGTAACAGAATCTTATTTGCGATGATGCGTTGACGTTGGACATGTCTACATAGGAAGGTGGCGTATGCTT
>JANORL010000849.1:0-10925 GCA_031415295.1 Polyangiaceae bacterium | reverse complement strand
CGTCCGCCGAGTAGGCCGACCGACACCCAACAACGCGCAGCAGCCTGCTGAACACTCTGTCAGAGATCCATGCCGAGAAGCCGACCTTCCGGCTTCGATGCATCGAGCAGCGGATCGAGCAAGTACGGCGCCTTTTGCATCTCTTTCGGCGGCGGCGCAGTCGTCGTCACGATGTACTGAAACGCTGCCGCATTACCCGCTATCGCCATGTCTTCGAGATGTTTGGCGTAAAGAAACAAACGCTCGTAGATGCGCCCATCCATGTCCGCTTCGCGCGGTCCATCGTGCACGAGCATTCCCGGCGAACCCCCATGGCCGTCTATGCCCAGTTCGAGCGCCGCAAGATCAAACGCGAGCAGCTTGATCGTCTCCATCGCCGCTCCATCACGCTCGCCACGGTCCTCCACGTACAACTCGATACGCCGGTTTTTCAAGAGCGTCTTTGCATCGACATGTTCCCCGAGAAGTGCGCGAACAACTGTTTGAAAACGACCCGAAATCCGGTCCTGCGCGTCTTGTCGTTGACGTTGCAACATCGCTTGACGCTCGATGGACGCTTTGAGCAAGTCGGCCACTTTCGTCAATCGATCCGTGTTTTGGTGCGCATCGGTTTCCGCATTGGCCATGTAGCCGTAGAGCCGCTCGAGTTCCTCGATAGCGGCACGTTCTGCAGCGATTTTCTCGCGTTGCGCAGCGAGTTCCGATCGTTTCAGCACATGAGCTGCTTCCGCTCCTTTCTGCTCGCCACGTGCGTCTTCGAGTGCGTGGCGCGCTTCCGCGATCGCTGCCTCGAGTGCTGCAACGTCTTCGCTCGCCGCAACGTCTTCGTTGGCCTGCTCAATCGCCAACGCTTCGAGTTTCTCGTGCGCTTTCTTCTCGTGTGCTGTGAAGAGCTTGCAACCTTTCGCACGTGCCACATCACTCGGTACGCCACACACGTTTGTCCGGGCGCCTCGGGGTACCGTGACGAGAAGTGGTTCACGCATTTTTCCACGTGTTTTTTCAGGGCGTGGCGCTTCGAGATCACGCAAGCGTTCTGCACACGCGCCGGATGTTTCCGCGGCTGATCGCGCTGCTTCTTCGGCGTGTTCAACCGCCACACCCGCATCCGCCAAGCCGTGTTCGATCTCTTCGATTCCCCGGCGTCGACTCGTCACGCGTTCGCGGAAACGTGCAGCAAACAGAGGTCCCGCATCGACCGCGGAATCTTCGAGCCCCAACAATTTCGCGAGACGACGACGATCCTCGGCCACGCGATCGAATAGCCGCGGAGCCGCTTCATCGAGCCCTTGTTTTTCTTGCGTCAAGTCCTCGAACTGCCGCTGCGCGTCTCCCTCTTCGTCCGACATGAGTCCACAAAGCGCTCGTAACACCACGTGCCGATCATCCATCACCACGCGCGGACTTTCCGATTCGCTCGATGGATCACGCCACTCCACGAGTCCCGCAAACCGAGCTTCTTGATCGCGCGTCAACCACGCGAGCACGTGTTCCCACGCCATGGGTGAGCGCGCGTGAGGCAATTCTTTTACCGGCATAGGATCGATCACCACGCGACCGAGTGCCGAGACAAACTCTTGGTAACCACCGCGTCCGCGTTCCGACAAAGCTTCGGCCACCGTCATTCCTTGGACTGCAAACGGATGAACGCCGATCCCGAACGGACGACCGACCACCCACCGCGCGTCCCCGACAAACACTTCCCCCACGACCCAACCAGTGGGCAACGCTTCGCGAATCTTTTCTTGCGCCCTTGTTGTTCCAAACCGTTGTTCGCCGAGCAAGTAACGAAGCATGCGGCAAAATGTGGTTTTTCCTGCCGTATGCCCCGTGATTTGTCCGTCCCCGAGACGGTTCTCCAAACCTTCGGGCGCGGGCGGAGCCCAAAGCACGTTCAGCCCACGACGAAGCCGAAACTTTCGCAGCAGAGCTGTTTCGGATGCATCGAAATCGCGCAGGAAGTGCAGTTCCGATACCCAAACCAAGGGATCCACACGACCCTGGGGCTCGGGCGCAGACGGAGGGGTGGGTGCTTCAAACGCGAACAAATCGAGCTGCGACATCCGGCGCTTACTCATGGCCCCGCCCCATACCACGACGTACCCGCCGTCGCCCATTCCGCAGTTACAGGGCCACGCATTTCTCTTTGGACTCCGGGGTGGTACACCACCGCCATGCTCGACGCATCAGCCTCACGCACGACGTCCTTCGTCACCGCGATCGCCGCCATTCTATTGGTTGCTCCCGCTCCCGCCTGCTCACGAACACCGGATCCACCGAGCGGAACCCGTGCTGCATCGAGCAGCACGCCACGCCAAACGTACTCGACACGCGGAAAAGTGCGCGCCATCGGCGAACGCAAGGACAACATCTCGATCGCCCACGAAGACATTCCTGGATACATGAAGGCGATGACGATGATGTTCGAGGTCGAAAAAGCCGACATCCTGAACGACGTCAAAGTCGACGATCAAGTCGCATTCACCTTCTCAGATCGCGACGGGCAGCTCTACATCGAGTCGATCGCCAAGACCAAGTGACTTCTCCATGGGGTTCGTCATTCTAGAACCAGTCTGTCCTGACGAACTGCCTGTTTCCGCTCTTCCCAATTCCGTCGACTCGGGCCATCATGGCTCGCTCTGATGGATCCCCACCGTCTCGTCGCGTCGTTTCTCGATGGCCGTGCTCGTGTTGGAGCCGATGGAGCACTCACGCTTGGAGCTCGTCGTTCTGCGAATCTGGCGGGTAAGCTGCGGCGAGCGTACCGGTGGATCGTCGAACACGCGCTCGTGTGTCCGTACCTCGATCTCGATCTTGGCGAAGTAAAAAGTGTGGGACGCGGCGACGCGCGGATCGAACTTTCGGGAGCTGGGTTTGCCTCGTACGTACTTTTTCCGTTGTGCAACTTGGCGACATCACAACGTTTGCTGTTTGTCGGGGCACCCGGACGTGGTAAAACGACAATGGCGACGCTGATGGCGGCGCTGGCTGGCATTCCGCAAAACGAGATTCGGCGCATTGTGCAGCACGGTCATCCGCAACTCACGACGGCCGATCTCTTGGGCAGTCCGCTGCCTTCGAGTTTGGTGAAAGCGGAACAAGCGAGTGCAGTAAAAGTCGAATGGCGCAGTTGGATTGGTAAACGCGTCAAAATCATCGACGAATACAACCGCATTCCGACGAAGACCCAATCGGCACTTTTGTCGCTTCTTTCAGAAGGATATGCGGAGAGTTTCGAACAAGTGGCGCTGTCCGGGAAATCCGCATGGTTTCTCACGGCAAACGATGATGCAGGTGGCGGAACGTTTCAAGTCATCGAAGCGCTCAAGGATCGAATTGATCTCGTCGTGCGTGCTCCGCCGTTCCATTCACGATCGCTTGACGTTCTCGAAGATCGCGTGACGGACCCCGCTGCGCCCGAAGCGCGTGTTCCCGCGGACGTGGTGTTCTCTTCGGACGAACTCAATCAAATCGAAGCGGAAATTCGGGGCATTCCCGTGCCAGCACCGGTGCTCGATATGCTCGGGTTTTTCGTGGGACAACTCGAATTTTGTCGTCGCGCATCGGATGTACTCGAATACCGCAACAAGGACACATTACATTTGGCGGGTAAGAAAGTCGCCAACGTGTGTAACGAAGATTGTCCGCTCGACAAGAACGCCCACATTTGTACGCAAACGGAAAACGGGGTTTCGGCTCGAGCGCTGCTGGGCATCTTGTTGTTTGCCAAGGCAATTGCCTATTTTCGTGGGAGTTTGGAAGTCAGCGTGACCGATGTTCGGCTCGTTTTGCCTTTCGCTCTTTTCGACAAACTGCGTGCCAATCAGCAAAGTCCGTTCTTTTACAAGCCGGAAACACGCGTCTTGCTTCTTGATCGCAGCACGTGGATTCAGCGGCTCTTCGACCAATCGACCACCCAATATGCGACGTATGCGCCCCTTCGGGAAATGGTCCTCGGATTGCGCAAAGAAGCCGATGTTACTGGACAAACGCTTTCGACTGCGGACCTCAAGCGACGAATTGGCAAAGTGCAACGAACTGTCGAAGAACTGCTGGCCCGTGCTGATCTTTCGGGACCCATTTACGATGACCTCGTGCTGCTCAAAAGCCTGCACGAAAATTATCAACGTCGCCTTGACGCCACTGTGCGCCTCGAACGGGAACAGGGTTCGTCATGACGACCGATTTCGAAACCATCGTCGAACATCACGAACTCGAAGGAAACCGACGTTTTTCTCGTTGGGACGGGCCGTTGTTTCGAGCGATCGTGTTTGGTCCAGGAAAACGTTTGGCCGGGGCGATCGATGGTGCGCCCGATGCCGCCCCCATTTTTCTAGCATGGCTCAAGCTCGTCGCTGAAGCGGTTGGCCTTGGATACGTTCGTTCGGGTATCGTTGTTTCCGAAGACAAACTCACGTTTGCTCCGGAAAATTTACTCGAGTTGCTGTTGCTCGACTTGCTGCCCAGTAAAATTGCCGCGTGTCCCCCGAATACTCGTATGGCGCTGTTGGCAAAAGCGTGGAACTTGGGCGAAGGATTGCTGGCGGAAGCTCCATGGCTCAATGTGGTCGTTGCATCGGCCATGGCAAATGTCACTTCATTGATGGACATGGAAGGCCGACTGTTGCGCATTTTCGATACCGCGCTCGCGCCACGTGCTCGTTCTGTTTTTCAGGGACCGTATGCCGTGCGTACGCTGGATTTGCGAGACGTGGATGGCGCATTTTTGCCGGGACGCATGCATTTTGCCGAGCCAGCGCTCGTGTGTATTCATGATCGTAAACGTCCGGAATTGGTCGCTGGCGTATTGCTTGGTGCGCGTCAAGCGCCGAGTCTTGCATTTCGCAGTCCGTGTCTTGCGGAAAAAGCTACGGTTGCCCCGAATTTGCCCACAGTATCGCTTACGCAGGCGGGATTATGCGTGGGGGAAGCGCGTGTGCCATTGCCCTTGTGGACGCGGGGTCATTCCGTCGTTGCTTCGCGTGCGGGGCTCATTGTTGCCAGCGCTATCGATTCGCAACGTATATGGATTGTAGAGACGCCGTGAGCGACGCATCCGACGACGCATCCGACGACAATGTCGACCTCGAAGCGCTCGTTGATGATGCATTCCCTCGCGCTTTGGAACATTATTCGAAGTATCTACTTATTCGACGGCCTATTGTGGACGAGAACGGTTCGATTTTGGCGCGAATCGATCTCGCCACGCGGTCCATTCGTTTGGGTGGTTTAGCCATTCTCGTTTCGGAATTGCAGGATGTGCTCGAAGCGCTCATTTCTCACGTCATTGGGCACCATGTTGGATTTCCCGGCAGTACCATAACGCATGCGCGACTTTTGCTTTTGGAGCAGAGTTTTTTGCCAAAATTGCCGCGCACCATGACGATTCCGCTTTATGAACTTTTGATTGACGAACGACTCGTCCGTACGGCAACTACGGACACTCCGATCGAAAACGATTTATGTCGCATTCTTGCAGCGCGTGCCGAACAAGCACCGGACGACGCTCTCTTCTTGTTTCAATGCGCAGTCGCTGAAGAAATGTGGCAACGAGCGGAAGGGGAAATCCTCGGTACGGCGCAAGCCGATTTCGATCGCGATTTCCCGCATCATCGCCTCGATGCGCGTTTGGTGGCCCAGAATTTATTTGGTTATGCCCCCGATCTGACGCTGCAATATTTGTATTTTGCCTCCATTGCATTCCCCTACGCGCTGCAAAGTGCGCTGCAGGGTGAAGATACCGATGCGGGCACGATCAGCAACCAGCCCACGGCTGAAGAATGGGCCGAGGCGCTATTGCCGAAAAAAACGGAAAAAGATGCGATTCAAAAAGCGATTGAGGAAAAATTCTTCCCCGACAAACTCGAACAGGCGCTAAAAAATCAAGATTTGGCGCAACGCGCGGGAAATATACCTGGTCACGGGGACGATCGGTCGAAGCTCGTGACGGACGTTATGGCTGCGCATTATCGGCGAGAAGCAGAGAAACACTTGTTTTCGCCTCCACCCATAACGACGTGGTCCGAAGCTCTGGTTCCCACGACAATCGAAGAATGGGAGCCAGGGGAACCCGTTGCGGACATTGATTGGCTCACGACATTGCGGCAGCGCGGCGAAGTGTTGGGAACGGCCATGCCTCTGGTACGTGAGCGTATTGCCGATGAAGAAGGCTCGGTCGTGCCGTCATTCGAGGGTCGCACGGAGATTTACCTCGACGTAAGTGGTTCGATGCCGGATCCGACGAAAGAAATCAATGCGATGACGTTGGCCGCGCAGATTCTCGTAACGGGAACGTTGCGCGCGGGCGGCGCTGCGCGGGCGCTTTTGTATTCGACTACAAATAAAAAGGCATGGAGTTTTTGTCGCTCGGAAACCATTTTATCACGTTTTTTGATGCAGTATATTGGGGGTGGCACGGATTTTCCATTCGACGAGTTGTCGGCTTCCGTCGAATCCCAGCGAAATTTGCAACCGATACGAGTCATCATCACCGATACCGATTTTGACGCGAATTATGACGAATCCCCCGAACATGCGCACATCTTCAAACGAGCGGCCGAACGTTCCGCGGCGCTCGTGCTGCTGCTGCATGCTCCGAAACTCGAACGAGTGCGGAAGTACGAACAGATTGGTGCGCGGGTCGTTGCTGTGCGGCGATTGGCGGATTTTCCCGTGATGGCTGCCGCGCTTGCGCATTCGCTATTTGATCCCAGTGCACGTGTTACGATGGCGGACGAAGTCGAATCCCCACGCCCTTTGAACAAGGAAAATCGTCGTGTTTTTTAAAAAAAGCTCGCTCGTTGAGCCGTCTCGTGCCGCGCCGAAAGTGGAGGCAACGTTATTGCCCGAAAGCGTTCCGGTGCCGCTCGAACCATTCATGGCGACAATGGTTGAAGTCTTGGGTGAATTTGATCCGAGTATGGCGGACCTCGATGTTGGGCGAGCGAAATGGGCAGATGTTTGTCGCGACTTATCTATGGATCCGCTGGATCCGCTGGAAATGGATGGGTTCACGACAAACTTCGACCGTGGCGCAGTGCAGCGATTGGCGTTCATTGTAGTCGCGCTCGAACGTTTGGCGATTCAACGCGAAATACTGACGCGTTTATTGGATGGGCGTTTGCGGACGGCGACGAAAGGGGGAATCGTGGAGCCTGCGCAAAGTTCGCGCTTCGTGACGTTGGAGCTGCTTGCGCAAAGTCCACTCCGGCGTGAGGAATTGGCGCGGCGGACAATCTTGGGGTTTGGCGCGTCCATACGTGGGGAAAAACTTGTGGAGTCACGCGCTGCGCTCGAAAGATTGGATTACAGCCGATTGATGGACGAATCGAATCGCGCCCGACGAGCGCTTCGGGAGCAGGGAAGCCGGTAACGGACGAGACGTCAGAACTTCTTTCTTATTGTCGAGAGATTCTGTACCATCTTGCGCATGTCCGAAATTCGCCGGTCCACGCACCCGCCTGCTCCGCCATCGACACGTGGCGGGACCGATCATCGTAAAGGCCACCAGCGCGCAAAACAGATTCATTCAAACGAACCATCTCCTGGTGCTCCGCCGGGAACGCTTGTTTTGTCCGATGCCACGCCGCCGAAGATCTACATGATGGATTATTGCGACAAGCGTGTGGTCGAAAGGTGGCTCGATTCAGTCGAAGATTGCGTCCAATTCCTAACCGATGATCTTCCGAGCATCACGTGGATCGATGTGCAAGGCATTGGGCACAAACCGACGTTCGAACGGCTCGGCGAAATATTCAAGATTCATCCTTTGGCGCTCGAGGATGTCGTCAACGTGCCGCAGAGGCCGAAGAGCGACGTTTATAAAGAACAACACGTGATTATTGGCCGTATGGCGCAAATCGATGCTCAAGGCGCGCTTATGACTGAACAAATTGCGATCGTGTTTGGCAAAGGGTTCGTCTTGACGATACAAGAAGAAGCGAATGCCGACGTGCTCGAGCCTGTACGCGAACGAATTCGTAAAGGCCGGGCACTCATGCGGACCAGTGGTGCCGATTATTTGGCCTATGCTTTACTCGACGCGATCATCGATGGGTTTTACCCAGTACTTGAGGTCCTTGGCGACAAACTCGATGACATTGAATTGGATGCGCTTGCTGGTCGGAAAAACACGGCGCGCCATATTCACGACATCAAGCGGGATTTATTGCAACTACGTCGGGCAATTTGGCCGCAGCGAGAACTTGCCAATTCTCTCATGCGCGATGGATCGCCCCATATTCAAGACAATACGCGATTGTATTTACGCGATACATACGATCACGCGGTGCAGGTCATGGATATGGTGGAAACATTTCGAGAAATCGCGTCGGGTCTCATGGACGTGTATCTATCTGGCGTATCGAATCGTATGAACGAGATCATGAAGGTGTTGACGATTATCTCGACAATCTTCTTGCCGCTCACGTTTATCGCGGGTGTGTACGGGATGAACTTCGACACGTCGGTGTCGCCTTATAACATGCCTGAATTACGTTGGCGATACGGATATCCAGTGTCGATCGCCTTTATGGCGTGCAGCGTTGGTGCACTATTCGTATTTTATTGGCGCAAAGGGTGGGTGGGTAAAGAACGTGACCGCGATCAGTAGTTGTTCAGGAAGAACTACTTCGGTGGCGGTACCGCCGGTGCAATCGTTGTCGAACCGGCGCCCCAGAACGACAAATTTGCGGGGGCATTCGGAATGGGAATCTCGCCGGATACCAGCATAACCCCATTTTTGAAGGTCATCTCGAAGAGCTGACCGTAGTCGGTAAATCCATACACGCTACCGGCCCAAAACGCGATGCCGAAGACCGATCCATATCCGGTTGACCCCCAATTTTTGACCATTCCGCCGGTCTTCGGATCAACTTCGAGCAAGCAATCTCCACAACCGTTACCTTTGACGGTCAAATACGTTCCGCCGCCTTTGACCGATACGATGTCGCCGCTCGAGAAGTACCCATTGCCAATCGTGCCTCCGACCTGCGTCACGTGCCCCGTCGTCGTACTAACCCGAATGTAGTCGGAGCCTTGGTATCCGACGAGTGATTCGTTGTTGGGATCGAGCGTTCCCGCGGGTACGAACGAAAGCGAGTTCGGGTACGCCCCACTGGAAATCTGGGTACATTTGGCGTTTGTCTTGTCGATCCAATACAAACCGCTGGACGACGTGCCGATGATTTTCGAATCCTTGTCGATGGCCAAATCGATGATGTTCGAACAACCCTGAAATGGGCCGATGACGGTTACTTGTTTCGAGTATGGCTCGAGCTTGTAGAGCGTGTCCGAGCTGTGTCCAAAGACTTCGCCAGGTATTTGTGGAGGAGCGCCTGCTCCGCCATCATCCATGGGGAAATTGAACCCGCCCTCGCCACCAGATCCGCCCGAACCGGCTTGTCCTGCCGAACCTCCGACATTGGCGCTACCCGCAGAGCCGCCGGAATTACCAAACGTTCCGTCGGGTGGAGTTGCCGAACAACCGATCGTGAAAGCACCGATTGCGATTCCAAGGCCGACGCCGGAAGTGAGGATAATTTTATGTTGCATGCGAAGCTCTCCTGAATTTCGTGAGCCAATACAGGTTGGTAGACCAACCCGTTTGTTTCGCAAGCACAAGACAAAAAAAGAACGCCTGCTCAACGGTGGGGGGGGGAATACCGGAACAGGCGTTCGAGATATTGTATAAGCAACCGCCGTGCCAACTTGGATACGTTAGAAATCAATTACTTACAGGCGCGCACCGAACCTTGAACGTGCATTTGTGAAATTTGAGCATTCTTAGAATTTCAAATTCGGTGATTTTTAATTTCTAGGTCTCGCGAAGACGTCGCGAATGAAGTCGAAGAGCGTTCGATCCTTGTAATCACGAAATTCGCCCGCATCGAAATAGACTCCACCACACGCCGAACACGCTTCGTACCAAAGGTGCGATTGCGCAGGATCCACCATGCGCACCATCGGGGTGCCATCTCGAGGGCAACAGACGTGGAGCATCGTGTTGTGTTTTCGACCGAGCGCCGGGTCGCCGGAGTCGATGATTTCCGAACCTCGCATTGATTTCAGTCGTTCATTTTCGCGGCTGTCAAAAAAGAGTCCCTTGCATTTCTTGCACCGATCCACCTCGATGCCCTCGAAGATGACCACCTCCATTGACGATTTACATTTGGGGCAGTTCACAATCGTTCCGCTCCTTGCCGGCAGTTGAATTTGTCGTCGTCGAGTGCGGCCTTCGACGAACAACGTTGCAGGTCAAACGTTTATGATTGCCGAATCGTTTCGCACGTGCAACACGCGTCTCATCGCGAAAGCAGACCCTGATTTTCAAGGGTCGTGCGGACTTTCCCCGCAATTTCTAGCGCTCGGATTTCATCTCCGTGAACACCAATCGCATCGAAGCGACTCGTGCGCGCGAGACGTAGACCGTTTTCCGCTGCGGCCACGGGGTCGTTAATGACAAACCCGGCGTCCGTTTTGGCGAGAAGCGTTCCATCCGGTCGGTACCCACGATCCGCGTACGCTTCACGCAAATAATCGAGGCCTCCGGTGCGCACGTAGTCGAGCATCGGGCCTTCGAACGGTCCAATAAAAGGCACGTCCATGGCCAAACCCTCGAACGCTCCATCAAGGATCGCATCGGCGATGGGACGATTCGTCGTCGCGACTTCGAGCAGTGCGTCCGTAGCTTTGACGGCGAATATGCGCGCCCCTTGCCATTCGGCAACGCGCAACAGCCCCACGCATTGATCGCGTACGGTGTTTCGAACGTCTTCAGGATCTGGTTCGGCGGCAATTGCACCACCATGTGCGGGGTATGAAACCAACGCGACGATTTTCGCCCATGATTCTTTCGCGTGCGTGATGGCGCGCTTGATCGATCGATCGTCGACGCCCGGGCCGCCGCAAGCAATGCTGGCCCTCGT
>JANORL010000848.1:0-4426 GCA_031415295.1 Polyangiaceae bacterium | reverse complement strand
CTCGACAACGATTGCGACGGCATGGTCGACGACAACGCGCAACAAGTGGGTACGTCGTGTACGACGGGTCAACCTGGTGTTTGTTCGCCCGGAACGCGAGCGTGCACGAATGGAATGCTCGTGTGCAATTCAAATGTGAATTCGACGCCTGAAATCTGCGACGGATTGGACAACGATTGCAACGGTTCGGTCGATAATAGCCCGGCGACGGTGGGCGATGCTTGTATGACGGGTCTTAACGGTGTCTGTGCGGCGGGAACGAAAGTTTGCAACAATGGAATGATTTCGTGCAGCCAAACGACGCAATCGTCAGCCGAACTTTGCGACGGCCTCGACAACGATTGCAATGGCGCCGTGGACAATGGCAATCCGAGTGGCGGTATGGTGTGCAGCACGGGGCAGCTCGGCGTGTGTTCGCCAGGAACAACGTCGTGCACGAGCGGCATGACCGTGTGTAATCGGAATACGAATCCGAGCGCTGAAGTCTGCGATGGCCTCGACAACAATTGCAATGGCACGGTCGATGATAATCCGGCAACGGTTGGCGATGCGTGCTCGACGGGTGTTCCCGGTGTTTGCTCGGCCGGAACCAAGGTTTGCTCGAATGGCACGATCGCGTGCAGCCAAACGACGCAGTCGTCTGCGGAACTCTGCGACAGCCTCGACAATGATTGCAACGGCACCGCGGACAATGGCAATCCGGGCGGCGGAATGGTGTGCACAACGGGCCAACTCGGGGTGTGCTCGCCGGGAACGACGGCGTGCACCGCAGGAGCGGTCGTTTGCAATCGGAATACGAATCCCAGTGCGGAAGTCTGCGACGGTTTCGACAACAACTGCAATGGCACGGTCGACGACAACGCCGCCACCGTCGGTGATGCGTGCTCAACGGGCCTTTCCGGCGTGTGCGCTGCCGGAACGAAGGTTTGTTCGACGGGCACGATTTCGTGCAGCCAAACGACGCAATCGTCGGCAGAAGCTTGCGACGGCCTGGACAACGATTGCAATGGCACCGTCGACAACGGCAATCCCGGCGGTGGTGCGGCGTGTAATACCGGGCAAAACGGGATCTGCGCGGCCGGTACGACGTCGTGTACCAGCGGCGCCATCGTGTGCAATCGCAACAACAACCCAACTGCCGAAATTTGCGACGGTATCGATAATGATTGCGACGGCTCGATCGACGAGGGTAATCCCGGCGGTGGTATCTCCTGCAATACGGGTGTCCCAGGCCTGTGCTCGTTCGGCGTGACGGCGTGCTCTTCGGGAGCGCTCGTATGTACACAAACGGTATTTCCCAACTCGGAAACTTGTGACGGCCAGGACAATGATTGCAATGGTACCGTCGACAACGGCAATCCGGGTGGCGGTTTGTCGTGCAGTACCGGTCAACAAGGCATTTGCTCGGGCGGCACGACGGCGTGCTCGACAGGGACTATCGTTTGCAATCGCAACAATAACCCCAGCTCCGAAGTTTGCGACGGCCTCGACAACGATTGCAATGGCACCGTAGACAATGGTAACCCGGGTGGCGGCGTTTCGTGCAACACTGGCCAAAACGGTATTTGTGCAGCGGGAACGACGGCGTGTACGAACGGCATGCCCGTCTGCAATCGTAACAATAACCCGTCGCCCGAAATCTGCGACGGCCTCGACAACGATTGCAACGGAATGCTCGACGAAACGAATCCCAATACAACTTGCGGCGCTCAAAACCCAGGAGCGGGTGGCGTTTCGAACTGGACATGTCCGATTGGTGCCTGCACCGTAAGTGGCTGCCAAGGCGGCTTTGCCAATATTGACGGCGCAGCGAGCAATGGTTGCGAATGCTCGACCGATACGTACTCCAATGCATGCGGCACCGCTGGTTCGACGAACGTGGCCGTTGGAGCGACGATCAACTTCACCGGGAAAATCGAAACGGCGGCCGGTAGCGATTGGATTCTCGTAACGTTTGTCGATCGTCCCACAGGACAACCCTACCACCCGAAGATTCAACTCACGACGAATCCGGGCGGCCAATATGCCATGGACGTGCAATCCAGCTGCGGGACACCGGCGGCTTGTTCGACTGCGGGTAATGGCGTCAATAACGAAAGCGGTACGAACGTCGCCGTTTGGGAGCACTTTAATAACGCGTACGTCGCCGGCCCAGGTTGCTGTTCGGACAATACGCTCCACGTGACGTCCATGTATGTTCGCGTCTATCGCAAGAACGGCGATGCTCCTCAGTGCACGAACTACGTCGTGACCGCGACGAATTTGTAGAGCATTCCCGCAGTTCCTACCTCCCTCGAACATTTCGGGAACCTTTGTCGACGAGCGGCGTCCACGTCGCATCGGATCGCGAAGCGCCCGTTCGCGATCGAGGAAGGTTTCCATGAAACGCTCGCGTATTTTCGTATCAGCGTCGGTTTTCGCCGTGCTTTTTCAAACCTCCGCTTGTGTATGGAATAGCGACGATTCAGCCGCTCCGGGTAAAATCAATGGTTTAGCTGAGCCAAACCATTCCTCGACGACGAAAAACACCGAGCTTACGGAGGCAGACGATGTTCTCGATGAAAACGACGTCAGCGTTCGCGCCACCGCTCGTGGTTTTGGTACGATTACCGGCCGACGGCCGGCAACGAATACGATCGTTCCGGGAATTCGCCTTCGTACCCATGAAGTGCGAGTGACCATTCGTGATGGATTTTCGCGCACCGAAATCATAGAAGAATTCGCCAACGATACGGATCTCGTTCTCGAAGGTCGTTACATATTTCCATTGCCTCCCGGGGCCAGCCTCTCGAAGCTCGGTTTGTGGGTCGACGATGAACTCGTCATTGGCGAGATGGTCGAACGGGACCGTGCTGCGCGCATTTTTCAGGGCATTGTCGACGATGTCGTGCGTCCTCGCGATCCCGCCCTCCTCGAATGGAAAAGCGGCAGTTCGTTTTCACTCAAGATTTTCCCCATGCCCGCGCGTAAATCACGCAAAGTCTTGATAACGTACGACGAAGTTTTGCCGATCGTCAATGGCCGCGTCAAATACACGTATCCCTTGTCGCTCGGACCCGACCGCGCCGTGAAAATGGACGAGTTTCGGCTGCACGTAACCGTCGAGGATGCGGGTGCAAGCGCCGCCGAAGCGAAATTGACCGGTCATAACGCGTCCATGCGCACAGAAAATGGTCGCTTGTATACAGACTTTAGTGCCAAGGCCTTCGTTCCTGAAGGCGATTTTCTGATCGATTATCCGCGCGCCGATTCCGATGCGGTTCCTGTGGCGATCGAAGGTGCCCATAGCGACGGGTTTTTCTCTGTTCGTATTCCAGTTCCTGCAGCGGCGGATCAATCGTCGGCGATTCCGCGTCATGAAAAAGTGATCGTGCTCGATACGAGTCATGGAATCACGGATGCTGGGTATTTGGCCGAAGTGACGGTGGCCAAAGAAATCTTGCGCCAATTGGATGCGGATGACCGTTTTGCCATTCTTTTGTGCGATAGCGCGTGTGTCGCGTATCCTGAACGGGGCCTTGTCGCGAAATCATCGGAGACCATTGCAGAAGCGCAGCGTTTGCTTCGCGATCACAACGTGGCAGGATCGAGCGACATTTCATTTGCCCTCACGCATGCGTTGCAACGTCTTGGCGATCCGCATCGAGGCCAAGTCGTGTACCTGGGAGATGGCACGCCATCGGCCGGCGAATTGAAGGTCGAATCCATAGCGGCCCGCGTTCGTCCCATTCTTACGGAAAAACATGCCGAGTTGCGTTTTATTGGCGCTGGTCCTTCGATGGATGAAGTTGTCTTGATGGGGCTCGCCGAAACTCTTTCGGCCTCGTACGAACGGCTTGCCTCGGGTGAAGCCATGGGGCGTCGGGCGCGTGAAGTGGCCAAGAGTCTGAACAAACCATTGCTCGTGGGTGCAAAACTCGAAATGCCCAAGGGGTTTGTTGACGTGATTCCGAGCGTTCTGCCGGCACTGCGAGCAGGCGAAGAAATCGTCGTCGTGGGCAAACTCGCTGGTGCTACGGGTTCTTTAGGCGAAACGATTCGTCTCACGGGCGAAATTGGTGGACATACGGCGAGTTGGAGTCGTCCTGTTGCTATTTCCAGCGCTCCGGTAGAAAATCGTAATATGCTGGCGCGCCGTTGGGCGACGGCGCGAATCGAACAGTTGGAAAGACGCAATGATGCAGAATCCGCAAAGGAAATCGTTGCGGAATCGATCAAGCATCACGTCATGAGTCGCCTCACGTCGCTCATTGTGCTGGAAAATGACCGCATGTTTGCTGCATTCGGCATTCCCCGTACGCAAGGCAATGGCTCTCTTTCTTCGGCCGCACAAATGGGCGGAGCACCATTGCTTCGCGATACGATCGGCGACTCGTTTGGCGCGGGCGGTCTTGGTTTGTCAGGAACAGGCGTGGGCGGCAGCGGT
>JANORL010000847.1:0-18289 GCA_031415295.1 Polyangiaceae bacterium | reverse complement strand
GCGATCGGTTTCTGAAGAGGTTCCCCATCGGAACTAACGCCGAAAATCTGCGAATTCGGCATCCCTTCAGTGAATGCCGGAAAATACACCATGGCCCCGGTGGACGCCGCGCGATGAATACGCTTGCTGGGAATGGATATCAATTTCCGAGGAAGGCATGATCCATTCACGCATCCGAGCTTGCCACCGCAATCTCTGTTACATTCTCCACAATGGCACCCCGAAATTTTGGGGAGACCCATGGGACACGTGTCCCCCATACACTCTGGCGAAGGTGGCGGCTCCATTGTGCACATCAGCAAACCGCCGCTGCTTGACGTCATTCCTCCACTGCTACTGCTACTCGACCCCGCCCCACCCGAACCATCAGACGGGAGTTGCTTTTCTTCAATGTCCGCAACCAGATGACATCCAAATCCAACGACAAAGCAGGATGCAGACAAGACAAAAACAGACAAAGCGGTTCGGGAATAGCGCAACATGCTGAGCGGAGCCTACCTTCAAACGCACCGCGACAACAAGATCTAAAAACGGATCCCGTTCTGCGCTCGATGTTTCCACCACTGCCACACCAACACCGCCGCTGGAACCGCAGCGACCGTCGCCAAGACCGGAAAACTCGCGGCCGCCAGGGCAACGCTACCCACCGTTACAACGCCCGCTGTCAGCGCCTTCTTTTTCGAGTCTTCGAGGATGTCACTGCGCGACTTGCTCATGCCGGGGATGATGACACGGTTTGGAGAAAAAACACGCTCACACGTCAACGACCACAGGAATACGACGTGGTCCAAACGTTCCAACGCGAGAGCCAAAACGGCCGGCAATCGCTCCACCACACGCTTTGCATTTGCCGTGTTCGTCCAGCCGATATTCGAGAATCCGATACCAGTCACGCGTAATCACAGCGCTCCCACACGTCGGACACGATGTCGTCCCTCCTTCGGTATCGTGCACGTTCCCCGTATATACATACCGCAATCCGTTGGACAAACCAATTTGACGCGCACGCGTCAACGTCGATGCTGGCGTCGGCGGATTGTCGGTCATACGATAGTCCGGGTGAAACGCCGAAAAATGCAGAGGAACGTGCGTCCCCAATTCTCGAGCTATCCACTTCGTGAGCGCTTCGATCTCACCATCCGAATCGTTGTGCCCAGGAATCAACAGCGTCGTTATTTCGAGCCACGTGCTCGTTTCCTTCGCGATGTATTGCAACGTATCCAGAATTGGCGCCAAATGCGCCGCCGTGAGTTTCCAATAAAACTCTTCGGTAAATGCTTTCAAGTCGACGTTCGTCGCGTCCATTTTCGCAAAAAAATCAGCCCGCGGCTGCGCATGTACGTATCCTGCCGTCACCGCAACCGTCAACACGCCGACTTCGTGACAAGCATCCGCCACGTCCATTGCGTATTCAGTAAAAATAATCGGGTCGTTGTACGTAAATGCCACACTCTTGCAGCCAAGTTCCACCGCCGCCCGCGCAATGGCTTCCGGTCGCCCTCGATCCGCCAATCGGTCTATTTCTCTCGATTTCGAGATATCCCAGTTTTGACAAAACTTGCATGCCAAGTTGCAACCCGCCGTGCCAAATGACAACACGCTCGTGCCCGGAAAATAATGACTCAACGGCTTTTTCTCGATCGGATCCACACAAAACCCGCTCGAACGGCCATACGTGGTGAGTATCATTTCGTCACCCACGCGTTGGCGCACAAAACAAAGTCCCCGTTGACCGTCGCGCAACATGCAGTCACGCGGGCAAAGATCACATTGCATTCGTCCGTCATCGAGCAAATGGCGGTAACGTCCCCGATGGTTCGTCTCGGTATTCATATCACGCGCCTCCTTATCGAACGCGAGCCACGCCTTGTCAAGATTCGCTGCGCGGAGAATCGCTCCACTTCGTCAAAGAATAGCGGAAAACTTCCAACGATAACGACCAGCCGAGCGCCGGTATTCCTGCTTTTTGCTTGAGCTGCGCAAAAAATTCCACAGGATCCGGCAGTTTTTCCCATACTTGTGGCAAAAATGTCGCCCGCAACCGACCGTCACGCAAAACCACGCCATCCTCGTGCGGACGAATTTTTTCAATCGCTTCGGCTTCGCTACGCACCCGCAAAGGCTCGAGTGGCCCAAGTAAAGACACTTCCACGCTGATCATGTTCAGCTCAGCTGGTAACAACGGCCTCGAACGCGGATCGAAAAAAGCCGCAGCTACCGCATTGTGCTGCAAATCATCAACCAATGTTCGTTGCGGCTCGAGCGTTCCAATACATCCATGAAGCTCGCCTTTTCGCATGACCGTCACAAACGTCGCCGCCTTCTCCAGATACATTTCCTCGCCCGGCACCTCGAACAACGGCCCGCCCAAGTGATGATGGATACTTTCACGCGCCAATCGTAACAATCGTTTTCCGTCAATCTCATTCTTCACAGTTCGTAACCTCGTAAAACGCAAATGCTCCGTATCCAACAACTTCCCCCTTGCTTCCCGCCGTATCCCCTGACGTACGCAAATCCAATTGCACCGGCATGAGGCTTCGACGACGCATGACCAACAAGAGTCCATTGAGAGGCCCTGCCCCGCAAGCCTCGTCATAACCCAACGAAACATCCAGAGCGAGAACCTTTTGCGCTGTTCGTGCATCAATCATTCGCGCCTGCGAATAAGGCAGATAATGTGACAAATCCGAACTCACGACGATAAGTGTTTCCGGACCTCCCCAAAGTGCTTCAATGACGGCTGCTACATCGTGCGCACCTGCATCACCCACGACAATAGGCACGATGTCGAATGAGCTCAGCACCGATTGCAAAAATGGCAGTTGCACTTCGAGACTATGCTCGCCAGCATGGGCGGCCGCATTACGCGCCAAACCAAGTCCCGCCACCGCATCCTCGGCGACTTGCACACGTCCGAGCGGCGTATCGAACGCGGTCGCTTCGGGCAAGGCCATTCCAGAAACATGGACGCGATGCGCTGGCCCGAGCAGTACGACACGACAAACCTGATCTCTCCACGCACGTAGAAGACCGTACGCATTCGCGGCAATCGGCCCCGAATACATGTACCCCGCATGCGGCACGACGATCGCCTTGGGCAAACCTTCGGCTCGAGCAATTTCGACCGCACCAAGCATGCTCGAAATGTCGGCACCAAGTTTCCTTGGATCCGCCGGATAGAATGTACCCGCTACCGCGGGAGGTCGTACGCGCTGCATCGTTCAAAAGTGTAGATCGAAAGTTCCAGGCGTTGCTTGTCAAGCGACAAATCAGCCGTTGAAATCGTTTGTAGACCGATTGAGCGCTTCGCGCTCAACCCTAGTCAGGAAAAATATCGACAAGCGCTGCGCTTGTAGACCGGTTGAGCGCTTCGCGCTCAACCTTAGTCAGGAAAAATATCGACAAGCGCTGCGCTTGTAGACCGGTTGAGCGCTTCGCGCTCAACCCTAGTCAGGAAAAATATCGACACGCGCTGCGCGCTTTCGACATTTTCCCTCTACCCCGTTGACGATGGGGCTGCCGCCCCAAACCCAGCCAGATTTAGAGAATTGAGGGCGAAGTATGTCTAAGTTAGCGCTTATGCCGGCGCGTCCTCTCGGTTTTATGCGTGGAATGCTCGAAATGTACCGCGCACATGCCTCGTCGGCGTGGCACATTGCTTCGATAAGCCATGAGCGAAGACCAACAACCGCCCGCGACGAGCCCTGTTTCTGAAGACAAACCTCTCGACGCCGACGTACCGCGGCCGCCATTGACGACAGGACATGTCGAAGCGGCACCCGTTGAACCGATCACGCCGATGGCCAAACCGCTAGTACCGACGTTGATCGCGATTCCTGACGTCACCGTGCCGCCAATGCCGGCGATCCCGAACGTTGTGATTCCACCGATCGAGCCTGCCCGTCAAACGCCTCACGCTGCTGCCGCGAAAGAATCGCCAGCCCCCGCAACTTCGGACAAACCCCCGTCCAGCGTTCCGTCCGCACCCATTCCGCCAGACACGTACCCCGTCCCGAATCCACCTGGCGATTACTCCGTTCCGAATCCACCTGGCGACTATCCGGTACCATCGCCGCCTCCGGATTATCCCGTGCCCAATCCGCCCGAGGTTTACGCCGTTCCCCAAGCGCCACCGGATTATCCCGTGCCCAATCCGCCCGCCGACTACCCTGTTCCTGCACCACCGGACGCTTGAAATGCTCCAGCGGAACAATGGGGACAAACGCAACCCACGCCGCATGGATTGACCTGAAGTCCTTCCCCCATCGGCGTAATCTTTCGCTAGACTACGCGTCCACATGGCCACGATCCCTGTATTTCCCCCGCTCGAGACTGCCGATGCCGGTCTTTCCGCACTTGCTCGCGGCGTCATCGGCTCTGAAATTCTAAAAATTGCCGGAGAGATCCGAGCGCTAAAAACCAAAGGCGCGCAGATTTGCAATCTCACCGTGGGCGACTTCGACCCCGCGTACTTTCCAATTCCCCACGAACTTTGTGAAGGGACAAAAGCCGCACTCACCGAAGGCCACACGAATTATCCGCCTTCGGATGGCGTACTCGTTTTGCGCGAAGCCCTGGTGCGCTTTTACGAACGCGAACTCGGGATCAAGTATCCGATCGAATCGGTCATCGTTGCTGGAGGCGCGCGGCCGCTGCTTTATGGCGCGTACCTCACGCTGATTGATCCAGGCGATATCGCCGTTTACCCCGTACCGTCGTGGAACAACAACCACTATGCGTATTTGTCCGGGGCCAAGCCCGTCGAATTGCCCGTTTCCGCAGAGACGAACTTCTTTCCGACGGCTGCTCACTTCCGTCCGCACATCCGCGATGCACGGCTCTTGCTCATCAATTCGCCTCTCAATCCCACCGGAACAGTGATTGACCAAGACGAACTCGCGCGTATTGCCAAGATGGTGGTTGCCGAAAATCGACGTCGCACCGGCGAAGGACGACGTCCCGTGTACCTCGTCTACGATCAAGTCTACTGGATGCTCACGCACGGCGAAACGAAACACGTCACCCCCGTGGCGCTCGTTCCCGAAGTTGCACCGTATACGCTCTTGCTCGATGCGCTTTCCAAGTCGTTCTGCGCAACGGGATTACGCGTGGGGTGGGGTTTCATGCCGCCAGCCGTACGTCGCCGCATGGCCGACATTCTTGGGCATGTTGGTGCATGGGCTCCAAAGCCAGAACAGGTGGCAACGGCTGCGCTTCTCAACGATCCCGACGCCATGAACACGTTTTTGGCTGCGTCGAAAGCCAAGGTCAAAGAGCGACTCGATGCGCTCTACGTAGGGTTTGCCGCCATGAAACGCGATGGTCTCGCCATCGACGTGATCGCTCCGCAAGGCGCGATCTACCTGTCCGTCA
Source organism: Polyangiaceae bacterium (assembly GCA_031415295.1). GTDB lineage: Bacteria > Myxococcota_A > Polyangia > Polyangiales > Polyangiaceae > Polyangium. The sequence continues at coordinate 12,913 of JANORL010000847.1, read as the reverse complement.
AGTTCGACTGGATCGGAAAAACAATTCGTGGTCGTACCATTCAGACAAACGAAAACATTCGTAAACTGCTGCTCGAAGAAGCTGGCTTCGCCGTCGTACCGTTCCAAGCCTTCGGCCTACGCGAAGACACTGGCTGGTTCCGCTCGAGCATTGGAGCTGTTTCGATGGACGACATTCACGCAGCATTCACGCGACTGCGCGCACTCGTCAGCGGCTGAATCGCCCCGTTTCACCTATTCACACATCACGGTTTCGCACACACGTGCGAGGCCTGAAATCGTCCCAACAAACCTTGTGCTTTCTACCTCGGAGAGCGTCGCAAGGCATCGGATGAGGCTCGTGCTTCAAGGGTTTGGCGGGGCCGCTGCGGTAACTTCAATCGCCACCTCCGTGACCACATGGACAGTCGCCGTACACGCCGGCACGCCTTCACACTTTTCGACAGGCACGTTCGCAATCACATCGAGATGCAGTTTGCCCGCGCCTGCCGGAGCATCCGTCGGCAATCGTATGAACACCAAAGATCCATCGACACGCGTGGAAACCTCTGCGGTCAATACCAAGGACGAATCATCGTAGACAAACTCGACACTCAACAAGTCCGGGTTGATCACGTCCGTCGGAACGGACCATTCGAATGACGTGTCCACAGCCGCAACAACGGGTTGGTCTTTGACACTAGGCGTTACCGTTCGCGCAAGGAGCAATCCGGTCGCGACAACCGTGATGGTGTCCGAATCGTCATCGACGACAAACTTCGTGGCCCCACTCCCCATGTCCGCCGCGGCAACGTTTCGTCGAAATGTCGGCAACCCGCAAATCCAACCTTTCGATGAAGGCTGCTTCCCACCTTTGATGAAGACATCCATCGCCTTGTCATTGACATGCGCCTCAATGTCATCCGCCATGGTCGGACACACCCCATCCTTTGGTTCGAGCACGAGCTGCGAACGCGGTAGATCGGTCAGCTCGACCGACACTTGCGCGCCGACCGGAACGAACTCCGCAAGGCTCACGCTCTCGTCGAAAAATTCGTCAAAGAGTGTACAGCCGGTAGCGGAAGCGCCGAGGAGTGTTACGAGGGTGAAGGATCGTAGTTTGCGGGTGAATGAGCGAGGCGGCATTTGGGAGTCCGTGGGCAAACGGCGTACCGCGAGCGGACAAACGCAACGAACTTGGATACCCGCGAAATTGACGCACTGTGCGCAAATTGTCGTTCGCGCCTGATGCCATTTTGGGCTCTTGTTATGCGCTTTGACGCACGTTGAAGTGCGTCGAATGGTACGCGGGCCTGCGGCATGAACTCCACATGCGGCGTATCATCCGCAGTCAACTGCGCACCCCACGCGCAGTCCCGGAAAACGGGTCGTGCAGTCAGACGTTCAGAGCGGCGCGTTATGCGCGTGGTTATCGTGCCTGGCGTCGATCCGCCTTCGCGCCCGTTTTTCGGCCACTTCCATGGGAGTTTTTCCCGTGCTAGCTGCTTCTTCGAGCACTTCGCGGGTTGTGTCGCCAAGTCGATCAATGAGTGGCGTGGTATCGACAAGATTCATGACGGATCTGCCGATACCGTCGATGACCGCACCTGCCGACGCGATCGGATCGGGGACATGCAACACGCCGCGCGCCGCGAGCACATGTGCAACTTCTGCCGACGCGAGAGCGTTGTTCGCCCCTCCGCAGACAGCCCATGCATGCATGGTGCGTGCAACGTCGTCGGTAATGACGCCACCCATGGCACATGGAGCGATCACGTCGACTCGTTCGAAGAGCACGCGATCAGGATGAACGACACGCGCGTTGGGTATTTCGGAAGCAACCCGAGCCGCACGTTCTTCGTCGATATCGGCAATCAAGACGTGCATACCCGCAGTCGCAAGGGCCCGTGCTGTACTGGATCCAATGCTGCCCGCGCCTTGAATCGCTACCACGAGCCCCGAAGACGCGACTCCACGCACTGCAGCACACGCTTCGATACAGCGGAGAATGCCTCGGCCAACAGCGGCAGCAAGGTTTCGTTCATCGGTATGGATGTACCGCGACGAACTCGCCATGGTGTGCAGATCAACGGCTGTCGTTCCCAAATCGCCCGCGGTACGAAAGATTCCTCCCAATTCTTCGACGACTTGTCCCAAGCGCTTGAACGCCGCGTCGCGACGCAGCCCATCGTGCAAGAGGACGACGGCTTTGCCTCCTCCCGCATCAAGACCTGCAAGAGAACATTTGATCGTCATGGCTCGTGCGAGGCGCAATGCATCAGTCAATGCATCTTTCGCCGATGGATACCGCATCGTGCGTACGCCGCCGGCGGCGGGACCGAGGGTCGTATTATCAATGGCGATAAACGCGTGCAGACCCGACGGTTCGTCAGCGACGACAATCACGCGTGCGCCGCCTTTGGCAGCAATGACGGAGAAGATTTCGTCCATATCATTTCTCTTCAGCGTTGAAACGATGGCGTTGGAACGATGGGTTGATGCGGTCGACAAGTTAGCCTCGAGATCGCAGGAAGCTTCGGATCCTGAGGAAGTTCCTGTACGTTCGCATCGGGGTTCTTCAAGAGCGAAGAATCAACTGACTTTTACGGAATGAGCTTTGCTGGTAGCGTGAAGAAGGACGTTTGAATGAAGGCTGGTCAGCAGGTCACGCCGACGCTGAGACTCACCCGCCTCCTTGGCAAAGGGGGAATGGGAAGCGTTTGGCTTGCCGACCACCTGACGCTCGGTTCGCAAGTTGCCATCAAGTTCATGGCAATCGCGAACATCGATGACGAAGTGCTTTTGCAGCGATTTCGCACCGAAGCCAAAGCTGCGGCGCAGATCAAACATCCCCACGTCGCACAAGTTTTCGATCATGGAGTCACTGGCGACGGCGTCCCGTTCATCGTGATGGAGTACCTCGAAGGCGAGGATCTCAAGCACGCGATTCGTCGACAAGGACCGCTTCCGGTGGCGGAAGTCGCGCGTGTCGTGACGCAATCTGCCAAAGCTCTCGCACGTGCACACAACCTTGGGATCGTCCATCGCGACATCAAACCCGACAACATTTTTCTCTGCGACATCGACGGAGAACCGTTTATCAAGCTGCTCGATTTTGGCGTAGCGAAATTCGATCAGGGCTCGTCCATGGACGGTGCCACGACAACCGGGTCGATGATGGGCACGCCGCTGTACATGAGCCCGGAACAACTGCTCAGCGCACGGTCCGTCAATTATCGCTCGGATCTCTGGTCGCTCGCTGTGGTCGCGTATTTCTCACTCACCAGTCGCGTACCCTTTGGAGGAGAAACGATCGGATCGCTTTCCGTTGCGGTCCACATGGGTGTGTTTCAACCACCGAGCACGTTCCGACCCGAGCTTCCACCTGCTGTGGACGCGTGGTTTGTCCGGGCGCTCAAGCGAGATCCGAACGAACGTTACGACTCGGCCAAAGAGATGGCGGAAGCGTTCGAGCAAGCCGCGTCGCTGCGAGGCCCAATGATGTCGATGCCCGGCGGCGGTGTTCGTATTGGATCGATGCCGCCGACGTCGTCGCCGCAACCGCTGAGTACTTCGCAGCCGAATTATCCTGCTGTTTTGTCGCAATCGACTCCTTCGACCACGGACTCCGCGAGCATCGTGGCGATGCCACAACCGACGTTCTCGGGCACGACATCGGACGCGGGTAAACGAAGTGGCGCGACGAAGAAGCAGTTGATGATTGCCGCGGGATCAGCCGCCACCGCGGTCCTGTTGCTCGCCCTGTTGATCGTGACGTTTTCCTCAGGCTCGGACGACGGGAACGACAAACCTGACTCCGCCACGCAACCAAACAAACCGCTCGCTCAAGCAGCATCAGCACTGCCGCCACCGATCATCGCGACAGCGCCTTCAGAAGCAACGGTAGCCACTCCATCGACGAGTGCGTCGGCGAAGAAGACTTCCGAGAAAACCACCCGCGTGGTCACGCCACCACCGACGCAAACGACCAAAACGGGCAATGGGAAGACTCCCAAAGACACCATCGGTTTTTGAAAACGTTTCCATGCATCTGACGACGAAACGAATCGCGGCATTTCTTGGGTATTGTGTGCTCACGTTTGCCTTGACGAACGTCGCTCACGCCCAAGGACCCAAGCAGCCCTCGGCCGCTGCGAAAGACACGGCGCGCACGCTGCTTCTCGACTGCCGAGACAAGTTTGGCAAGAAAGACTTCGACGGAGCGTTGAAGTCTTGCAAAGGCGCGCATTCGATCATGAACGTGCCGACAACGGGCCTTGATCTGGCCAAAGTTCAACAAGCCATGGGGCTGCTCGTCGAATCGCGAGAAACGGCACTCGACGCAGTTCGCTTTGACAACTCCGCCAACAATGCCGCTTTTTCGCAAGCCCAAGCCGAGGCCAATCGGATCGCGCAAGACCTCGAAAAACGCATCCCATCGCTCGTGATCACCGTATCGGGTTTGCCGTCTGGAACCTCGGCGCGCGTGGTCGTCGATTCCGACGAAGTGCCGGCGGCGGCAATGGCTCTGCCTTTTCGGGTCAATCCCGGAGAACACACCATCATAGCGTCGGCCAAAGATCTCAACGACGCCAAACGAACGGTGACTGTATCTGAAGGACAAACCACGACGATCGACATGCTGATGTCGAACAGCGCCGCGCAAGAACCGGACAAACCTTCGCCGGGACGCAAAATTCCTGTGTGGGTTTGGCCTGTCGGAGGTCTCGGGTTGATCGGCGCTGGTGGCGCTGTCTTTTTCGGCCTCGACTTCGCCGAAACGAAGGAGAACGTCGATCGCGATTGTCCGGACAATCAATGCCGCGCCGAATATACGACGCAACAAGCGCAAGATCTGCAAAGTCACTGGAACCGATCACTCGCGCTCACCGTGGTGACGAGCACCGTGGGAGCTGCCTGCTTGGGTGCCGCGATCTACGGGATCGTTACGGCGCCGAAGAAAACGGAAACCGCAACACGCATCACGCCATGGATAGGTGGAGGCGTTGGTGGTGCCGTCTTGAGCGGTTCGTTCTGACGCACACGTCGATTCGTTCCGCCCCGCATCGAATCGTCACGAACCACTCGCCTCTGACACCGCTTGCGTAGGCGCATGACTCGCGCCGCATGTGGTAGAGTCGTGGTCTCGTGTTGCTCTTGCGCTTACGCCTCGTGTCGCTCGTCCCTTTCGGGGACATGACGATTCCTTTGTGCGACGAGGAAGGCACGCCAAAACCGATCGTCGTACTGTTTGGAAGTGAAGGAATCGGCAAGACGACGATTCTTTCCGCCATCGCGACGACAAGGCCTGGGCACGCGATCGCGCAACATCAATCGTGGCGTTCGGATCCAACAAGCGATCGGCCGCCGTTTGTCGTGACCGAATGGCACCTGGGCGATGACGACGCCGTGAGACCGCATCCGCTGAAGGTAACGAGTCCGAATGCTCGTCTCGACGAACGCGATGACGAAGCTCTTTTGCGCCGTCGTGAGCAAGCGCTCTTCGATCGCCGAGCGAGTGAACGTGGGTTTGTCTTGGTCACGATTTCGGGTGCACGGTGGTTTTCGCGAACCGCGGTGATGCTCACGTCTCCGGAACGAACGATCTTGCGGTACGACGTGCGGGCAACCGCGAGTTTCGATGATGCGAGCCGTACGGATTTAGCTCGCGAGACCAAACAAATTCTTTCGTTTGCGTGCATCGCTTCGGCTTTGAATCGTCAAGACAACGAAGCACCGCGCGCGGAACTTTCGCGACTCGAACAAGCCTTGCGCGCTGTTCTGGCGGAACTGCTGGAGGACGACGGATACGTCTTCGTTGGTGTTGATCCCTTGCGCCTCGAGCCGGTGTTTCGGGATCCTGAAGAACGCCGCGTGGAGTTCGATGAGCTTCCGCGCAGCTTGCGGCATCTCATCGCGTTTGGTGCGCTGGCGACACGTAGCCTTGCTGCAGCGTGGCCTGATCGCGATCCTCGTGAGAGCGAAGGAGTTGTGCTCATCGATGACCTCGAGAGTGAACAGCCGCTCTTCCGTCAACGAACGATCGTGTCCCGTTTGCACCGTGCATTGCCGCGTGTTCAATGGATCATCACAACGAGCTCGACCGACGTAGCGCTTGGATGTTCGCCTTCGTCTTTGGTCGTGTTGCGTCGGCGCCCTGGGGCGGCCGTGATCGATTTGCATGAAGGTGTCGACGCCGTTTTGCACTAAGCCGCCCGTTCGCGCGACATCGATGATACGCTTGTCGGGCTTACCCAGTTTGCGGGTTCGCCCCACCTACAATGCTTGACAAACCTGTTTGTCCCGGCCTATCAGCGCGAGCTGGACGAAAATACTCCGCCCTTTTATCGCTCGTCGCGTTGGCAATCTTCGGGTTGGTCCCGAGTTGCTCGTTGGGAAACATCGCCAACGATGCATGCACGACCAACGACGAGTGCATCCTGACGATCGGCCCCATGAGTCAATGCACAAATGGATTTTGCACCGATCCTCCGGCATGCACGACGGGGCATGATTGCCGTAAAGTGGCGGGTGGTGGGGCCTGTGTGAGTGGTTTTTGCGTATCGAAGTTTCCGACGGATGCGTTATGCACACAGATCCACGAACCGGCGGATTTGTTGGACTCGCCTCTGGCTGGACCGGATGCGCCGCTCGTGATTGGCAGCATTTATTCGCTGGCTGAATTAAAAGATCAAGTGCTCACTGAATCGGTACGCCTGGCCGTTGATGAAATCAACAACAAGGGCGGCAAGATGAATCGCGGCAAGCGCCTAGGGGTCGTCGTTTGCGACAATGGCGGACCTGGCAATATGGCGCAAGGTGCCGAACGTCAAGCGTTGACGAAAAAAGCAGTGGATTATCTTGCAGGAACGCTCGGGGTTCCCTTTATCGTCGGACCGCTTTCGTCTGCCGATGCATTGGATATCATTGGCCGCCTCAAGGAAAAGAATTATCCCACGGCGGTCATTTCGGCTTCTTCGACGAGTCCTTCGCTTACCGACGCGGACGACCCTCTCGGTAATAACAAACCGGGCCTTTTTTGGCGTACGTGTCCCAGCGACGTTCTGCAGGGCGCGGTCATGGCGAGCAGCGTCGTCGCGATCGATGCCATGGTGACCAAAGTTGCCGTCATTTACAGCAATGATGCGTACGGCCAAGGTTTGTCCAAGGTATTTCGAGAAACGTATGGCATGGCCAATACCGCGATTTTTCCGGTTGACGACGCTCAATTTTCGGATGCTTCAGCGATGGCCAACTTGGGGACGCAAGTGAATGCTTACGCTCCCAATGGCGTGCTCGTGATTACGGTACGCGCAGGCAACACGATCGCCATCGTTAATGCGCTCGCGGGGACCGCTGCGGCTACCGCGAAGTTTTATTTCACCGATGGCGCCAAAGACGCCACGGCTATGTTCGATCCTACGCTTTCGGCAGACGTAGCTGCGATCATTAGTAAATCCAGAGGAACCGCTCCAGCCAGTCCCACGGGTCCGGTTTACGACACGTTCCGCGCGAATTACAGCGCGAAATTCAAGCGCGAAGCCGCGGATTTTTCATTTACGGCTCATGCGTATGACGCAACGTACATCGGTGCGTACGGCGTCATCTGGGCGTCGCGGCAAAACGACGCCTACGACGGAAACCAAGTTGCCGAAGGAATGTTGAACTTGTCGGCAGGCGCGCCCACCGAGATCAGTTTTGGCAGTTGGTCCGCCGGAAGAACCGCCCTCGCGAACGGAATGCAGATTGACGTCCAAGGAGCATCCGGCACGCTGCAATTTGATCCCGATACGGGCGAAGCGCCGGGAGGCATCGAAATCTGGTCCGCTGCCGGCGGTAAATTTGCGACCCTAAGTGTCGTTTTTCCCTGACAAACGAGTCAAATTTCCACATGCGCATCATTGCTATTCGTACACCTGGTGGACCCGAGGTTCTGGAAATTCGCAATGTGGCTGATATTAGGCCACCATACGGACATGTGCGTATTCGTGTTTCGTATGCGGGTGTAAATCGCGCTGACTTGCTCCAGCGTGCTGGGTTTTACCCGCCCCCAGAAAACATTCCCCCGGAAATACCTGGACTCGAATACGTGGGTACTGTCGATGCCCTGGGTGATGGCATTACGCGATTCAAAGGCGGGGAACGTGTTTATGGCCTCGTGGGTGGTGCGGCGTATGCTGATTACGTCGTCGCCCACGAACGCGAGGTGGCGCTGGCGCCGCTGACCCCGAGCGAAGACGGCGTGGGGGCTGCTCCGGAAGCGTTTGTCACAGCATATGATGCACTGGTCACACGAGGTCGATTGCGACCTGGCGAGCGAGTGCTCGTGCATGCGGCAGGCAGTGGCGTAGGCACGGCGGGCGTTCAAATCGCTCGAGCATTGGGTTGCACGGTCATTGGCACGAGCCGCACGGCGGACAAACTCGAAAAGTGTAAAATCATTGGATTGGATCACGGAATTGTCGCAACGAACTCCAAGTTCGCCGACGAGGTACTCGCACATACCGGCGGCGCGGGCGTCGACGTGGTGCTCGATCTCGTCGGAGGAGCGTACGTACCGGAAAGCATCCAAGCTGCGGCGAAATGTGCGCGCATCGTGCTCGTGGGTTTGACGGCGGGCGCGCATGCCGACATCAACCTCGGTTTGGTATTACGCAAGCGGCTCGAAATTATCGGAACGGTGCTTCGTTCTCGTCCGCTCGAAGAAAAATTCGAAGCGGCACGTTTGCTCGAACGTACCATTACGCCATGGCTCGAGCGCGGCGTGGTCAAACCCGTCGTCGATCGAGTGTTTCCCTTCGCAGAGGCCGCGGAAGCACATAGGTACGTCGCGTCGAACGAATCGTTCGGCAAAGTGTTGCTCGATTTCCGATCTTGATGTCCCCTTCGACAAGCGCATAGGCATTTCGCCATGAATTCACAATCCAAGCGTTCCCGTCCATTCGCCCTTAACTTTCGCTTTACAGCATTCATCGCCTTGGTGCTTTGTGCAACGGGTTGCTCGCTGGAGCCCAAAGACATTCCCGTCGAACCGGCATTCGTCGTCGCGGATCCGCTCGTCTATGCGGATCCGCGGATTGGTAGCGGAGGTTTTGGGTACGCGCACGGAAGCGCATTTCCTGGAGCGTCTGCGCCATTTGGTTTGGCCAAGGTTGGTCCGGACACTCGGGGAACGGCTTTCGATACGATTACGTTCTTGCACTATTCTGGCTATTGGGCCGAAGACGAATACATTCAAGGTTTTTCCCACCTGCACCTGCATGGCACGGGAGCGACCGATTACGGAATTCTCGGCGTCATGCCGCTCGACGCGTTCGATGCTTCCCGAACCACACGAAAAGGCTATGAGTCGCATTTCGACAAATCGACGGAAGTGGCGTCTCCAGGGTATTACGCGGTAACCCTGGATCGAGGGCAGATTCGGACGGAGCTGACGGCAACGCCCCATGGTGCGCATCACCGGTATACGTATCCTGCGGGAGCGAAAGAAGGTAGCGTCGTTTTCAATTTGGCGCACCATTTGAACGACGGCGAAGTGAAACACGGCGAGTTCGAGCTCGACGTCGCGAACAAGCGCATCAAGGGAATGCTTCATCACGATGGTGGCATGTCGGATGGGTTTGGCGGGTACGATCTATTTTTCGATATCGTCACGCGTAATGCTTGGACGAAGTCGCAGGTGTTCTCGACGGGTTCAGCTCCTGTCGAAGGAACGACGGCGACTGGCGACGAAGTTGGTTTTGCCTTGTCGTTCGATGTGGCAAACGGTGCACCCATTGAAATGCAAGTCGGAATCTCGCTGGTGTCGGCAGACGGCGCTGCCAAAAATCGGCTAGCAGAGCTCCCTGCTTGGGATTTCGAAAAGACGCATGCAGACACGGCTGCCACCTGGCTCGACCTTTTGAACAGAATGAGAATATGGGGCGGTACCGAAACGCAACGGCGGATCTTTTATTCGGCGCTGTACCGTTCGTTCTTGATGCCCACGGCCTCGGGAGACGTAGACGGTCAATATCGTTATGGGGGTCAGGTGCAATCAGCGCAAGGATTCAATTTTCTGACCGACCAATCGCTTTGGGACACCTACCGTACGCTCACGCCCCTGTATGCACTGCTCGCGCCCGAAGCTTCGCGAGACACGGTACAATCACTTCACGCAATGGCGAATATTTCTGGCTTTTTTCCGAAATGGCCCATTGCCACAGGCGAAGCCGGAACCATGCTCGGAGCGAGCGCCGACGTCGTGCTTGCGGATGCCTACATCAAAGGCATCACGGATTTCGACGCGGAAGGCGCCTATGCGATATTACGCGCCGCCGCACTCGATGCAACGGATCCTCCAGGGGGTCGCGGAGGCCGGCAATATGCAAGCCTCTACAATACGCTTGGATATGTGCCGGCGAACGTCGGCCGATCCGTTTCGCACACGCTCGAATTCGGTCACGATGATTTGGCGCTGGCGAACTTTGCGCGGGCGCTCGGCAAAACCGACGACGCGGACACGTTCGAAAAACACGCGCTCAACTACCGGAATTTATTCGATCCGGTAACAGGATTTTTACGCGCCAAGGATGACCAAGGAACGTTCGTTGAGAAAAACTACAATCCTCATGCCATGAGTGACCATTACGCGGAAGCCAATGGTTGGCATAGTTTGTGGGCCCAACACGACATTCCAGGTATCGCGGAATTGTTGGGTGGGCAAGCGGCTTTCGTGGAAAAACTGACGCGATTTTTCGACGATGGCGTAGCGGACATGGAAGAGCGTCCGAACGAGAATCGATTTGCCTCGGGTGCACCGCGGAACGCTTATTGGCACAGCAACGAACCTTGCATTCATACGGCATACGCATTTGCGCAGATGGGTCGCGCAGACTTGACGCACAAGTATGCACGTTGGGCGGCGCAAACACATTACGACGACACGCCTTCTGGTTTGCCGGGGAACGATGATGGGGGCACGATGTCCGCGTGGTATTTGTTCACTGCTGCCGGGATTTATCCGATTCCCGGGACGAAACGATACATTCTGGGTACGCCGTTTTTCCCGCGCATGGAAATCCAAGTACAACATGGTACGTTGGTCATCATAACGAATGACGCATCCGAGAAAAACATTTATGTGAAAGCCGTTCACTGGAACGGCATGCCCCTCGACAAACCAGAAATTTTGCATGACGATATCGCATTTGGCGGCACGCTCGTATTCGACATGAGCCCTGTGCCTGGATCCTTCGGCGTCACGTCTCCCTGAAAGGATTGCCGTCATGGATCCGCTCGTTATGATATCCCCGCGCCACATTCTCGCCGCGGCAAACCGAATCGATCGGAGTGGTCTCGTTCTACGTACGCCGCTCGAACGGAGTTTGTCTTTGTCGGCCATTACCTCGGCCGACGTCTATCACAAACTGGAAACGTGGCAACCCACGGGTTCGTTCAAGGTGCGCGGCGCGGCCAATAAGCTGCTTCGATTGCGGGACGAAGATGCGGCGTCTTTTCGTCGTGGGTTCGTCGCCGCATCCGCGGGCAATCATGGTTTGGGTTTGGCGCATGCAAGTACGTCGCTTTCCGCACGTTCGACGCTTGTGGTTCCGCGTACGGTTTCTCCTGCCAAACTTGAATCGTTATGGCGTTATCCCATCGAATTGGTCGTGTCTGTTGGCAATTATGACGTCGCCGAAGCGGATGCGCGGAAGATGGCGCAGGACCGCGGAACGGTCTTCGTTTCGCCTTATAACGACCCTGATGTGATTGCCGGTGCGGGTACGATTGGCATCGAAATTCTCGCGGATTTGCCGGACGTGGACATTGTCCTCGTTCCAGTCGGAGGTGGCGGGCTTGCCGCGGGCGTAGCCATTTACATCAAATCAGTCGCGCCGCGTACGCGAGTGATTGGCGTGCAAAGCGAAGCTTATCCGGCCATGCAGCGGGCGCGGGCAGCGGGAAGCATTGTCCCAGTGGATGATTTACCGAGCCTGGCGGATGGTTTGGCCGGGAATATCGAGGCCGGTTCTATTACGTTCGATTTATGCCGTCATTACCTCGACGACATGGTACTCGTCACGGAGTCGGACATTGAAGATGCAATGCGATATTTCCTGCGCGAGGAGCGGCTCGTTGTGGAAGGTTCTGGCGCAGTATGCGCGGCGGCGCTGCTTGCGCGTAAGGTGGATTTGACGACAGCAGGCGTGAATCAGCCGCGGGTCGTGTCGGTGGCAACGGGACGAAATGTGGCTGAAAAGGTATTGCGCGATCTTTGGGCCAAACCTGTGGATGTCTCAGCGTCCTAGCAAGCCAATCGCCATCAACCCGGCCCGCACCATTCGGCGGCCATGTCGAGCAAACGCTGATGATCGGGCGAGCCTTCGAGAAACGATCTTTTGAATCGCGCATCGGTGACTTTGCGCGCATTGGCTAACAATGCATTGCGCGCATCATTCAAGCGTTTGCACCCTTCCGATTCTTGACCGTTGGCAATCAACGCCAATGCATGCACCGTTCGCACGAGCGATTCGGCCGATTGCAGCCCACCAATACGGTCGAGAATCGAAGCTGCTTCCGCCGCAAAAGCCAGCGCTGGTCCTGGCTGGCCCTGTTTGAGCAGCGAATCGGCCAGCACGGCGAGACCGGTTGCACGCTTGCCTGTCGTTTCTTCGGGATCCATCAAGGCCAATGCCGAACGCGCCATGTTGGCAGCGGTATCGTGTTCACCTTTTTGCGCTCGCATGCGCGCCGAAATCGAAAGAACCTCAGCTTCCCGCGGTTTGTCATGACGAATTCGACACATTTCCAGAGCTTCGTCGATGAGTTTCAAACTTTCACCCGTGTGCCCTGTGCGCATTGAACAATAAGCCAACGTCGCTTTGGCAATCGGCGTGAAATCCAGCTTCATTGGTTGGGCAATTTCGATCGCTCGTCGCAAAACGAACGTCGCG
>JANORL010000846.1:0-5156 GCA_031415295.1 Polyangiaceae bacterium | reverse complement strand
ACCCACCAGAGATGAAAGCGGATCACAACGATCTCGGGGGTATGGGGGGCGTAGCCCCCCATCGTAAACTGGCTAGAGGGCAAGAGTCGGGTCGCGAAGCGAGCCCGACGAATGCACTGACTAGGGCCGTTCGAGCGTAAGTGAGAACGTGCCCGGCTTTCATAACAGGGGGAGCCGGACAAACCTCAATGCTCTTTTCCCCCTCGCCACGCAGCATTGCGAAGCAATGCGGAGCTGGAGAGGGGGCTAGGGGGTGAGGCGTCGTTGCCGCAAGATCTCGTAGAGCGCGAGCGCTGTGGCGACCGATGCATTGAGCGAACTGATCGGGCCAGCCATCGGCAAGCGCGCGATGTGCTGACACGCTCGGAGCACGGTGCGGCGTGCGCCTTTGTCCTCGGCGCCGGTGACGATTGCGACGGGACCGCGAAGGTCGATCGCGCCGAGTTCTACGGTGCCTTGAGCATCGAGGCCGATCACGGTCACGTTTCTGGCTGCCAAATCCTCCATCGCTTCCGGAAGGGCATGCACACGGCAAAGAACGGCGTGTTCGATGGCACCAGCCGAAGCGCGAAACATGGCGGGCGACAACGGTGCTGACGCATGTTCGGGCCACACGATGCCCGTGGCGCCAAGTGCAACAGCACTACGCACGATCGCTCCGAAGTTTTGTGGATCCATGATCCCATCGAGCACCACGAAGATGCTTGTCGGGACAATCGACAGGTTCGTGAGGTTTCTCAGGACAAGCTCTGGAGCATGCGCCATCACGCCTTGGTGTCGTCCTGCGCCTGCGGCGCGATCGAGTTCGCCACGTGGTGCCGATTCGACAGGTACGCCACGTCCTTCCGCAAACCGTGCGAGGCCTTGGAGTTTGGGGTTGGGCTTGAGTTCGATGATTACGCGTTCGATCGCGCTGCCATGAACTCGAATGGCTTCGCGGACAGGTTGGATGCCGAAAACGATGCGACTCACGACGTTCGTGCCTCAAGTGCTGTTTGAATTTCTTGAACGACGCCACGGGCAGCTTCGCGTGGATCCGCAGCGTCGCGAATGGGTCGTCCAACGACGAGCAAGTCTGCGCCAGCAGCGATCGCGTCGGCAGGGGTGACGACACGTTTCTGATCACCGACAGCGCTTCCCGCCGGTCGTATGCCAGGTGTGACGAGGAGTGCGTCCGGGCCAAGTGTACGGCGAAGGTTTGTCGCTTCCGCTGCTGACGCGACAAACCCACGGATTCCTGCTGCCCATGCGAGTTTTGCAACACGTTCCACTTGTGCAGGAGGTGCCGTGTTGATCCCGATGTCCGCGAGATCTGTTGCGTCGAACGACGTCAGTACCGTGACCGCGAGAATCGTGAGTGGTGTCGGTGCACGAGCGGCTTCTTCAGCGGCGCGTGAAAGCATCGCGCGTCCTCCGTGCGCGTGCACCGTGAGGTAACGGATGCCAAGCGATGCGGCCGAACGAACGGCGCGACCGACGGTTTCCGGAATGTCGTGGAGTTTCAGGTCGAGAAACACGTCGAGCCCGAGGTCGTGACAAACCGCGATCGCTGCCGATCCTTCGGAGATGAACAATTCGAGGCCGACCTTGAGCACACCCACGTGAGGTGCGACGAGGCGTGCGCCTTGACGTGCTTCTTCGAGCGATGCGTAGTCGAGTGGAAAAACGAGACGCTGTGTAGCAATCACGATGGCGAGTTCTTAGCTGAATTCGTGGGGAAGGGGAGAGTTCCCAAGAGGTAGCGCCTCACCTGGCAGAGACGAATGCGAATCAAAATGTTTTTCGGGGGTTTGGGGGGCGTAGCCCCCCATCGAGAACGGGTAGAGGGAAACTGCCGAAAGCCGCAGAGCGGCTTGTCGGCATGTTTTCCTGACTGGGGTTGAACGCGAAGCGTTCAACCGGCACGCAAATCGAAAGTGATTTGGAGCGGGAAAAGTTGAGTTTGTTACGTCAAACCGCCTGGCGTTTGTCGATCACAAACAGCTGCAGAGAGGATCGCCAGGTGCGCAGTTGCAAGCTTTGACAGGACCAGCAGGACGTGGACCAGCGGGGCCGCCTGTGCCCTTTTGTTGCTTCGCTTTTTCTTCTTCGAGTTGCTTCTGGAGTTTGGCGCGGGTGGCCTCGTCCTGGGCACTCGAGAGTTGCGACAACAGGCCTTCGATCTTCGCCTGTTGGTCTTTCGCCTGCTTTTCGGCGGCCTTCTTGTCGTCTTCGGCTTGCCGGGCTTGTTGCTCGAGAGCTTGACGCGCTTTCTCGTCGTCTTGGCTCTTCTTGATGAGCACACCCGTCGTCACGCCGCCAATCACGAGCACGCCAGCAACAACAGCGTACAGTGTTTTGCGAAGTTTCTTCTTCGACTCATCCTGGTGCAACGCTGCGAGTTTTCGCTCGTGCTCTTGTTGCGCGGACATCGCTTCTAGGCGAGCCCTTTGCTCGACTTCGACACGAGCCTTTTCGATTTCGGCTTGACGAAGTGCTTCGAGGCGCGCGGTCTCTTCGCGCGAACGGCGTTCGTCTTCGCGACGCCGTTCTTCCTCAGCCCGAATCCGGGCTTCTTCGTCATCACGTGCGCGGCGTTCAGCGCTGGCTTTCGCCTGCGCATCTGCGGCAACGGCCGCCGCCTTCGCATCCTCCTCCTGCTTGATTCGGTCCTCCTCGAGGCTCATCAGCTCCTTCAGGGAGAACAGGACCGAGCTTTCCTTCTGTTCGGACATGACGTCGTGGCTCCTTCAAAAGCTGCGCGCTCGCCATTCTATATTCCGGAGGCGGACCAACACTTCCAACGGAGAGTGATGGCACCTTTCCGAGGACACCCAAGTGGGTGAGATTATCGCGGCGCCTGTCGGTATCAACTCCCAAGGACTCATGTCAATTGGGTCGCTTCGAAACTTTTCTCTCCTACGCGATTTCTCCCGATGTTTACGCGATCCAGCGCTGACGAAAAGATCGCGACCGCGAAACCACCCGTTTCGATCTTGACGGCCGCTCCGTTTCCAGCATCGACGTTGCGACCCACTTGGAATCCGTCGTGTGCTCCGGTAGCGTCGCGCCCCCATGGCAAACATCAAGGCGCACATCACGGGCACGGTTTGGAAAATCGAAGTCAAGGTCGGTGAGAAAGTCGAAGAAGGCACCACCGTCGTCATCCTCGAGTCCATGAAGATGGAAATGCCCGTCGAATCCGAAGACGAAGGCACCGTCAAAGCTATCCTCGTCAACGAAGGCCAAGCCGTTTCCGAAGGCCAAATCCTCGTCGAACTCGAGTGACAAACGCCCCAAACCCCAAGGCGGTTTGTCATTCCTTCCAGAAAAACTTCCACGGGTTGTGCTTGAGGTCTCGCACCAACTCCTGAAGGTCATCGTAAAGCTGCTCGTCGGCCACGAGTGCCCCGACCGTCCCTTTGCCCTTGCGCACCTTCGAAGCAATCGCTTGTGCGTCTTGCGTGAGGCCTTTCGTGTTTTTTGCGACCTCCGCCAAGTCCGACACCATCTGTTTCAGCTTCGCTTGTTCGTTTTCACCACCAACAGTTTGACTCACGCGTTTGACCGCCGACATCGTTTCTTTCGCATCGGCAAGCAAAGACGGAGCGTCTTTCGCCAGCGTGCTCGTCGTGTGATCGACGTTCTCCAAAATGCGATCGATCGTCGGGTTCTGCACGTACTTGAGCTTCGCTTCTTTCACCGTGTCTTGCGTGTCAACACTGATCTGTTCGACGTTCTCCGTGATGCGATCGAGACGCGTACCGTTCTTCTCGAAAAAGTCTCCAGTACCTTTGAGCGTCCGCGACAAACCGTTCAGCGCTACGCCGATTTCACCCTTGTTTCCGCGCATCGCCTCTGTCGCCACATGGAGAAGTTCGTACGTTTCTGCCACGAGCAAATCGAAACGCGGTGGATCGATGCCGCGGACAATCGCGTTGTCTGCCAATGCGTCGCGATCGCCACTGCCAGGATCAACCGCCAAATATTGCTCGCCGAGCAGGCTGGAACTCGTCACGTAAAAGATCGCGTTGTCGTGAATGCCCGGCTGATACTTCTTTTCGAGCTCGACCTTCAGCCGAACCAAGGTTTGTCGTGTCCCCGTTGGGCTGGGCGCATTGCCTCGGAACTGAATCTCTTTCACCTTGCCGATCTTCACACCGGCGATCTTCACGGGCGCGCCGGCTTGAATCCCCCCAGGGTTGTCGAAGTCCACGAACATGGCGTATTTGGGCTCGAAGTTGATCCCGCCCATGACCAGGATGAACGCTGCAAGAAGCGCCGTTGCCGCCAGAATCAGGACGCCGACTTTTACTTCGATCGAACGCGGACTCGCCATCAGCGCAATATGCCCCAAGTTTCGCTAGGATCCCACGCAGTCGTTACGACGCACTGCGCCGAAATCAGATGATCTCGTACCGCCATCTCGCCAAGTCGTTTGGCTCGAAAAAAGTCATCGAAGATGTGAGCTTCGATGTGCAGGACGGTGAGGTGTTTTTCATCATCGGCCAGTCAGGCGTTGGCAAAAGCGTGCTCATCAAGCACCTCGTCGGACTGCTGTACCCGGATGCTGGAGAGATTTGGCTCGACGGTGAAGAGATCAGTCAGTTCGACGAAGAGCGCATGTATCCAGTGCGCATGAAGTGCGCGATGGTGTTTCAGCACTCGACGCTTTTCGATTCGATGACGTGCGCGGAAAACGTGGCGTTGCCTCTGCGCAAACACAAAGGTTTGAAGCCCAAAGAAGCACTGGGCGAAGCACAAAAACGCCTCGAACAAGTGCACATGCGCGAGTTCGAAAATCGCTACCCGCCCGAGCTGGGGGACGGCATGCGCAAACGCGTCGCCATCGCTCGGGCACTCACGATGGATCCGCAATACGTTCTTTTCGACGAACCCACCACGAGCCTGGATCCCGTGAGCGCTCGGCGAGTCGACAAGTTGATCCGCGAACTGAGCGATACGGTTGGCGTAACCAGCATCGTCGTGAGCCACGATCTCACAAGTATCTTTGCGATCGCCGATAGGATCGTGATGCTTTACAAAGGGTTTGTCCGGATGATCGGCACGCCCGACGAGTTCAAGAACGCGAACGACGACGTCATTCAGCAGTTCATCAATGGGCGCGCGGAAGGGCCGATCGAGTGAGAGCGCCTCACCCACCAGAGATGAAAGCG
>JANORL010000845.1:0-4769 GCA_031415295.1 Polyangiaceae bacterium | reverse complement strand
TCGTGGCGACGACGTCAACCTCGCTGGCCAGCGGTTTCGTCGGACGCGCGTCGTTGGGGTTCGTTGTGGCCATCGTTGCCTGGTTTGTCTTGCGTGACCTTTTCCAAGCCGCCACATGGGGAGGTGCTTCCTCCGATCGTTTGTCCGAGAGCTTCGAACAGGCTCTCACGCGTCGATTGGGACTCGAATCCGCCGCGATGCCTGCACCCGAAATTCCAGCGCCGCTCTTGGTTCCCGATCCCGATCCCGATCCCGATCCTGCTGTTCGTTCCATCGGCCTTCCACCTTGGATCCGTGCTGCGTTTGCCGTCATCGTTGCCTCCGTCGCGCTCGTTTTGGGTATCGCGTTTTTCATGCGCTACTCGAAGCCGCCGGATCCATCCGAACAAGTAAAACTCAAAGAACCTGCAGCGAAGATTTCGTCCGTGTGGACCGCGTCGTCGGTGCAGATGGTCGTTCCGGAAAAACCTCGGTTTCCACGATGCGTATGTGCGCGTCCGATTTCGCCTTTATGGAACGACGGGATCTCCAAACTCGAAGTGCTCTTCGCGACACGGGCGGATGATGGATCAGGCGTTGTTGTTCCGAGGGAGGACAAGAAAAACCGCTTCAAGTACGACTTCGATGCGTCTGTCGTAAACAACGCGTCCAAGGAACTGCCTGACGTCACGCTTCTTCTGACGTTCGCGCGTCGTGACACTGCGGAACGACGCGTTGGAGCAACCGATCGTGGACTCTACTTTGCTGGTCCACTCTTGCCGGGTCGCGCCGTGAAGTGGCACGTCAAAGCGCCTGGTTCCGAAATGCGCGTCGAGCCTTCGATCGTTGGATCGTTGGATCCAGCAACTGCTCCCGCTCCAGCAGACACGTTTTTCGAGCTATCCCGAGCCACCCAACGCGTCGTGCGTATTCATGCGGCCAAGATGCTCGCGTACCACCGCGACGCACGCGTGGCGGATGTGCTCGTTGCTCTCGGGCCACCAAATCCAGGCGAAGAACGCGTGCTAATGCGAATCCAACGGGCCACGCGTCCGGTCTTCGGTTGTGATCCCAAACTCGTCGAGGAATCACTCGAGGTTTGTCTCGTCAATACGACGCTCAGCCCCGCCAAAGTTTCAGCCGTCTCGCTCCTCGGAAACGATGATGTCTCCGTCGGACGTCAAACGCTCGATGTCGAAATCCCTGTGCACGATGGTGTACGCGTTCGTTTGCCCGTGACGATAAAAACTCTGCCAGCAGAGGTCGACCTCGAGCTTGTGAAGTGAACGCACGAGGTTTGGCTTTACGAACTAGCGCGTGCGCGTTTGCCGACGATGAATGCAAAGCTCATCGAGTCTTCACATTGCGCGACGCTCACGAGTCCGCGGGAATGCCACGCCACGAGGTATTCGCCGGGGTCGACGAGTGTCGCGGCGATTTTCGCCCGCGCGCTGTACTTGTTGCACACGTCGAGCGCTGAAAAAGCCCATTTGCCGAGCGCAATCGTATCGCGAAGTTTGAAGTACGAGCCTGGCGAGCGGTACAGCGGAACAGGGTCTCCATCGCCCAGAGGACGCGCGTAAGCGAGGGCGTAGACACCTGATCGCAACAAGCCTTCGAAGTCGAGTCGAGCTCGGTTCGCCAGATCCGGATGGCAGACGCTGCCTACACCAACCAAGAGTTCGGCGGCTTCGAACGTGAACTTCGCGTCGTACCCTTGGTGCTTGTGCGGAATCCAAACAGGCGGTTCGGTCGGAGGTTCTTGCGCCAGGGAAACGAGTGCTTCAGCGGTGTGTTGATAAACGACTTCGCGCAAGCCATCGAGGGACACGACACCACTGTCGATGAGCGCTTTGACGACAGGAACTGAATCTCTTTTGCAGCGTTTGTAGACGTCTTCGACACGTCGTGATTCCGGTGGTTCATCGGCGTAGGCACGAATGAGTTCACCGAGGCGACGCTCCATTCCCGCTGCCGCTGCCCAGCAAATGCGTCCATTTTCAAGCAGCAGCGTGCCTTGGTCCGGACTTTTGAAAACGAGCCCGCCGGTGGCATTTTCTGGCAACGCTTCGATTTCTTCCAACAGAGAAATCAATGCCGCCGGGTAGCCATTGCTGGCGGCTTGGTCAGGCGCGAAGCGTTTGCTCAAAGGGCTCTGCATCGGTCAATCTTTCGCTCTTCGCGGTTTGTGTCGCGTAGCAGCACACGGCACTTAGGCGGAGCTTTCCGTCAACGGCCCCATATATATCCCCAACCGCGTCGGGGCGCGAGTATTCGCGGGTTTGTCGTAAAGCAGTGCAGTTTTTCACACTCGTAGAAGAATTTTGCGAACACTTTCCGTTTGTGGGTCGTTTGGAAGTGAACATTTGTGCGAAAGCGGCTCGAGTCATCTTGCTGCGATGCAGCGGATACTTTGGTGCGAGCAGGAGGCATTCGATGACGTTCAGAAATTTGTTGGTAATGGCGCTAGCCATCGTTTTCTTGGGTCTGAGCGCCGTGGCTCGAGCAACCACGATGCTTTTCCTCACGCGTGCGGAACTAACGCTCCGTTCCGACGTCGTCGCGCGGGTTCGAATTGGCAAAGCAAAGGTGTCCGAATCCGACGATGGGAAGATGATTGTCACCCGTACCAACGTGACCGTGACCCAGCTGTTGAAGGGCAAGATCGACGGACCGCTCGTCGTGCAGCAATTCGGGGGAACGTTGCGGGGGAAAACCCAAAAGGTTATCGGGGATGGCCAATTGCTTTCAGGTGAAGACGCGGTCGTTTTTTTGCGACGTGACGATAAAGGAAAAACGTACCTGACTGCGCTCGCATTGTCTGTTTATCACGTCGATGATCGCGGTATTGCGCGTCGTCATGTCGACGAGTTGGTTTTCATGAAATACGAAGTTGGCCAGCCAAAGCATATAACGCCCATCGAAACGCCAGAATCCGTCGAGTCGTTGATGACGGACATCGTGCGTTTCGCCGAAGGCAAATGAAATGAAAAAGCTTGGATTAGCACGATTTACACCGGCGCTGGCCATTTCGATCGCAATGCTCGGAACGTCCACCCAAGCATATGCATGGAATGGTCTCGATGACCCGCCATTGCCCCGCTGGGGCACGATTCCAGTGAAGTATTACCTAAACAAGGCCAGCTTTCCGTCGAATATCACGACAGTTGCCGAGGAACGTATCGTGGCGGGCTTTGCTGCCTGGTCCGCGCCGAATTGTACGTTATTCGCGACGCAACTCGTGGGGGATCTGCCGGATGGAATCGCCGATGTGAATGACGGCAAAAATGTCGTGCTTTGGATAAACAAGCCCAATGCCTGGCCATCGGAACTTGGCCCCGAAGACAGCGTCATTGGAGTCACGCTGCCCATCTGGAGCAATGACGGAATGGGTCACTCGTTGATTGACGACGCTGATATCATCTTCAACAATGTTGGTTTCTGCTGGTTCGATGACGATCCGCTCAATCCCGGAGTAACGTGTTCGGGAGGTAAGCCGGTCGATACAGCATCCATTGTTACGCACGAACAAGGGCATTTCTTGGGCCTCGGGCATACCAACGTTTCGGGCGCGACAATGGCGCCTGCGTATCTGGGTGGTCATGAGCTCGCCAGCATCGAACAAGACGATATCGATGGCGTCTGCGCGCTTTATCCATTGGGAGGATCGACGGGTTCTGCTGGATTCAGTTGCGAATCTTGCAAGCAAAACGCGGCGACACTTGAATGCCAAACGTCGGCCCAATCGTGCACGACGTCATGCCTTGGCCTAAACGATTGCATTCTTGAATGCCCAAAAAATAATGCCGATGCCTACGACGCCTGTGCCACATCATGCACCGAGCAATTCAAAGACGGAATCATGGCCTATTCGGCATACACCAATTGCGTGTGTACCGTTTGTTCCAAAGCGTGTGCCGGCAATTGCAACGGACCCACGGCAAATGGCGCTGGATCTGGCGTGTGCGAAATGAATGTTGGAGGGGCCGGAAACGATGGCGGATTTGGAGGGTTCTGTCACCCGCCGCAATTTACAGGCGTCGGTGGATGTGGATGCGCCGTCGTGGGCAGCAATGAACACATCGGTGCGCTCGCCGTGCTTGGAATTTTTTTCGCCGCGTTGTCACGACGACGTCGTCACTGATCACGGGATGAACGGATTGGCACCGAGTACGTTCGAGTACTCCGATGCTTCATCGCCACGAACACAGGTCAACCGGTACGTGTACGTCTGATCCTCGTGCGCATCTTCATCGACGTAGTCCGTGTCGGTGCCTAGTGCCGTGAATGCAGGAACGAACGTCACTGCGTCTGTTCGTCGCTCGCCATCGATCGAGTCGCACGTGGAAGTCACGCTCCAACGCACACGTAGAACTTTCGCCATCGGAATCACCGATTCCAGTTTCGGTGCTTCGAGCGGTCCGAGATCGATTGGCCTCGAACCGTTCCCACCGCTGTACGTGTCGGGTCCGTTCTCGACTTCGTTCGCGCATCCAGAAATTGTCAAAACAAACCCTAACGTGACCACCAAACTCGTACGCATCGCGGTCCTCCTTGTGCTGCACTGATGGGAAATTCTGTTCCACGAATGGACGCTGCGATTCTCAGCGTAGCTTTGTCGACTCGTCGTCACGCCATCGTCGTGCATTCGTCACATGCAGCACGAGCGTGCGTTCCTCGTGGAGGCAGACGCCGCTACATCGCGTTACACTGCGCGCATGCGTCGATCGTTGGCTCTTTGTGCTCTCTTCGTCATCGGGGCGTGTACGCCCCTCGAACAACCACCTGCG
>JANORL010000844.1:0-6689 GCA_031415295.1 Polyangiaceae bacterium | reverse complement strand
AATACCTTTTTGGGCGATCCACTTCGGGCAGCTCAAGCCGAGGTGATTCTGGAGGTCGTTGCTCGCGACGGTCTTGTCGATCATACGCGCCAAACGGGCGAGGTATTGCGTGCGGGGTTGTCAGACCTATGCATTCGATACCCCGATATTTTTTCGCAAGCTCGTGGTGCTGGGACCTTTGCAGCCATTGACGTGCGCGATGCGGCGACAAGGGATCATCTTCTCCACGAGGCGCGCCAGATCGGCCTCGAAGCAGGTGGTTCTGGTGATCGGGCCATTCGTTTCCGCCCGGCACTCGTGTTTGGAACTCGACATGTCGCCGAAGCCATGGAGCGGATCGATACGGTGGCCAAAACGTTGGTATGAGTTCCAGAGGGATTTCCTCGGGCGTCGCAATGCGCAGCGGTCCGCGGAAAACCCTCTCAGCCTTCTTCGGCCGATGGATCAGGATTTCCGTCGCCTTCCCACGTGTAGTTCTTGTCGCGACTTGCGTAGACATATCGCGCTCGTCCATCCAGATATTGCCCAAGTTTTTTGAGCTCGCTATCGAGGTACGCGGGGTCGCGCATCTGCTCACGCACGGGGCCTTCGAGGTATTCGTCAACGGCGGGCGAACTGCCCTTGTAATATTTTTGAAATACCGAGTAGCGGAACAAATGCCGAATACGGTTGAGGTCCTTCGAGCCACTGGGTAGCGGCAACAGCTCGATAAATGATTTTTGATTGGCCCGGTCGGCAAGTTTGTCGAGAACGAGTTGGAGATTGTTCTCGAGAACCTTGGGTTCGCAATGACAAGCGAAATCATCGTAGAGCAAACGCATGATCGCGGAGGCTTCTTCGACGGGCATCGAGGCTTGTCGTTCGCGCCCCATACGCCGCACGAGAATCATGAAGGGTAAGGGTCGATTGCCGCTCGCTTTGATCTCGTCCGGATCACGAAAATCGGGTTGGAGATACGGAAAATGTCGAGGGTTAATCGCGTCAAACCCTCCACGCCCGTAAAAGAGAATGCGTTGCCAGGAGACCGATTCGTCGGGCGTGTAATACTCCATCTCGGCCGTGAGCGTGATTCTCATGCCAAAATAGCGATCGGGTTGGTTGGGGGCAGGCAATTGGATCCGACCGCGCGTTTGAAGCCGGTGAAGGTAATCCATGGCAATCTCGACGGGCGCGATTCGCAATTCGTAGGACAGCACGGTGCCTCGAGCTTCGGGCAGCATGTACAAGTGCGACAAATAGACGACGCACAAGTCTGGCGCGTATGCCGGATTGACCAGGACTGAGCCATCACGGACGCCGAGGATCTTGCCCTGGCGGTCACGCGCTGCGATGAGAAAGTACCGGATGTACGTGCCGCTCGGTGTCGCCTCATAGGCGTCGTCGCGAAGAAAACCTTCGATGGCTTGCTGGCGCTCCATTTCTCCTTGCGGACCGAAAGCATCCCAAAGGAGGTCGTAAGCATGCTGAAAATCTGCGTCGCCAGGCTCGATGATTTCCCACAGCTCGAACGCGCGCGTTTCGCGCTCGATCATTTCCACCACGTCTTGGTGGTAAAGATCCTTGAGGCACAGCCGGATGCGACGGCGCGATGCGAGCACGTGGACAAACCTTTCTGCGCGGCAGACAATTGATTGTCGTGTGGAAAGCAGAAAAACGCAAGCGAGAACCAAAATGTCGTAACGGCTGCGGTGGCGCCTACAGCGAACGGGTGCGCTTTACCGAGGTCAAACCGGAGGGAGGTCAAACTTTCGTCGTGACGATTTCCTGTCTTGACTCGTGGTGGGATCCCGATATTCGTGCAGAACGGAGTGGGCCAAGACGTGAAAACGAAATTTTCCGACATGAACGATTGGGCGATGCGCTTGGGGATCTTGGTGATGAGTGGCGCCATCACTCTGGTACCAACGGAGCTTCACGCTCAGACATCAGGTTCGGCAACGACTGCGCCCACGCCTGGTCCGTCAGATGCGGCACCTGCGCCGAAGACGCCAGCCGCCAGCGGTTCCACGACTGGGGCCGACACTGCGGGCACGACGGATGCTGTGCCTGCAAAAGATGGCACGGCGAACGCTGCTGCTTCGAGCGGAGAAAAAGCGGCGGCCTCCGGCGACAAACCGGCTGCGGAGGCAGACGGTGGCAAAGCCAAAGAAGAGGCCAAAGTAGAACCCAAAGAAGAACCCAAAGAAGAACCCAAAGAAGAGAAGCCGCTCATCACGATGTCGGGCGCGGTAGAGATTTCGTACAGCTACAACCTGAACAATCCATCGAACGGCATGACGGCGTGGCGTTGGTATGACTTTCGGCACAACGTGATTGGGTTGCAGAATGCGCTCCTTACGACGAACTTCGAAAAGGGGGCCGTGAGCGGCATGGTGCAACTGCAGTTTGGCAACTTCGCCGAGTTGTTTTGGGATGCGGGCCGTGGTGCCGAAAAGGATTTGCTTTGGCGGCTTTTGCAGCAAGCCACGGCGAAGTGGACGACGCCGTACGAGAAATTGTCAATCGAAGGCGGGGCATTCAACGTGCCTTTTGGTCCGGAGTGGAACGCCGCGTATCTCAATTGGACTTGGTCGGCGGGCAATCTGTTTGCACTGATGCCGTATCAAATTGGCGGTGTACGCGCCAATTTGGATTTGGGTCGCGGTTGGACGGCCCGCGCGGGTGTTTACAATGGGTGGGATCAAATCGTTACGGATAACAACAGCGCCAAATCCTTGATGTTTTCGTTGGAATGGGAAAGTCCTGCCGATGAAGAAACGTATTTCTTCTTCAATTACATGATTGGAAACGAGCGCGACACGGACGATGCACGTGGTCCGTATGCTCGACACACGTTCGACGTGTACGGCCAATGGCACGCGTCGGAACGTCTATTCCTTCGCGCGCATACGTTTTCGGGATTCGAACCGACGCGTGGAACGACCATTGATGGTTGGTTCGGTGGTGGAGCGACGGTCAAGGTGGACGCGACGGATTGGTTATCGCTCGTCGGGCGCGGCGATGTGGTGTACACGAAATCGGGCGCCACGGGCGATAACATTTACCACTCGGATACGCTCGCGCTCACGGGCAGAAATGCCAATGACTCGACCCTGATCGGTTCGGTCACCGGGACCGTGGATATTCACACCGCGTCGAATGTTGCCTTGCGCTTCGAAGCACGTCACGACCGCGCAGACTTCCCGTTGTTCTTCAAGGGCAACGTCGGAAAAGACGCGACAACAGGCGAAGATATCTCGAATGCGACAAATCAGACGACGTTGACGGCGGGGTTGACGACCTGGTTTTGACAGGTTGTTCTGCGGGCTGCTGCGCGTTGTGAAGCGTCGGTCGGACTTACTCAGCTACGCTTCACAACGCTCGCGACGCCCGCAAAACAACGTCTCACCGATGCGGGCGGTGGTTCGTCTGGGTCATGGATTGTCCGGACATTGCATCATTCCACTCGAAACCGTTCGTATTCATGGTCGGCTGGAATTCCCCACACGGCCCATATGTCGCGCGTGGTTGGTCGCATGATCACTGCGCCTGATGATTCGATATGGTACGGCGCCTCTGAACGGCGACAGATGACCGGATCTCGCGTGAGCGCGATCAACGAGTCGACATCCACGACATGGCGGGTCCGCTCCTCTGCACGGGTCAGCCGATCTTCCGAAGAAGCGAGCAACGCTGGCGATCGTTGCGCTTGAAGACGCAAGGTTTGCGCATCGAGGCAATGGTTGGTGTGGACCAAAGGCGCCGATTCGAATGGCGTTACGGCTGTATGCGTGGGCGTGGCTTCGATGTTATAGCCGGCTCCGTGGGCATCGAGAATGAGGTAATTGTGTGCCCCAGCCAAACGAGCGTCCCGCACGCACGCTAGCGCATCCGCGATCGTCGTGCATTGAAGGACTTTGCGGACGACAAAAGGCCAAGTAACGCCAATGCGACCGTCGGTCGTGACCAGGTTGTTGATGCCAATGGCCATTCCCAAGGCATTCATTCCGATTTGCCCCAAACACCCTTCCGTCGTAAACACGAGCGCAGGAATATCGTCGCGCACGTCGAGCATGACGACGTGAGGTGTCGCGGAATCGTGCATGTCCCACGTTTGGCCAATAAAACCTTGGGTGAGTACGGCCGTGCAATCGTCTTCTTCGGGCATGGACGCGGCCCCGAGCGCTCGAACCGCATCCACGAAATCGGTAAAACCTCCCACGATGATCGCCTCGGCAGCACTGATGCCGGCCGCTGTGGCCATTGCTTCCATTTCGGCCATCAAGTCGGGTGCATAAGCGCGATGCGCAGGCAGCATTTGCTCGGCGAGCGCCAATACGTCGGCCACCGTTGCCGTACGCCCAGCCCAGCTCCCATTCGCGGCCAGTCGGACGCGTTCCTCGGTGTACACGCGAATGCCTTCACGATGCACCTCGCCATGTCGACGACCGCGTTCTTCCGGGCTGCCTTCGAGTTTCGTGGTCCGAATGCTCCCGCTTGTTTCGCTCGCCATTACGACAGCCCTCCGAAGTAGCGCGTTTTGACATCGACGTATTCGAGCACGCCCTCCATTCCGGATTCACGACCCAGCCCCGATTGTTTCATTCCGCCAAACGGGGCTTCGGCCGTCACCGGATACCAGTCGTTTACGCCGACGAGTCCAAATTGCAAGCCTTCGGAAACGGTCATGGCGGTCTTCAAGTCGCGCGTGAACACGAAGGACGCCAAACCATATTCGGTGTCGTTGGCCAAACGCAGCGCTTCCTCTTGCGTTTCGAACGTTACGATCGGTAAAACCGGGCCGAACAGTTCTTCGTGCAAGACGGGAGCGTCCGCGGGCAAACCATCGATGACCGTAGGCGCATAGAAGTAGCCGCGTTGTTTGCCGCAACGATCACCGCCCGTGAGCACTTTGCCGCCAGCAGCCACACTTGCGGCGACCAGCCGTTCGACGCGGTCACGTTGTGCGGCATTGATGAGTGGTCCGACGGTGGTTTCCTTGGCCAAACCATGCCCGACGACTTCGCGACGCACTGCTTCGACCGCAGCAGTCTTGAACGTTTCGGCAATGGATGCATGCACGATGAAACGTTGCGGCGCAATGCAGACTTGGCCACCATTACGTAGTTTCGCCGTGACGCCGGAACGAGCGACTGCGGCGACGTCAACGTCCGGAAAAACCAATACGGGGGCATTGCCACCCAATTCGAGGGACAATCGCTTGACCGTACGGGATGCGCCATCCATGAGCAGTTTGCCCACGCGTGTCGATCCGGTAAACGCCATCTTGCGGCAGCGCGGGTCATCGAGCATCGCTTGGCCCATACTCGACGCATCGCCATTGACCACATTGAGTACGCCTTTCGGCACACCGGCATCGGCGAAGGCACGGGCATAATCAAAAGCTGAACGCGGCGTGTATTCGGACGGCCGAACGACGACGGTACATCCTGCCGCCAGGGCCGAAGCCACGGCGCGATTGACATTGTATACCGGGAAATTCCACGCCGTGATGACTCCGACGACGCCCAGCGGTTCGTACGTCACATCAATGCGCCGCCCCGACATTCGCGATGGAATCCACCGACCACCGAGCCTGCGCGCCTCTTCGGCCGCGAATCGCAGGTAATTCGGTGCTCCCGCCCATTCGCCGCGCGCTTGCGCCAATGGTTTGCCCGATTCCTCGCTCATACGACGGGCAAACTCATCAACACGTCCCGCAATGATTTCGGCAGCTTTATCGAGCAACGCAGCTCGTTCGTACGGGTTTTTCCGCGACCAAGCGGTAAACGCATCGGCTGCAGCATCGAGCGCTGCCCGCGCATCCGCGGCATCTCCATACGGAATTTCCGCCAACACCTCTTCGGTCCCCGGATCGACCAGCGGCCAAAGACCACCGTTTTGCGCCGATACCCACGCTCCTCCGACAAACATCCGGTCACGTTCCGTGCTCATCGGACCCCCAGCGTATCGGCGGCGTCATCGAATGAGGCACGCAGCACATCCATGGCCTCGTCAATTTGCGCATCGCTGATGTTGAGGGGTGGCAAAAGGCGCACGCAATTCGAGAATAGCCCCGCGCGCAACACGATGACCCCGCGTTGTAATGCCCGCGCAGTCACCGCCTGCGTCGCTTCCATCCAGGGCGCTTTCGTTGCCAGGTCCTTCACCACTTCCATAGCGAGCATTGGACCGAGACCCCGAACATCACCGACGATACGCGGATGTCGCGATTGAATGGTTTCCAAATGTTTACGCATCCGTTCTCCCACCGCGATTGCTCGCTCGAGGAACTCCGGCTTCGTGATTTCATCGAGGGCTGCAAGTGCAGCGACACACGAAAGTGGATTGCCCGAATACGTCCCACCGAGCCCTCCGGGATGCGGCGCGGCCATGATGTCTTCACGGCCGATGACGGCTGAAATGGGCATGCCGGCACCCAATGATTTGGCCGTCGTAATGAGGTCCGGCACGACGCCCGCATGTTCGCACGCCCAGAGTTTGCCCGTGCGACCCATCCCCGATTGAACCTCGTCGCACACCAGGACCATACCGTGGGTGGTGCACAGTTCCCGCAGTCGTCGCAGAAACGGCGCTGGAACGGGCAGAAATCCACCTTCGCCGAGCACCGGTTCAATGACCACCGCGGCGACATGTGACGGATCGACGATTGCTGTAAATGCATGGTCCAGATTGGCCACGTGATATTG
>JANORL010000843.1:0-3586 GCA_031415295.1 Polyangiaceae bacterium | reverse complement strand
TTTCGACGCCGGTTCGAGGTTGCGAAATCCCATCACGACGACTTTGTGTATTGGAAGGCAAAATGTTCTTTACATCTGCGTCAAACGAGGGTGATATTGCGTCCCTTGCGCGCTGAGGACGAAGCGTGTCGCTTCGATTCGTGAATGGCCAAAGTCCGCATAAACAATGATACCGCGGCAAAGTGTGCCGAAAATTTGACATACCGATCAACGTGGACGACAACGAAACGATGGGTGAACGGCGATGAAAACCGGAGTACGAACGATTGTCGCAGTAGGGTTTCTTGGGTGTGCAACGCTTGGAATCGTGCCACTTGGATGCGGAAACAGTTTGGGGCCGGTTTTAGCGCGCGAGTATGGACCCAAGGGCAAATCGCCCATGCCGGCGCGAACCATTGAACGATTGCAAGAATGCATGGCTGAATATGGCGGGCAGCTCGAACCGAAAACGTACTTATTTAGCCCGACAGTAGAAATTGATCAGAATGGCGTCGCGCAAGCAGTCGCGACCGATGACATTCCGGTTCATGCGGATGATTTTGCAGCCTGCACGCGTGTTGCATTGGGGGCGATGGCGATTCCCGAGGGAGTTCTGCGGCTGGCACGGATGCAGGCAACCGCGGGACAACGTTCGTACATGGGTTCGCCCGCGATTGTCGTGATTGTCGTCGTTGGTTTGTCGGAAATTGCATTGGAAGCGGGCGCGTACACGTTTCTTTTTGCAGTGACCGTAAAAGTGGTGGAGAAGGCAAAGGACGATGTGTTGGAGGCCGTAAAAAGGAGGCGAATGCCGTGGGAGAATGAGTGCCAGAGAAAGCTTACTGAATGTCTGTTGTCCTCTCTTGGTTCCCAATGGGGGGACGTCCATGGTACATCTCGATGCGCCATGTGTTTCAAAAGGTGCGACAAGAGCGGCTGGCCGTCGCGCATCCAAATAGATGATGATGTGTACGCAACGTGCATATATTAATAGCGACGGCAATAGCTGGACGAACATGGGAAACGAAGAAGAACAAATAAAGCGCCTTGGGTGGGAACTCGGGCAAGCGATCCAAACCATCTTGGTCGGCTCATTCGACCGACCCTTTGAGGACGTTGTGCGCGACTACCGACGAGTCGAAGAAGATTTCGTGAACCGCCCCAACAGCAATGAGTTTCATGTTCTGGAAACTCGAAGACGGGTGGCTGAAGCGATTCTTCTAGCGGCGCATTCACATCGAGAGCCGTTCGATACTTGCCGAAATGCTTGGAATGATCTACTTCGCCTTGGATTCACGAATTTCAGAACAAGGTGCACGGAGTCCTGGTTGTACGCGGATTGCTGCCTGTTCAGTGAGGAACCGCTGGCCGGCCTCGCTGTACTCCAACCACTCATCATCGACATCGAATACCAGCTCAAGGGAATGATGGTCGCAAATAAGGCATCGCAGCCCCTGCAAGACGAACTCGCAAGGTTGAAACAGCTCAGTGATGAACTTCAAGGCACAAAACAATAGTTTGCTCCAAGCCTAGCGAAATAGGCATAGAGGTCATCGGCGATAGAAAAGTGGTCGACGTGCATTGTTTGAGCACGGAATGGACAGTCTCGGCCGTGAGACGCTCGAAAAGCGTCCCGATGGGTCGCAAACGACAACGACGTTATCACGTACGAAGGTCGACGGCGTTTGGCGATTGTCCGCACGAACGACGACGACGGGCGGCGCCGATGACGAGACCATTTTCGATAGCCAAGGTCGACACATTTGCGCGTTTTCCCATGGCCCGACACCCACGGGCCAGAAAACGCCGCGGCGCATGCAGGTTTTCCAATATGACCCGGAATGTCCACAGGGCAGAGATTGGAGATGCCCATTCCTCATTGATGGATTAGGAGACAATTCGATTCAATATGGTCATGGACTTGATTCGATCAGTGCACTCCAAAACGCGTTGCGCATCATTAGGCTTGTCCTCTTGCAGAGCAAGGTCCCTCTTCGCCGGGAGCTAACCAAGACAAACGATATCGGTTTTCCGATGGCCGCCCCCATGGCGTACGGGATCAGGTTTCAGCGAAAACTGGAAAGGCACATGGAGATCGAAGTGAAAAAGCGGGGCCGAAAAGGGCTCCGTAAGGCGCGAAAAAAGCCGTAACCGGCTCCCGCCCCTTCACTGCGCCGACCACCCCCGCTCGTGAAACATCAGGGTCTACGATTTGCTCGCAGCACCGCGGGATAACGATTCGGCGAAAAGCCTATGCGAGGTTTGCGGGGGGCGGTGTTGCTGGAGTGAATAGCGTCTGCGCCGTCTCGCGGCGATTGCCACACCGCGCCCCACCAGAGCGACCCCATTATACGCACTTCGGATGATGTTTACACAACATTTTCTTGATTAGTGGTTTAAAATATGACCCTCGCTCGTGCACGCGACGTAGCTTTTAGGGACCTCTATGTAGGGACCTCGATGCGCGATAGATATTTACTTTTCGCTCTTTCCAGATTAGCGTGGATGCTGGTGTTCTCTACATAGCCCGAAAAGAGGTTCCCTCGTGTCCAACCGTCACCATGTAGAATCCAACTCGCAGCATCGGCTTGTTTCCGGCAAGCTAGGGGCATTCGTCGCGCTCGTACTGCTCAGCGGATGCAGCTTGATTCGCATCAACGGGAAAACCTGGGATGAAATCCAGGCGGAAAAAAACGGCGGGCTGCAAGGAGGCAATGGTGTGTCTTGACAAGCTTTGTTGATGCATCGCGTGGTTTGATATTATCGGGCCCTGTCCACGTCGTGAGCGGAAGCGGCGACAAAAGCTGCGCCCATGATGAACAAAGAATGTATCTTGATTCGTCCAGCGTTGTTCTGCATTGGAACACCAACTTGCGCGGTCGTTGGGGCAGCCGCGTCGTGCGAGGGACTTGGCGGTAGTGGAGCCGGAGGTGCTGGTGGTGATGCCGGCCAAGGTGGTAATGGGACGCCTCACGATTTACTACGGAGGACTCGATACGGTGCACCCTACCACGTCCGCTTGACACGTGGTCCGTTTCGCGTAAAAGTCGACGCCGTCTCGAGAGGTGCCCATGAAGAAGTTCGTTGCCGGCATTGGTGAGTCCGACTTTCGACAGTTTCGCGAAGCGGGGTATGGCTACGTCGACAAGACGCAGTTCATCTGCGACATGCTGGCGGACTCGAGCAAGATCCTGCTTTTTCCGCGTCCTCGACGGTTTGGCAAGACGTTCAACTTGTCGATGCTCGGATACTTCCTACGCAAGACGAACGAAGACCTTTCGCCATTGTTCGAGGGCCTCGATGTCTCGCGGAACGCTGGGGCCATGGCGCACTTTCAGAAGTACCCCGTGCTGTTCGTGACGTTCAAAGATGTCAAGGCAATGACGTTCGAGGACGCGCTGAGTGGGATTGGCAAGCAGATCGAGCGTCTCTGTCTTGAGAATCTGGATGTGCTCGATGCGGCACCGTCAGTTGCGGGCAGAACGGAGCGTCTTCAGAAATACCTCGCAGGCAAGGCCAGCAAGACGGACCTCGAATCATCGCTTCTGGATTTATCGCAAGCGTTATACGAGCATCACGGCCAGCGCGTGGTGATTCTGATCGACGA
>JANORL010000842.1:0-13751 GCA_031415295.1 Polyangiaceae bacterium | reverse complement strand
TCACCCGAGCACTTCGGCTCCTTGACGGTCGCGCTGCAACCACCCGAGCACGAACCCGAACACGTTCCCGTGCAGGTTCCTTCAGCCTTCGCGTCGCACTTGCCATCGCAATTGCCTGCGCATGCCGCGCCCTTGGAGTCTTTGCCGTCGCACTTGCCGTCGCACTTGCCGCCGCACGTTCCCTTGAAACCCGCGTCGCACTTGCCCGAGCACGCAGCACGACAAGTACCGGTGCATTCAGCACCAGCTTCGACCGTGCACTTGCCCTTGCAGTCCGCTTCGCATTTGCCGGAGATTTCACCGCCCGAGCAGCTAGCTTCGAGTTTGCCTGGCTCAATGGGCGAACCGCATTCGTCCAAACACTTCATCATGCCATCGACGTCGGCGTAACACTTCGGCGGATCGAACTCGACCGACAGTTTCGCTTCGGCTTGCACCGCGAGCATCGACTTCAACTTCGCCGCAACGGCGTTGCAAACCTTGTCGGCACCTTTGCCACCACCTGCTGATGCTTTGAGATCAGCTTCCGGCATTCCGAGGTCTTTGCCGAGCGCAGCGCACGACGTGATGAGATCACCCTCGAGGTCGACGACCATCTTGTTTACGTCGTACGAGACGCTGAGGAACGCCTTCACTTTGCCCTGAACCTTGGCATCTCCTTTGATAGCCACGGATCCGAAGTCGCCCGACTTGAACTCGTCGCAGCCTTCTGCCGCGCCCTTCACGTCCGAGAGCGCATCACCGAGACCACCAGCGCCGGGCAATTTTCCGCCGCAATCGATGAGCATCGGCGATGCAAGTCCGAGAACAACCACCGGCGTAGAGAACAATTTCCAACGATTGACGCTCATCTCAAACATCCTCCGGCACCCGTAGGTGCCACTTTAAAATCACGCTTGGCATGCGATGCGAGTGACGTCGAACTTATCGACGCTATCGAATGTGCCTGCGCCCGAACACGAGGTAAGCACTTCTACCCACCCAACACGGGGGCCCTTTTCGCACGACGTAGACGGGCGTGTAAATACTTTCTTCGACTTTTACGTGCTCTTGACGCGTCATTTTTTGCGAGTCGGTTTGCTGCGTGCTGGCACTACGTCGTCCTCAGGTTCAACGATCCGTTCCGGCATTAAATCGACGGGCGCCACAATACGTTCGGGCATTGAAACGACCGGCGGAGTTGCTGGCAGTTCGTGATCGAAAGGCAGCGTCAACTGCGCAAGCGGTCGCGCTCCAACGGTCGGTCCTCCCTGCTTTTCGAAGAGTGCCTGCTCGCGATCGACATCGGCCTGAATGAGTTCCTGGTTGTCGTACGCGAACGACAACGCATCGAGAATCCTTGCTGGACCGAGGTTTGGATACCGCCGCAGCAACGTTTCGACCGAAGCTCCTCCGCGATGCCAGGCCCACAAACGACGCACGGGAACGCGCGATCCCTCTACGTGTGGACTTCCTCCAAGAATCCTTCCGTCACAACGAACATGCGGATGGGGCACGAGAACACGCGGAAGATTTCCTTGGGTCATACGTGCGCGCGAGGGTAGTCATGCGCCGGCCCATCACCAAAATATTGGACGAACTCCCCGCGAGATCGGTTGAAAACGCACAGTCGATACGCCGGCGACAGAACCAGTCTGATAGCCTTCGGCGCGACAAACTCGAGTTTCGACGATCAACGTTTCAGTGAAAGACTCGGTGTCGGAGGTGATGATGAATCCATGGGAGACAAACCCGCTTCGTGAAGGGATGCCGGACGAACGCACAGTAAAACCCACGGCGCTCATCATTTTCGGAGCGTCTGGAGACCTCACGCGGCGCAAACTTCTGCCCGCGATTTACAACTTGGCGTTGAGTCGACTGTTGCCCGGAAGGTTTGCTCTCGTTGGAGTCGCGCGCCGACCGAAGCCCGATTTTGCCCAAGAAATGAAGGACGCCGTCGCGAAGTATTCCCGACGCAAACCGCTCGATGAAGGCACGTGGACCGAACTCGAAAAAGGCCTGGCCTACGTGCAAGGAGATTTCACCGATCCCGCTACGTACACGCGCCTTGCTGAAGAACTCGGACGACTCGAACGAGATCGCGGAGCGACACCAAACCGAGTGTTTTACTTGGCCGTTGCTCCGTCGGAAGTTCCTTCGATTGTAAAAGGATTGGTTGCCGCAAAGCTCGTCGTACCGCCTTCATCGGACCCTGATGCGAGTTACCACCACGTGGTCGTGGAAAAGCCCTTCGGTGAGGATCTCGCAAGTGCGCGCGCGTTGAACCGCGACCTGCTCGCGTGCCTCGACGAACGACAGATCTACCGCATCGATCATTATCTGGGAAAAGAGACCGTTCAGAATTTGCTCGTTTTCCGCTTCGGAAACACCATTTTCGAACCGCTCTGGTCTCGCCAACACATCAGCCACGTACAGCTCACGGTGGCGGAAGACATCGGTGTCGAAGGGCGAGGAAAGTTTTACGAACAGGTCGGCATCACGAGAGACATCGTGCAGAACCACGCGTTGCAAATCCTCACGATGATGGCGATGGATCCTCCGTCATCGTGGGATGCCGACGCTGTGCGTGACGAGAAAGTGAAGGTGTTGCGTGCCTTGCGCCCGATTCGAGGTCGGGAAGTTCTCGATCGCACGGTGCGCGGACAATACGACGCCGGAACGGTTCGTGGAGACAAAGTCGTTGGGTACCGCGACGAACCAGACGTCGATCCTCATTCGAAGACCGAAACGTTTGTCGCGATGTCGATGCGCATCGACAACTTCCGCTGGGGTGGCGTGCCGTTTTACCTGCGCTCGGGAAAACGTCTCGCCAAACGTTCAGCCGAAGTAGCACTGCATTTCAAGCCTTTGCCGCATCGTCTCTTCCGCGACACGCCTGGTGGTCAAGACGAACCCAACGTGCTCGTCGTGCGCATTCAACCGGACGAAGGCATCGCGCTTCGATTCGCGACCAAAGTTCCCGGCGGAGGCATGGCCATGCGCAACGTGGCGATGGACTTCCGCTACGGCACAGCATTCGGTTCGAGCACTCCAGAAGCTTACGAACGACTCATCCTCGATGCGATGCGTGGCGATGCGACGTTGTTCACACGAGCCGACGAAGTGGAAGCGCAGTGGGGCTTCATCGATCCGATCCTCGAAGGCTGGCGCGAACACGACGCGCCCATTGCAAGTTACGAAGCAGGAAGCTGGGGACCTAGTGAAGCGGACAAACTTCTCACGCCTGGCGACACATGGAGGCGGCCGTGACGGCACTGCCGATCAATGAAGCGCTGTCACGTATCGAAGCTGAACTCGCTGCGTTCTGGGCCGCTCCCGACGAACAGTCCGGGCAACCAATGACCAAAGTGCGTTCTGCGACGATGACGTACGCCATCGTGACAAACCAACGCGATGTGGACTGCGCGCGAGAAGCGACAGAGTACGTGGTGGACTCGCACCCTGGACGAGCGTTTGTCCTGACCATAGATGGCCGCCTTGCCCCCTGGGAACTGGACTACGACGTCCGCATGGCTTGTCGACTCGATGGTGGAGCGCAACCCATTTGCCATGACTGGATCGAACTGACGTTTGGCGCGATGGCGAGTGATCGTGCAGGCTCGCTCGTCGGTACGTTGTCGCTTCCTGAAGTGCCCGTTGTCGTCGAAGTCGGACGCGGCGCTCCAAGTACGCTCGTGAGTGCTGTTGCTCCACGCTCGGATCGGCTCATTGTAGACACTGCGCATACGAGCGCTCTGCGCGTGGCCGAAGTTGCGGCGTTGGTCGATTGTCCGATCGGAGATCGCCAGTTCGTCAGGACGTACACGTGGCGAGAAATGATTGCCCGCTTTTTCGACGATACGTTGGGAGCCATCGACGCGATTCGCAAGGTTACAATTGGACGAACACCTGGCGGCGTCACGGAACCTGCGGCACTGCTGTTGGGGTGGTTTGGTGCGCGATTGGGTTGGACTTTCGATTCACGTCGAGAAGCTCGTGACCGGCAAGGCAAACCCGTCGAGATTGTTCTTCAGGACGAACAGCTGACGGAAGTTTCACCGGGCGAACTGACAGACATTTGGATTGAAACGAGTTTTGGAGGCGCACCGTTGTCGCTCGCGTGTAATCGTCGGCGCGAGCATACGAATCAAGTGTGCTGGAAACGCAGCGGTGCACGCACATCGGCGCACGAACACGCGCTGGGCCGACGCGGAGAAGATTGGGTGCTCATCAAAGCGATCGACGGTACGGGAAGCGATCGTGTCTACCGAGAAGCGCTCATGATGGCCGCGGATTGGAGTGCAAGATGAGCGTGACATCGAGTGGTTGGGATGTGGTGCGAGCCGACTCGGAAGACGAGCATGCGCTGCTCGGAGCGGAGCTTCTGGCGCGCGCAATCGATGAAGCCGTTCGGATGCGAGGTCGTGCGTACGTCGCGTTGTCCGGTGGATCCACACCGGGTCCCGTGTATCGCCAGCTGACGAACTATGAGTTACCGCTCGATCGTATCGACTGGTTCTGGGTGGATGAACGCGCCGTCGCTCACGATCATTTGCGCTCAAACTTTCGAGCTGTGTTTGACGACTTGCAGCTTGGTCGCGTCGATGCTTCTCGCGTGCATCGCATGGAGGCCGACGCTGCGGATCTCGCTTCTGCGGCTGCTCGTTACGAGCGTTTGTTGCGACAAACATTTGGGTTCGCGGACGCCGTGGCATTCGATGCGATGACGCTGGGCATCGGCGACGATGGGCATACGGCGTCATTGTTTCCGGGCACGGGAGCGGTGGCCATCGACGACAAACTGGTCATGGCGGTCGACGCGTTACCCACGCGAGGAATCGAAGCGCGGATGACCCTCACTGTCCCCGTTCTTTGTGCGGCCAAGTTTGTCTTGGTACTGGCACGCGGGGTACAGAAACGGCTACCGGTCACGGCTGCTTTTTTGGACGGTCCGGAAGACGCCGTACCTGCACGTGTTTTGCATCGAGCACGAGGCAGAATCACGTGGCTTTTTGATCAGCACATCCAAGAAATTTCCTGAACGGTTGCCAGAAGTTTGCGTCGCCAGCCGCTTTTTCATATGGCAGGCGACATGACTACGCGCGCGACACCTTCCACCATTCTCGTCGGGGATATTGGAGGCACTCGGACTCGGCTTTCGCTGTACGATGGCCAGGGCAAACGGCTGCTTGTCGAGGCGGTACTTCCCAGCCGCGAGTACGATCGATTTGACGACGTTGCGCAGCAATTTTTGAGCACGTCGTCGCATTCGCCGCCTGCTGTCGCGGTGTTTGGCGTGGCCGGACCGGTGCGCGGTCAAGTTGCATCGGTCACGAATTTGAGATGGCGTATGGACGCGACGCGCCTCGAGCGAAGTCTGTCGATTTCGAAGGTGATTTTGGTTAATGACTTGGCGGTTGCGGCACGTGGATGTTTGCACCTATCGCCGGACATTGCGATACCGCTGGCCGGTCGACATGCGACGCTGGCGGGGCACGACTTGGCCGTTATTGCCGCGGGAACGGGGCTTGGCGAAGCGTTTCTCATGTGGAATGGCAATCGGCATTTGGTGGTTCCGACCGAAGGAGGGCATACCGATTTTGCTCCGCGGACGGCATTAGAAATCGAGTTGTGGCAATTTTTGGCGCGGCGCCATCCGGATCATGTGAGTTACGAACGAGTGTTATCCGGCGATGGTCTTGGTGCGATGTACGATTTTTTTGCGTCGAAAGCGGGACGCGAGCCGAAAGCTGTAGGAAAAAGGCTCAGCGAGGGGGATCGTAATGCGGGTATTGCGGAGCTTGGATTGTCTGGTACGCACGAACCGGCAAAAAATGCGGTCGACTTATTTGCGAAGATTTATGGTGCGGAAGCAGGCAATCTTGCATTAAAAGGTCTGACGCTCGGAGGCGTCTTTGTTGCAGGAAATATTGCACGCCACATCGTGTCGGCGCGCCGTGAATCATTTTTGGAAGGTTTTTGCGCCAAAGGGCGATTCACCAAAATGATGGGCCAAATCCCGATCATCCTGGTCACGGATCCGTTGATTGGTGTACGCGGTGCATTGGCCACGGCCAAAGAAGTTCTGGTCACCGCGCCGAGCGCCGCGAGAGCGTCAACAAAGACCCATTCGCCGAAAAAAACAAAAAAGTCGAAACCGTCGAAACGACCAAAAGGCTAACGACAGCGCTTCCCTTTCGTTGTCTTTTTCCATTCCTCCGCGGTCATCGCAAAAGACTTTTACGATCCTGGGATGGAGACAACTTGGAAGCCTTCATCAACACGAACTTATGAGACGCTAAATGGTTGTGCCATAACCAATTTTTCCCAAAAAATACTTGGGTTTTCCCATCCTCCGCACAAACGGGGGCATGACTCGACATCATCGCGGCACGGGTGATCGTTCTAGGCACATCGAGAGTTTCGACGCGAAATTCTACTCCCATCATACTCCACATTTGCGAAAACGTTTGTCGCGCATGGGGATTGTCGGCGCGGACGTGGACGACTTGGTCCAGCACACGTTTGTCATTGCGCAAGATAGTTGGGGGAAATGTCCCAGGGCGCGCGGGCGGCAACGCCACTGGCTCGAAGGTATTGCGTGGCGGCAAGCAATGAATTGGGATCGGAACAAACAGCGTCGCGGTGAACTGGTCGGTCAAGAGTCTCTTGATTTGTTCCTTGCCGATGAAATCGATGTCGACGACATCATTGATACGCGGCGCATTTTTACGGCCGTTTTTGCGG
This sequence comes from Polyangiaceae bacterium, assembly GCA_031415295.1. Lineage (GTDB taxonomy): Bacteria > Myxococcota_A > Polyangia > Polyangiales > Polyangiaceae > Polyangium. The sequence continues at coordinate 7,025 of JANORL010000842.1, read as the reverse complement.
AACTTCTTGCGTGTGATCGAGAAATGTTGCTCGAGTATTACGTCGATGGCGTATCGCTCACGAACATCGCTACGCGTTATGGACTTCCACGAAGTACGGCTTGGTCCAGACTTCAAAAACTTCGCCGTGACGCTGTACAAAAAACGTCCCGGCTTCGTGAAGCCAATGAACGAAAAGTCACGGTGTAAAACGAATCGAGTAACTCACCATGGTTTTTTGGCCGCCTTTGGGCTTCAGAAATTCGATGGCCTCGAATACGGTCACGACGCACGCCTCGAATCCGGCTCCCTTCAGCGCCGTGCGTGGATGCGTAATTTTCGCTTTACCCCCGGCTCCTTCGATAAGCACGTCGACGCCAAAATCGCCCCCCTTGGCCAAATCGTCCACTTTGGCGAAACAACGTCGAAATGCATCGAAATGTGGTTCGACCGATCGTTTGATCGGTTCTTTCGTCACATCGTCGTTGGGCCCGCCGCCGATGTGCATGCCAATGTTTTTGACCTTCACCTTCGGAAGCGGCGCTTCCTCGGCCACAGCTGCCGAAGACGCTGCCGACGCGCTCGGTGCGACCGCGGGTGCCTCGAGGATGGACGATGCCGAAGGTGCTGGCGGCACGATCGGCGAGCCGGACGGCACCAATGCCGAATTTTGCATTGCGACAACCGCGGTACTTTGCGCCGAAGGAATGGTCGACGCTGCCGCGCCGGCATTCGACGCTGCTGCGGAACCATCGGGCGCCGAAGCGCCGGAACACGCGCTAAACCCGAACGTTGTCGCCAAAACGGCAACCCCTCGAAACAACGTTACCACCATGTCTTTGTTACGTTTCATTCTCGTGTTTCCGAATTCGTCTGCATTGCGCGAAGTTTTTTCACGGCTTCGTTGTGCTGTTCGTAGGTTTCGCTGAAGGTATGACGACCGCCACCTTTGGCCACGAAATATAGATACTTGGTCGTCGCTGGTGCCAAAACCGCTTCAATTGAAGAATCGCCTGGATTTCCAATTGGCCCCGGAGGCAAACCATCGTTTACATACGTACTGTAGCGATTGCGCGGATCACGATTGATGGCCGGCGATGCTTTTCCAGAAAAACCCGCACATGCCGGCGCCGTATCCGGTTCGGCATAACAACCGTACATCGCCGTCGGATCCGATTGTAAACGTTTGGGCTTGAATTCCGGATCCTCGAGCCGATTCAGAAATACACTCGCAATCATGGGTCGTTCGTCGGCCACCGCCGCTTCTTTTTCGACAATCGACGCCAGGGTCAAAATTTCCCGACGACCGAAACCAAATCGATTTCGCAATTGTTCGAGCGCCTCGCGATGTTGCTTCGTCAACGTGGCAAAACGCCTGTCCGATTCACCAACAAGACGCCGCACGATGTCATGAGCGTCGCTGTCCACAGGCAAGTCATACGTTGCCGGAAACAAATACCCTTCGGCGCTTTCCGCAACATTTCCGCCCGTTTTTACGATTCCCAATTCAGTTAGAAACTGCAATTCCGTGCTCGCGCGCAAGAAAACATCTTTCGGCACGATGCCGAGTTTTTCCAGACGCGTCGCAACGTCGAAGCGGTGAAACCCCTCGGGAATCGTAACGCGGGCCGTGGGTCGTCGTGAAGAACGCTCGAGAACGTGCACCAAATCCCAAGGATCGAGCGCATCGGGCAAAAGATGGGGACCGGGTACGAACGCGCCAGTGCCCCCCGTGAGGCGCAAAAACATCCCCATAGCGCCTTCGCTACGCGTAAGCCCCAAACTCGAAAGAATCCCCGCGGCTTGACTGCTATCGAGTGTCGCGGGCCAATCCACGACGACAACGCTGCCTCGCGCGGGACCATCCCAAACGCCAAAACCAAACACGATGCCAAGAAGCACAGACACGATCGCGCCACCACAACCGCCGAGTGTCCAAAGGACTGCACGTATCCACCGCGAATGATTCCCGCGCCTGTGCGACGTACCCGCCGACGCTTTCGGCGCTTTCGACGCTCGACGCCGGGGAGGCTTCGGAGGATGAGAAGGCGTGCGCGTGGTCGGTCCCGGAGACATGTCGAAACTCCAAAGCCAGAAAGCTTGGCGAGTGTCAAGCCCAGGTTGATGAAAGCTTGCGTTTTGCGCGGGTTGAACTCCGAATTTGCGACGCCTCCGCCGTCGGCGTGATATTGCCAGTCGAACAGGAGCCCTTCCGCATGGCATCCAAGGCCGCCATCGATCGTCAACGCGCTGCGCGAACCGTGGCCAGCACGGCGTACACCTATTCGGCCGATGCCGCGTCACGTGTCAAAGAAACACTGTCCCGTTACGCCAAACCCGGCGAACAAATGCCCGACATTCAACTCCTCCTGCGGCTCGTGGGTCGCATGATCGCTTCGGAAAACGAAGTCTTGGGACGGGCCGACGCCGCACACGAAATAGAACTCGAGGACGACACCGAGCCGCGTAAACAACGCGACGAAAACGCCGAAAGAGTGCGACGAAACTTGAGCGACTTACGCACCGCCATCGAAACGACGTACGGCGCCGTGGGACTTCCGCGACTGCAATTGAACGAAAACATTCCGCATGATCCATCGGCCCTCGCGATGCTTGCGCGGACCGTGCTCGTGAACCTTCGCGATGAATCGATCAAGCTTCCCGCTGCGCGCCGTCGAGGTTTGTCCCTGGACCGCGAAGCGTTTGCCGAAGAACTCGCGGTCGACCTTCCGCTGCTCGACAAGGCACTCGCGGCAGTGGCTCGAGAAGCGCGCGAAGCCGAGGTGACGCTTCGTGCCAAACGTTTGGCAATGGAAGCCAACGATCGCGCATTCACCCGCGGCGCCGCGTATTTGTCCGCCACATTTACCCTCGCTGGACTCGACGAACTGGCCGACAAGATCAAGCCATCGAAGTCACACCCCGGACAAACTCATGAAGCAGAACTCGATACGATGAGCGCAGAAATCGCCATCGACGCGCCTTGACTTGTTGTTCGTTTCGCCAAACATTTTGCATTCAAACGAATACCCGACGTTTGGGCGTCGATGCGACGCAACATGTACCCATTCTGGGCACACACCGACCAGCACTGGTAACTGACGCCAGGACCCGGTAACCAGTTACCATATTGACTGGTAACTGGGGCGGCGATACGCGTGAAATTTGCCTTTATTGAGATGGCCCAGAGATTGCTAAACCTGTTACCATGGAGGCAACCATGGTAACTCGCGGGCAACGTTCTTTCTTTTTGGTCGCACTGTTTTCGCTCGGCTTGTGGAATTGCGAAGGAACCGTCGTGACTGGCGGCGGACCAGCCGAGGTAAAACCCGTTCCGGAGCCCAGCAAGGGATTTGCACATTATCCGGGAACTGGGTTTGTCGTGCATGAATGGGGCACCGATACCGTCGTCGTGGGTTCTGACGGATCGCTACAACGCGGCTTGCACCACGAAGAAGAGGATCTTCCAGGATTCGTTTACGACCGAATGAAGGCCGGTATGCTCGAAGGTTCGACGTCCGTCGCCGTCAAGATGGAGACACCAGTCACGTATTTCTATTCCGACGTTCCGCGCACCGTGAGCGTTGCCGTTGGGTTTCCTCGAGGAGTCTTTACGCAATGGTATCCTGCGGCCATGGGCTTTTGGCCCCCGATTGCGGGACCATTGAGCGTCATTGGCATAGGCACGCATACCGACCCGGTTTTCCAAACTGATTTCCCATTCAGCACGGAAGCTTGCTCCACGAAATACGGCACCGTAGGCAATGGATTGCTCGATTGGGGAAATATCGACGTGCTCGATCGGAATACACCGTCGACGAATTTACCTGAAGCGTCGCTCGATTCGTTCACTTGGGGTTATGCGCGCAACGTCGCATCGAATTCCGTGCGTATCGCCAATGCACCAGGAGCGCTCGTACAAGCGCAAGACGAAAAATTTCTCTTTTACCGCGGTCTGGGCAATTTTGAATTACCCGTCAACGTCGCGGCGCAAGGGGGAGCAACCATTTCGTTCACCAATACATATCCCGAAACGATTGGCACAGCATTCATCATTCGGGTGGGGAGCGGTAAAGGCGCATTTGTCACCCACGAGCAAGGCATTGGGGCCACGTCTTCGCTCGTGAGTGCGATTCCATCATTGCAAGGAGCCAGTGATTTGGGCACCTTTACGAATGAACTCGCCGAGGCCGTGACCCGCACGCTCGATCAAACGGGCCTCTATCACGACGAAGCCATCGCGATGGTCGATACGTGGAAACGACAATGGTTTGGCACACCAGGCATTCGCGCCCTGTACCTCGTTCCACAATCCTGGACCGATGCATCGATACCACTCACGATCTCCCCTGCCCCCGATTCCACGATTCGCGTCATGATGATTCGCGTGGAAGTCATAACGCCCGAGGACGAAGCGATTGACGTCGAACATCTGCAGATGCTTGCGGATCCGGTCACAGCTTCGACTGCGGAAAGCCATTTCGCGTCACTCGGTAGATTCGCCGAACCTCGATTTCGTCGGGCGTTGGCGATTCTCGAAAATCCCGCGTACGCCACTTCGTTCCTCGAAACAATCACCACAGCGGAGACTCGCGTAGGCACAGGCGAGTAGAAAAGACACCATGCAATCGAGCGGCGCCATTTTCGTTCATCCGCGATACGTGCCTGGGAGGGAACTCGGCCGTGGTGCGCAGGGGGTCGTGGTACGCGTGACGGACATCGAAAACCCTGCAGTGCCGCTCGTTGCAAAGGTTTGGCAAGGACGACGGTTCGACCCTTCAACCTTACATGGCGAATTCAGCATCTTGTCTCGTCTGCGAATTCCAGGTCTCGTGCGCGCACACGATTTGGCACGATGTGAAAAAACCGGGGCTGCTTTCTTGATCGAAAACTTCGTCGACGGCCCCGACGGCAACGATTGGCTGGCCGAAGTCGCAAATCAAGGCAAAGGCGCTCGCGTTGTGCTGATACTCACGGCAATTTCATCGACATTGGCCCGCCTGCACGAATCCGGATTTTTGCACGGCGACTTGAAACCGGCACACGTACGAATCGTTCCTTCCGGACAAACTTTTGTGCCAATGCTGCTCGACTTGGGCGCTGCCGTTTCCAAAGCGCGAGCGGAATTGACCGCCCATGCGTTTACGCCTGCGTTTGCGGCTCCTGAAGTCCGCGCCGGCGCCGCGCCTTCGATCGTCTCCGATTTGTATAGCCTCGGTGCAACGGTTTTTGCAATGGTCACGGGTGCACCTCCAATTGCACGACCGAAGCGACGTTTCTTCGAAGATGCACCGTGGTTGCCACCAAGCGCTGCAGCACTCATTGACGATCTTTTGGCCGAACATCCTCAGGATCGCCCCCAAACTGCGCACGTAGTCTTGCACCGCCTAGGAGTCGCCCGCATTTCTCCTGGCATGCCAGTCTTGCCTTTGGGCCGGGAATCCGAACTCGCCGTATTACGCCAAGCCAAACCAGTTCCCATTCGCTGGATCGTTGGTCCGAGTGGTTCGGGAAAAACTCATTTGTTGCGAGAGATCCATACGCAGCTGTTGCTCGATGGGCATGATGTTCGCCTGATTCGATTCCCGACCCGTGGTGAAATCACGGGAAAACTCATCGCTTATTTACGAGGCAACGAGACCGCCCTTCCCTTTACCTTTGCACAAACAGATATAAAAAAGCCAATCGTCATTTTGGATGAAACGCATCTCGCTCCAGAGGAAATTCACACTGCACTCGACAGCTTTCGGTGCCGTTACGCCGCGGTATCTTCACGGATCGAGTTTGTTATTGCAACACGCGAGCCCCCACGATCCGGGGAAGTGATGCGACTCGCACCGCTAACCGACGAAGCATTTCAAGGACTTTGCGAAGGACTCGGCATACTCGATCCGGCAAAAATTCAATCATTGGCTGCAGCGAGTGGGAAAAATCCAGGTTGGCTCATTGCATCTTTGGGTGCCATACCCCTCGAACGAGATACCGCCCTCGATCGGGCTCGTACATTAAGCCAAACGGCGCAAGATTTGCTAGCCGTCTTTGCACTTTCGAGCGGTGAGGTTTCGGAATCGGTGTGTCGGCGTGTGTGGATGTCCACATCGACGGGAAACGACGCACTGACTGAACTCTCAGCCGCGGGGCTCATCACGAGGCACCACACTTCCAGCGGTCTTTTTTATTCGCTTTACAGTCCAAACCTAACGCGTGATCTTGCCACAGCCCTCGGGACCCCTGAACGATGGGGCGTGGGAACAACGGCGTGGCTCGCCGAATCCCACGTGCCGACGACGGTATTGCTAGCGCTGGGCACGTCCATTTTTGCTTCGCCTATGTGTACGCAACTGCTCGAACGCGCGGCTATGCAATCGCGGGCGGAAGGCGTGCGCTCACAAGAAATCGAAGCACTTCTCACTTTGGTGAGTGTCGAATCGGGCCGATCCATCGACAAGCTTCTGCGACTCGAACGATTGCTTCGCGACGGTCAAGGATTCGCTGCATATCCGCAGGTGATCGAATGGCTGGATGCCGCAGCGAAACAGGATTTCACCATTCTACCTTTGGTTTTACGGCGTCACGCGGAAAAACTTGCCCGTGAAGGAAAAACAATCGAGGCCATAGAAGTTGCAGAGCGCGCACGAAGCGCGGCAATGGATGTTCATGATCGCGTGGCAGCGGCGTTGGCCCTCGCAACCCGCGGCGTTGCGTCACTTTATAAGGCGGATTGGGAAGATGCGGAATCTTGCTTTGGTCAAGCACGAAGCGATTTGGACAATCTCGACGGTGTCGACAAGGAAGAGCTAGCGCGGATCGATCATAATGTCGGGGTCGTTGCCCTATACCGTGGGCGTGTGGTTGAAGCGATTGCGGCATTCGAACGGGCGCTCGAAACGAAGCGCCATCTTGGTGATCGAGCAGGAGCTCGTTCCTGTCTGCTTAATCTAGGTTTGGCCTTGTCAAAATCGAAACGATATGACGATGCTGAGCAGGTGTTGCAGGAATCGTTGGAATTAGCTCGTTCGCTGGGACAAACGACGGGACAAGGCTGGT
>JANORL010000841.1:0-3990 GCA_031415295.1 Polyangiaceae bacterium | reverse complement strand
GTGCGAACCAATTGGCTGACGTGCCGTCCCTGTCTGACCGACGTACGCCGAATGCGGAAGCAGAAATCATGGCGGAGTTTGGTTTCTCGGCCGAGCGACATGCCTATCGCGCATATCCAGGCCTTTTGCCACAGAATTCGCCGCCACGTCTGGTTTCACGGCTTACCCTGGCACCAGGATCCGCCGAAGTCGACGGCGAAACCTTTTTTCAGGATGCGGCTGGAGTCCGATTGAAAAATGGCGATCCATTACGAGAAGTACGGGCGAAGAATCTGTCGCTATGGTTTGTCGCTGGATATGGGACGAGTCGCCTATTGCCCCGACCCATGGAAAGTGAGCGCTCCAAAGATCCTGCGCTCGATCGATTGAATCCACTCTTCGACAAAGGACGTCTCGTTGGAACAGGCTTTGCGGATCTTCTTGAGGCACCTCAAGATTACGCCATTGCGGTGCGAAAAGCGCTCGTGGATAGCGGATTGCTTCCAAACGTGAAGGGTTTGGAATTGCGGGGGCGCGGAGGTGTGCGATCGGCCCACGACCTGGTGGAGGGGCACCGATTCGCGATACGAGTAGGGAACGATCAAGTCAAGGTGCCGGCAACATGGTTATCGCAAGGATACCAGGGAACTATTGCTTGGATCGCAGATCTCATTGGGCAAGTTTTTCTGGAAGCAGAAGGGCCCGTACCGCTCGAGGCCATGGAGGGAATCGTACTCGTCGATGAAATCGATTTGCATCTGCACCCGAAATGGCAGGTCGATTTAATTCCGACGCTGAAACGAGTATTTTCTTCGATGCAATTCGTGGTGACGACGCATTCTCCCATGGTGCTGCCCGGGCTGGAGCGCGACGAAGTATTCATCATGCGACAACAACCGGACGGGAATGTGGTGGCAGACCCAGCCCCCGATGCACCCGCATTGCTCACGGGCAGCGAAATTTACGAAACGTTTTTCGGAATCAGCAAACTATACCCGAACGAGCTTGGTGAAAAGCTCAGGCGTTATGGGTTTCTCGTGGGCAACTCAGGACGAACGGACCTCGAGGATGCAGAAATGGCGCGCCTTCAGAGCGATCTCCAAGCCCACGGAGTAGATCCTGGCTGGACTCCCACGCCGCGGCTCACGAATTTACCGCCCTTTGAGGATGACGGGGAATCGTCGTGATTCGCATTCATCGTGGTCATGAACCTCCTGCGTTGACGAGCGTCCGCGATGATCAACTCCCTATTCTCGAACGCCTGGCCCGCATACGACCTATACAATCCGAAGAAATCACGGGGTACGACGTTGTCAAAGACGAACTTTGGAAGCGGCAACATTACAAGTGCGCATATTGTGAATTCGTCGAGCAAGACAAGCGAAATGATGTCGAGCATTTTCGCCCTAAAACCAAGGCCGATCGAGCGCCGGGATCACAGGAAACGTACGGCTATTGGTGGCTAGCATTTACTTGGGACAATTTGCTTTTTGTTTGCCGTAACTGCAATCAGTTGCCGCACAAGGGCATTCGATTCCCATTGGACCGCGGTAGTACGGCACTCGTCGAGAAGCAGGTTCCACCTGGCAATGAACGCCCTCTACTCTTGGATCCCAGCGTCGACGATGGCGTGAAGCACATCGAATTCAAATTGACCACCCATGGGACAGCACAACATTGGATGCCTGTGGCGCGTGGAGGGGACAAACGAGGTGCTGAATCGATTCGAGTTTGTGGATTGGATCGGCCCGGCCTGTTGCCTTTGTACACTCGGCACGTAAACCAAAATGTCTGGCCGGAAGTAGAACAGATTCAGCACGCGCTACGCACGGCGACGGGGCTTACGGTACAAGAACGCTATCGACGCACAAGCTTGCGACTGCTGCTACCAATGGCCGAGTTCGTTGGCCTCTCGTTCGACGCACTGAGACATTTCGTACCCGATGCGGCGCTCGCGCCGTTCGGCTTGAAGTGGCGACGATTCAAACTGTAATCTTCGTGGACGGCCTGCAAGCGCCTATGGATGCCTCATTTTGGCGCGGCCAGGATAGTCAGCTGGTGGATTCTTTCGAGTATGCGCCAACCGACTATGGATGCCTCTTTTGGCGCGGCCAGGATAGTCAGGAGCCTCGCTAACGGTCAAAATTGCTCAACAAACTTCTCCCGGTGGGGGTACGACCAGAAGCAGGGCGTCATGCAGACGTGACTCGACGCACTCTGAGCGGGCGGAGGGTGGCCTGTCGACGCGTCCTTTTGCCATTGTTGCGAGGGGACGGCAGCGTGTCGGTGTGAAGTGTCGGGGTATGCGCGAACATAGGGTGAAGGTTCATGCTGACGTGCCAGGGTACGCGAAGACGTAGGGTGGCCTGTCGACGTGTCCTTTTGCCGTCGAGGTGCCCGGAGGCCGACAGGTTGGGATTGCAGGGATGATTTCGACCGGGCTGAGGGCGTTGGGGAAAAAGCCTTCGAACCTGACGCCATTCCACGGGCCCCACGCGGGGCATACCGAGAGTTTCACGGCAAATTTCACGCTTGGCCATGCGTTTTTCTGTCCCACCGTCGCGCCCACCCAGGCACGTGCTACTGATCGCAGGTATCCGCGAGCGTCGTGACGGTTGAATGGATAGGCATCACATGAAGCAATTGAAGGAAGACTTGAAAATCGGGGATTGGAAACTTGACAAGGAATTGGGATCTGGTGGTCAAGGGACCGTGTGGAAAGTGCGGTACACCAAAGACAAGCATTCACCCCCGGTAGCACTGAAGTTATGCGCTCCTGACGCCGACATCAAAGGCCGAGCACGCTTTGCGAAAGAAATCGCAATTCTAAAGGAGCAAAATGATCCCGGCATTGTGCGCGTTCGTGGCTCTGGCGAATTCGAAGGACAACCGTACTACGTAATGGAATTGGCGTCTGCGTCCCTTGAACGGGTAATTGATGCTAAAACGGCGGGTACACGATTGGTCAGGGATAGTGGCGCACTTCTCCTCATGTTCCTGCGGCAGGCATGCCGAGCGCTCGCCAACCTCCACGCCCGTGGAATCCTTCACCGCGATATCAAACCTGCCAACGTCTTACTTATGCTCGATCCGCCGGAACCGATGAGGGCGGTGCTCGCCGACCTGGGCCTGGCCACTGCGGAGGCCGAGCAGGGACAGCTCACCGCCGAGCATGAGGTGGTGGGTACCCCAGCTTATCGGGCCCCCGAGTCATTGATGGGCAAGCACATTGCGGCATCGGACGTGTACTCGTTCGGAAAAACGATCGAGTTCGTGTTCACCAGAGGACTTCCAAGCGGCATAGGCCCAGGCCAATGTTCGCGCTCGCCCTCCTTTAGCAGCGAGCTCTGGGATTACCTCGACGTCGTTCTGAGCAAAGCATGTGCCTTCGATCCCGCCCTACGCTTTCAAAATGCGCAAGAGCTTTTCGACGCATTGCCCGAGGGAATGGTCGTGCGATCGGCACCGGGAAAAGCGTTACAGACGCGTGCCGATACTACGCTTACCAATCCGGAAATCGTGACACTCGCTCAAATTATCGCGGATTGTCCGACGGCCACGAGCTGGATAAGCATCAATGCGCTGCGTCTCGAATCTGCGCTTAGCAAATATGAGTTCTCTATGGCGCTACAGCGATTGGGTGAACTTGACCTAATCGAAAGCAGGGAAGAAACAGGCCGTCACGATACCCACACTAGCTATCGCCAAACCGATGCGGGATATCAATGGGCAGGGTCACATACCACCGAAGTCACCGCTGCTCGAAGCCGAGATTCAGAACCGACCGCCGCTACCCCAGAGGCCGACATCCCGTTTTGAACGCATTCGACTCGTGCGGTTGGCGTTCCGCACGTAGGGTAGCCAATGTCAGGTGGCACGGGCTTCGTCGCCCTCGACAACGGACTCGTTGTGACCAGTTGGCGAGCCGTAGGGTTTTACTCCGAAGTCATGCTTCGGTACGACGATGGGCGTCGAGCTTCTGCACGCGTCGTTTACGTAAACGCCGAACGT
>JANORL010000840.1:0-39136 GCA_031415295.1 Polyangiaceae bacterium | reverse complement strand
CATGATGAACTCCTCGAACGCGAGCGAAGCACAACGCGTGCTTGGCGCGAAGTGGTTTTGATGTCGACGATGTGCGCGGCTGACGAACAGGACGCGGGGGACGTATAGCCCACACACTTGCCCACATCCACAAATGTGCAGAATGGGGGTTCCCTTCTTCATTGCATTGAGCAATCCTGCCCTCACGACGGGGCACGACGACATCGTTATGGCAACCGAAGACGTCGCTCATGATCAATGATGGTGGTCGTCTTTGGGTTCTTCTTTTTTGGGTGCAAGATCCCAAGAATGGGAGACCGAGAGTTGGGCGAGCCCTGGATAATTAAAAGCTGGTGCATCCGTCAAGCGAGCCACGCGGGCCTTGACCGCAGCTTCGAGTTTCCACACGGGCGCGAATTCCCAAGCGGCGCCAATACCGACGAGCACGTCCGTGCGCGCATTAAAACCTTCGATTGCATACGATCCGTGCCAGATCTCAGCGCTTTCGTGCGTTATGTCGACGGCAAGGCTCGGCGTCACTTTTACGGATGGAAATGGATACCCTACGCGTAGGCCGCCAAAAATTCTGGTTGGCGCGCGAAACCCGTCCGCATTTTCGTAAACGCTGAAAAGCCCCAGCGCTGATGCAGAAAGTTCTACAGGACCCGCAGGATAGGAAAAACCAATTCCCACAATGGGTAAAAACGTTCCTGTCCCCATCATGATGTGCTCGTGCCATTTTCCTCGTGAAGCAAGCGCATAAGGGTCCGGTTCGGTGCGACCCAAAGGAAATGTTACGCCAAATCGAGCCGCGGTCATGAGTTTACCCACGGAAGCACCTGCACGAAAAACAAGCCATGGATCGCCTGGACCCACAATCGTCCGGTTGTGGTGGTGAATGTCATTCGGGACAAACTTTTCGGATCCGTCGAGTTCTCGATACGTGGGAGTGGTATCGACGATACGTAACGACAAGCGCGCTTCGACGGCAAACGATTCTGTGAGTCCGTAGGATACGTCGGCAGTGGTCTCCGAAAGCCACAATGCAACGTGATGATAATACGGAACCGGCGGCGGCGAATTGTTGCACGCGGGTCCAAGGTCCGGACATTCGGCCAAATGACCAGCCGAACCATAAAGACCACTTAGGCCAATACGCACGTCGAGGCGACCAGGCGTGACCGCTTTTGTTTCAGACCCACCAACTGGTAGGTTTGGATTACTTCAAGCGCCTCAGGCTTCGGCGTAACTGACGACAGGCCACGCCAAAGCGAGCGCGACCAAAGACATTGCCGGAAATTTCATGTCGGACTCTCTAATCAGTGGCGGCCCAAAGTAGCCGACAAGCCCTGCAGCGCAAGAAAAAAATTCTGTTCCGCGAATGGACCTTTTCTGAACGCTGATGGGCGCTTATGCTGTGCAGCGATGAACCATCCCGTCCAAGATCCTATCGCCGCCTTCCAGGACGCCCTTTCTCGTGCACAAGGACGCGAAACGAGCGAAGCCACGGCGATGACCCTCGCGACAGTATCCGCCAACGGCCGCCCTTCCGCGCGCATTGTCTTGCTAAAAGCCGTGGATCATCGCGGTTTCGTGTTTTATACGAACCTTGAAAGTCGCAAAGGTAGCGAAATTATAGAAAATCCGTTCGTCGCCTTGTGTTTTCATTGGCCAAAAGCCGCCGAACAAGTGCGCATCGAAGGGCGTGTCGAACGCGTCACCGATGCGGAAGCCGACGAGTATTTCGCAACACGGCCGCGAGGCAGTCAAATTGGGGCTTGGGCTTCGACGCAAAGTGGCGTTGTGGCATCCCGAGAAGAACTCGAGAAAACATTCGCAGACATTACGGCGCGATTCGAAGGACGCGACGTGACACGTCCGCCGCATTGGAGCGGATACCGCGTAGCCCACGAGAGGGTTGAATTTTGGTTTGGCCGGGATGATCGAATGCACGAACGATACTTGTACGTGCGAACCGAAACCGGGTATTCATCAAGCTTACTTTGGCCATGAATCAGACGATTCGCGCGGTGGTGCTCTACCGCAGTGAAATGTTGGAAAAGTGTGCTATGTACACGCCACTTTTTCGTGCATCATTACGAACATAAAGGGTTTTAGTATTTAGGTGAAAGAGGGGGGCGGAGGCAATTGGCTGAGCCGCGCTTCCATTTCGTCGGCGAGATCATCGAAGACTTCGCGCACGAGAGCGATTTGATCACAACCGGCGAGAACGCCAATCACGATATGCTTGGCGGCTGTATAGGTTCGTTGCCAAGGTTGCCATGCCGCATAAACATCAGGTGCAATACTTCGGCGCTCCGCACGAGCGGTACGAACCCGGATATCGAAAGCAGCCAATGCAGTGCGCGAACGGTCGAGCGCGTTCATCCAATGCTCGTGTGTGGGCAACACGCCTTTTGAATCTGCGACAATCACCCGTGCATGATCGAGCCGCACGAGAAGCTTGGTTGGCGTGCGTCGCAAAGCCGTGCTGAGTGATTCCCCTTGTAAAAGGCGCGACGCGAGCATGAAACCATCTCGGCCCGCGACTGCGTCGTGCACGACTCCGCGCAAAGCGTCACGCGCTTCGCGTACAGAATCAGGTTGACCCGCAGCGGCACGATGCAAAAGAAATTCGGGCGTACCCGAACGGATCATCGCCATCTCGAGCGCTTCGCTGGTGGACGAAACCCGAGTTGCGACGAGTTTTAGCGTTGGATCGAGTTCGACATCGAGTCCGAGCAAGAGGGTTTGAATTTGTGCCGCGGTAAAACGGCCAAAAGCGAGCGCCTCATAAGGATCCATTCGAGCGTCGTGCATGATCAGTCTTCCATCCAAGCGGCACGGTGGGCATATGTCGAGCACTGCACGAGCAGCGCCGTACAGCGATTATTCTGAAGATGCGCCGCGCGTCAAGATGGCATTTGACCAGAACGGTTGACGGCCCACAAGTACGATGAAAGAGTGCGGCGATGCGCCATTCGAATCGCCTCGCCTTTCTAACGCTCGTTTCTCTTGCAGCGGTTTCTTGTGACGACACGACGGGTTCGTCGTCATCGGGAACGACAACGACCAGCGGCTTTGACGCGCAAGCCGCGCCGGCCCCGCTTCAATCGGATTCCCGGGAAGTCGTTACGATTCTGCGACGCCAAAGTGATACCCGGTTATTGCGTATCCACGGCGATTTCGTTTCGCAAGAGCAGAATCCCGAAAAAGCTGCCCGTGTTTTTTTGCAACGCCACGCAGGCCTATTGGAACTCGCAGCGGACGATTCGAGCCTTGTATTGGCCCTGACTCGCCAAGGTTTGGCGGGCACGTATTACCGATTTCAACAAGTTGCGCGCAGTCTTCCTGTCTTCGATGCTGAAGTGATCGTGCTCGTCGCCTCTATCGAGGGTCAGCAAGTCGTACGGGAAGTCAATCTCGCCCATCGGCGTGCTTTGTCGATTGACGAGCCGAAGCAGGACATCGGCACCACCATTGCCCTAGAACGAGCGCGTACACACGTGGCCTCGCCCGTCGAGGGATCGACTCCCGAAGTTCTTCTGGGAATTGCCGGCGAGCCAGCACGTCTTGCGTATCGCGTGAGAATTTCCGCAGACACGCCCGTCGCAGCGTGGGAGATTTTGGTCGATGCAGCCACGGGCGCGGTGATTTCGGCGCGGAATCGAATCAAACACGTGACGGGAACGGGTATGGTTTTCGATCCGAATCCATTGGCGTCGACTGGCAACTTTACATTTGTCGATAATGGCGACGCGACGGATGCGGGGCTCGATGCCGCCCGTTATTCCGTCGCATTACCGAATTTGGACGGCAGTGGATTTTTGCGCGGACTTTGGGTCGATGCGCGCACGAAAAACGCCAACGGTCGGGCACAAAGCGGGACCAATACATTCAACTTCGACCGGTCGCAATCAGGATTCGAACAAGCGAACGCGTATTATCACCTCGACCGCACGCAAACTCGCTTTCAATCGCTGGGAATCTTGAATGCCAATGCGCGGCAGCAGGAAATCATCACGGACGGGGGACAGGTCGACAATTCCTATTACGATCCGTCAAAACTGCTCATCAATTGTGGCAAAGGTGGAGTAGACGACGCGGAAGATGCCGATGTCGTGGTACACGAATATGGCCACGCCATTCAGGACGACCAAGTACCCAATTACGGAGCGGGAAACGAATCTGGCGCCATGGGGGAGGGATTTGGTGATTACCTAGCCAATTCAATGGATCACTTGCTGTCGCAAAAAATCGATGATCCGTACTGTATCGCGGAATGGGACGCGACGGCATACGATTCCAACATTCCTCCGTGTTTGCGGCGAACCGATTCGACGAAGCATTTTCCTGAACATTTCGAAACTCAGGTACACACAGATGGCGAAATGTGGTCGGCTGCGCTCACTGCGCTCGACATGTCCCTCGGTGCGGACACAATGAACCGTCTGGTTATCGAATCGCACTTCTCGCATTCAACGACGGAAACGTTTTTCGGAGCGTCGCAATCGATTCTCAATACGGACGCCATGCTTTTCGGAGGCATTCACCAAGACGCAATTCGAAGGCGTTTCATCAAGCAAGGGTTGAGTCGTATTCTATCGACTCCTTCAACGTTTTCGATGCTCATTACGTCGATTCCCGTGACCATTGACAATCCGCGGACTGGTAATATCTACGCCAACTTGCTCGACGACGAGCAGACCTTCACCTATGCCGGCGCCCAAGCATTACGCGTTCACTTCACGCAAATTACGACGCAAGCATCCACGAATTGCACCGGCGGAGGTTGCGACAACATCTACCTCACCAATGCCCTCGGCGATCTTTATCAGATCATGTTCGGCAATTTGATGAATGTCGATAGCGTCGTCATTCCCGGAGACACCGTAAACATTCGGCTTGTCACCGATGCAAGCACGCAAGACTTCGGTTACCACGTCGATCGCATTGACGTCATCGGCGACGGAGGTTCGTCGTCGAGTTCGTCTGGTACATCCAGCTCGTCATCTTCGTCGAGTTCGTCTGGTACATCCAGCTCGTCGAGTTCGTCTGGTACATCCAGCTCGTCGAGTTCGTCCGGGACCGGAGGAATGGGCGGAATGGGCGGCTCTGACGTCGGATCGGGTGGCGCCGGAGGAACCGCGGGAGCGGGCGTTGGTGGCACGGGAGGTAACCCCGGAACGAGTTCTTCGACTGGATCGTCTTCGACTGGATCGTCTTCTGGCGAAACGTCCTCGAACAGCTCGTCATCGAGCAGCGGTGGTTCGCCCAATCCGACCGAGCCCGAGGGGTGTGGATGTCGGACCGTCGGTGAGTCTTCATCATCCTCACCGCTATCGTTTGCTGGAGCGATCGCGGCGCTCGCTGCTTATCGTCGTCGACGCAAGGCGCAGTGATCAGCCAACCACCTCACGCGTAGTGGTTGGTGCACCAACGGTTTTCCTTGTTGCGCCAACCAAATTGCTCACGCGATCATCCCGACGAAACGATCACGAAACGTCGCTCCTCAAGGGATGCGTTCCAGCAACTTCACGAGCACTGTGCCCAAACCCTTTTGATCACAAACGGGTCCAACCGTTTGACCACCAACGGTAACTTTCGGGTTGAACACCGTCACATTGAAGCGTCCTTTGAGGGCTTCTGATGTCAATATCGGTGTGCCACTCACGCCTTCTTTCAGGTAGAAGCGCGCGATTTCACCAGCGCCTGGAACCGCGTCGGGTTTGCTGAGCTCCACCTTGAAATCCTTGTTGTAGCGTTCTCGTGCTTCGGCGTCGCTTGCGTGACGCACGACGATCAGCGTGAGCAGTCCCGCCTCCTTGCTGCTGAAGCGACGCACGCATCTCGGTTCGGTTCCAATGTCTTCCGTTGGTTGATCCGCAGGCACTTCAACCTTGATGTGACATGCCGCAAACACGTCTTCTGCAACGAGGAGTTTGTCGCAGTCCAGCGCTGGATCTGCGGGAACTGCAGGCGCTTCTGGCGCTGCAGAAGCACTTGGCGCGGCGCTCGCACTGACCGCAGGCGCGGGTACGTCGAGTGCGGGTTTGACCACGGAGGGCGCGGGGGTACGCGCAGCAGCAACGCTACTTGGCGCCGGCTTCTCCACGGTAGGTTTGTCCTGCTTCGGCGCAACTTTTGAGGCGCGCGCGTCGGGCGTTGGCGCTGGGTCGTCACGACATCCTGCAAGGAGGGCTGTCAACAACATTGCTGGGCCGACGACGCTTCGATGAAGCAAATACATGGGCATGACGGCCACTCTAAGGGACCAATCGAGCCCTGAGCAACGTTGGCATGCGCGGACCTTTCTGATCGCGCCACGCTGGTGATAACATCCGCGACGCATGAAGGCCGGCGACCTCGTAGGAGGCAAGTATCGCCTCGTCCGCAAGCTCGGTCAGGGGGCCATGGGCGTTGTGTGGGAAGCGGTTCACGAAGTGACCGCACGCCACGTCGCGATGAAACTCATCGTGAACGCGACCGACAACCTGCGACTACGGTTGCTTCGAGAAGCGCGCGCGGCAGGGAAAATTTCGCATCGAAACGTCGTCGAAGTCTACGACATCGGCGAGACGGACGAGCAGGATCCATTTCTCGTCATGCAGTTGCTCGTGGGCGAAACGCTGTACGCCGCTTTCAAGCGCGAAGGAGCACTCGACCCAAGACGCGGACTGACGATCATGCGTGACATCAGCCGCGCGCTCGTTGCCGCGCATGCGCAAAGCATCATCCATCGAGATCTCAAACCGGCGAACGTGTTCCTGCACCAGGAAGCGGGAAGCTCGGGCGAAATCGTCAAAGTGCTCGACTTCGGACTCTGCAAGCCGATGGGCGACAATGAGATGCTCACGACACCGGGCGGTATGCTCGGATCACCCGCGTACATGGCGCCCGAACAGATCATCGGCGTGTCGGACATCGATCCACGCACCGATATTTGGGCGCTCGGAGTGCTGGCCTTCGAGATGTTCGCGGGCAAACGCCCCTTTCAAGGCCGCGGCCCCGATCTGATTCATGCCGTCTTGAAGGACCCGATTCCACGCCTGCGCGACGTAGTGCAAGGCATCGATCGGGATCTCGACGAGGTCATTGCAGGTTGCATCGTACGCGACCGAAACGCTCGTTTCGTCCATGCCGCAGATGTCGTTGCTCGACTCGAGTTGCTCGCGGATCGGGCCGAACGTAACGAGCCGCGTGAAGCGATGCCCTCGGTTGACGAGGAAACGGATCTAGGCGTCACGCAGGTGTATCGCGCGGGCTCGCCGCTTCCCATTCAGACATATTCGAAGGCAGGAAAAACCATTCCGATGATAATGCCGGCGAACATGCTTCGCCCGGCACCTCCTACAAGCGATGCGGGGCCACAAAGCGGTCAAGTTCAGAACCAGCAACAAGCTCGTCCCTCGTGGCCAGGAAGCGCTCCCCCGTCACAGCCATCGCCGCAATCGGCACAACAAGGGCAGCCATCAAGAATGCAGAGCTTGAGTGGTGCCGGGTCAGGGGGCACGGCGATGATGCAGCCCATGAACGAAGCTGCATTGGCGCAATGGCCACAACAGCAGCAACAATATCCGCAACAAATGGCAATGCGATCTAGTTGGGGTCAAAATTCTCCTGTAGTTTCGCCATTTCCACCTGCGGAAACGACGCCTGCGCGACAATTGCGCCCGTGGGTTGCCGTTGCAATGGGCGTTGGTATTGGACTGCTAGCCTTATTGGCAATCATCGCGGCAATCAGCTTTTCGCAAAAAAAGAACGCGGCAGATCCGGG
This sequence comes from Polyangiaceae bacterium, assembly GCA_031415295.1. Taxonomy (GTDB): domain Bacteria; phylum Myxococcota_A; class Polyangia; order Polyangiales; family Polyangiaceae; genus Polyangium. The sequence continues at coordinate 31,380 of JANORL010000840.1, read as the reverse complement.
ATCCTTGGCCCCAAAATCCACAGGACCGTGACGGCGCATCGCCCTTCACAATCGATCCGGCCGCGGCAAACAATCCGCGAATAGAAATTCGCACTCGACTCGTCGCTGGCGATTGAGCACAGATTTCGCGTTCATATGAATTCCGACGTAATTTTCAAATATTTGGCGCGTCAATGTACGTTCGTGACATAGGGGCGCTTGACTTTTACGACTTGATTGAGTTATCTACTGGGGCATCTCCGTCGGGGAGTCGATTCTTCATGCAATTGCTCGCACATTTTCTTGTTAGACGCACTGCCGCGTGGGCAACGGTTTTCATCGTTTTCATGTTGTCCATGGCGAGCCTCTATTTCGCCTCTCGGGTCGATCGCGACGACGATGTTCTTGCATTCTTGCCGCGGCAAAATCCAGAAGTCGGAATTTTTTATGATGTAAGCAAGCGATTTGGCAGTCTCGACGTAGCTCTGGTGGGAATCGAGGCGAACGATATTTTGGCGCCCGAGTTCTTGCAGCGATTGCGCACTGTGACGAAGAGGCTCAATGAAACCGACGGTATTGGCCATGCGATGACACTGACCAACGTCGAAGATTTCGCGCCAGACATCGAGCATGGGGGCATCACGACGGATTATCTCATTGGCAAGATTCCCGAAACGGATGCAGAACGAGCGGCGTTACGAGTAAAGGTGATGTCCCGCGACCACATCGTGGGCAATTTGATTTCCAAAGATAGCAAATCGACGCTGATTTATTGCTTCGCGGGGTATGGTGTCGAGCAAAAGGTCATTGCACAAAAGGTCCGAGCGGCCATTGAAGAAGCGTTCCCGAAAGAAGCCAAATATTGGGGCGGTGCGCCATTTATTTCGACGTACATTTACGACATCACGCAAGAAGACATGCGGCGGCTTGCGCCATGGGCCGTCATCGTCATCGTGCTCATTACGATCATGTCCTTTCGAGACGTGATTGGCGCCGGTCTTGCACTCTTGTCAACGGCGGTTGGTATCGTGATGTCGCTGGGACTCATGGGCCTCCTTGGCGTTTCCGTCAATGTCGTGCTTGGATCGCTGCCGGTTATTTTGTTCGCTTTGGGAAGTGCGTATCCGGTGCACATTTTGAGCCGCTATTATGCCGTTGCGCACGGGACCGATGGCCGAACGGCGCTCATACGTACGCTCGTTGAAGTGGGACCTCCGGTCATTGCGAGTGGTCTCACGACGGTCGTGAGTTTGTTGTCGTTCCTGTTCATGGATATTGCTCCATTACGAACGTTCGGTATTTTCACGGCCGCTGGCATATTTATTACGCTGGTGCTCGCGATGACGTTCGTGCCCGCAATCATTTATTTGGCGCATCTCAAGGGCAAACCACCGCAAGCCATTGGTCCGGCTCGATTTCACGTTTGGCTGGGCACACTACCGCAGAAACACCGGGTTTTGGTGGGCGCAGTGGTTGCTGTAGCGAGCATCGCCAGCGCATTTTATGTGGGCAAAGTCGATAGCCGCATGGACAATGCGGCTTTTTTTGCGAAAAACAGCCCGCCCGACCAAGCCGAGCGATTTTTGCATCATGCTTTCGGGGGTTCGCTTTTTCTTCAAATTCAAATCGAAGGCGACATGACGGATCCGGCGGTCTTGCGCGAAGTCCGTCTGCTGGGGGATCGAATTGCGACGACGCCGCATGTGACGAACGTAAACCACATCGGTAACGTGATTTCCCAAATCAACGAAGCGATGGAGGGGGATCGACGCATTCCGGATACGGCCGCCAAGGTAAAACTGCTCTATCAATTTCTTGCCGGTAAAAAGGCCGTCGAGCAGCTCGTGACGGACGACAAGCGTTACGCGCTCATGCACGTAAAGCTGGACACGACGAACGCCGGAGAAACCGAGCCGCTCGTTCTGGAAATTCGCAAACTGACGCGCGATACGATGCTCCCGCGAATCGTGGTGGTCGATGGTTCGGCGAATCGGAACGACGAAATCGATACGCGCCGCAGATTGCAGGTTGTCGAGCGATTGCGCGGGGTAGGAAAACAGTTTGGCGTAACAATGCCCGCCGCGGCGAAAATCGAAGAGCGGATGGGTGGCAACAAGGGGCTCGAAGTCACGGAGGCCGTGCAAAAAGGCCTCGCCCAATTCCTAGCGTCGGATGAATGCAGCGTGGAATTGGAAAACCCCGAGCTGATGCAGAAGGTGGCCAAGGCATTAGCAACGATGGGCGCCAAACCTGCCGAAGCGAAATTGACCGAAGCGGTTGCGTCAGCCCTGGAAAAGCCATCGACCGATGAAATGGTCGGAGATATCGTGGGCACCGTGCGGCGTCCGCTCGACGAGATATGGCGACGCGCAACGACAGCAGCGGCGGCGAAACAATTCGTCGCGGCAACAAAGATTGCGGTTGCCGAAGGTCCGGAAGGCGAACGCTTTTTGACTGCTATTGCTGCAGCACTTATGGATATCGATGCGCCTACCGTCGCATTACCACCGAAAGCGGGAGACGAGGGTCTCGCACTTGCCGTCGCGGTCACGGGATTACCCGTTATGCACGCGGGGCTTTCGCAAAGTGTCGAAGCCAATCAGTGGCGGAGTTTGGGCTTTTCGCTCGGTATGGTGTTGATCATCATGATCGCGCTGTTCCGGTCGGTATCCAGTGGCCTTTTGGGGCTCTTTCCCATCGTGCTCACGACGTCGATCATTTATGGCGGAATGGGCGTCATCGGCGTGAAGCTGGATATTGGCACGTCGATGTTGGCCAGTTTGATCATCGGGGCAGGCGTGGATTACGCAGTGCATTTGATGGTGTCCTGGCGAGCGCCTGCAGGTGCGGATCTTGGCGAATCCGCGCGAATGGCCGCACGAGAAACGGGTCCAGCCATCTGGGTGAATGCATTGATGGTTGCCGCCGGCTTTTTCGTGCTCACGCTCGGTGATGCCCGTCCCTTGCAAAATGTCGGTGGATTAACGGCGGCCGCGATGTTGACCGCGGCGCTCGTGACGATGCTCGTCATTCCTCTCTTTGCCCGCAAACTGAGCTATTATCGCATCGCAAATAGAATACCCGATGTCGCGCTTCCGTCAGAGACGCCCGACGTTGATCTCGATACGGGCACAAATCGGCCCCTGAACGAACGAGGATCCCGATGAATATTTCTTTCCGTGGGTGGCTTTCCGTTGGTGCAGTCGTTTCCGCCGCACTCGTTGGTGCAGGCAGCGCAAGTGCAGATGCTCCGGGGGAAAATGTCCTTGGACGCATGGACAAGCAACTGAATCAAGCGAAGACGCAATACCTCGAATACGAAGTCATTAATCAGGAACCTGGAAAAGCTGAGAAGAAGCTCGGCATGAAGGTGTACATCAAGGGCGAAAAGCGCTACACCGAATTTACAGCGCCCGCCGACATGAAGGGCACAAAGGTTCTCATTCTCAGCCCAACGCAAATGTATGTGTATTTGCCAGCGTTCGGCAAAGTCCGCCGCATCGCGAGCCATACGACCGATCAAGGTTTCATGGGTATGACCTTTACCCAGGACGATTTTGCAACGCAGGCGTATGGGTCGGCTTATACCGGGCAATTGCTGAGTGATTCCGGCGACGACCAAAAGATCGCGATTACCCCTAAGGCTGGACAAACCACGCCTTATGGCAAACTCGAATTCGCAATCATGAAGGACAAGGGTTTGCCGTCCGAAATCAAATACTTCAATGCAACCGGCCAACACGTCAAGACGGAAACGCGCACGAACTACAAGTGCGAAAGTAACGTGTGCACGCCGATGGAGCTGAAGATGGTCGACCATGCCAAGGGGGGTCATTGGACCAAATTCACCACCAAAGTATGGAAAGTGAACGAAAACCTGAGCGACGACTTGTTCTCGAAGCGTAACCTCGAAAAATAGACTCCCGCCCGCCCCCAAAGGCCCCATGAATCGTCACGCCCGCCTAGGCGGCGCGAGTTTTCTCGCTGCCGCCCTTTCCCTCAGTATCCAGCACTCTGTCCACGCCGACGAACTCGAGCTCGATTGGGGCGGCCGCATCCAAAGCGACTTGCGTTTTCGTATATCGCCCGTGGGTGTTGGCGGCTTTTATGCGCGCCAAGAATTGCCCGCCGGCGTTGAACGAAATTGGAATACGCTTGCCCTGAACTTGAAGGCCAACTATGGCAAATTCAAAGGCGTTGCGGAGCTCAACTTCGTTTATAGCGGTTTTCCCGAACAACTTACGACCATTACGGACTTGAGTCGCATCGAAAAAACCGATCCGTATCGCATCGAAGCGCGGGCCCTTTATGCCGAGGCGAGCGGGATCTTCTTCAAGAACCTCGATTTGCGCATCGGTCAACAAGTGGTTTCATGGGGTGTCGGCGATCAATTTAATCCGACGAACAATCTGAATTCCGACGATTTGCGCGATCCGTTGCTCTTCGGCAGACAAGCGGCCAATTTCATGGTGAAAGCCGATTACTGGATTTCTGAAGAGTGGTCGATTTCTGCCGTTCTGGCGCCTATTTTCAGGCCAGCTTTGTTGCCGCTCTCGGGTTCGCTGGCACTCGCACAACTTGATCGTATGCCATTCGTCGAAGATTCCGTTCGATATCGCATCATTGGCGAACAAGCCGCGGCGCAAACGTTGTTCGGTTATCCCACGGTCGTCGGTACCGTCACGCCCAAATTGCCCGAACCCACGTTCGGCAATATGCAATTCGCCTATCGCATTGCCGGATCGATCAAAGAACACGACGTCGCTTTGTCGTTTTACCGCGGACGTAGCGATTTCCCGCAACCGACGGCCAACCACACGCGTCTCGTCGACGACAAACGCTGCAATCCGACCAATCCGACCGACTGCGTCAATGGTACCCTCATGACGGACGTGACCGTCGAATATCCAGAAATGTACGTGTATGGTTTCAACGCGGCGGGCGAAGTGAACCCGTTCAAGTGGATCAACGACGACATCAATGGCATCGGCTACCGATTCGAAGGCGCGCTCATTGTTCCGCGTGAACAAAAAATAAAGATTACGAACGATGCATTGCCGCTCGGAATTCCCCAACCTGCCGGCGAATACGATTACGACGGCGATGGCCAACCTGGTGGCGGAAAACAACCCACGATCGTCGAAAGCCGTGCGTTTCTCAAATGGGTTTTGGGGCTCGATTACACCTTTGGCGAACACGTCTACGTCAACACCATGTGGGTCCACGGCATGGTCGACGAATTCGGCGCGGGCGATTTCATTAGCCCCGGTTATTCCGTGCGACAAAGCGGCGTCGTCGAAGGAGCCAACGTTCTTTCATGTGCGCTCGGCAAAAATGGTGAAACCTGCGCGCGGGAAATTCTTCGGCCACGCCTCGGTGATTACGTGATTCTCGGTGCGGACTTCAAATTCATGAACCAGGCGGCTCTTTTCCGCTTGTTTACCATTCTCGACGTAACTCCTCTGACGGAAACGACCTGGGACGACGAGCAAGGAAAACGTGTCTCGCGGAGCATTTCTCCGCTGAGCAGCGAAGGATTCTCGATGGTGGTTTTCCCATCCCTGGAATACAACTTCGGCAATGGGCTCGAACTGAGCGCCGGGGGCCTGTTCCAACTCGGCAAGCCCTACACAAAATTCGGTTCTGCAGAGACAGGCGGGAACGTTTTTTGGACCCGCGGGCGTTTTAGTTTCTGATTGTCCCAATCTATGCGTTGCTTTTCGGTCTTGCTTCTCATCGCTACGCTTAGCGCCTGTGACGAGAATGCCGGCTATGCTCCGCCACTTCTCGCCACGCGAGGAATCGCCAGCGCGGTCGCGTCATTGGCTGCACGAGCCACATCGGTGAAACCTCCCCCTCCACTACCCGACGATTGCCCGGAGTCTGCCGGCCCAACGGTTTTCATTTCCCCGCAAACGCCGCGCCCCGGTCAAATGCTGAGGTTTGTCGTGACCAACGACGAACCCGTTGAAGGAGCCCTGGTCATTCGTGAAACGAATGGCGCCGAGGTAATCCGCAGTGAAATGCGTCAAGGGGGACCGCCTTATTTTTGGCGCGTAGGAATTGATTCACCCGCCAAAGGAACGTACCGCGCCTATTTCACGAACAAAGGCGTCACGCAAACGTGCAAACAAATCAGTGTCGACGACGTCGAGCTGCCGCCACGTATCGTCCACGGCATGTGGGCCACGAGTCGCGTTTGGAACAATGAAACGGAAAACCTTTATTCCGCGTGGATCGAAGCACTTTTCGATGCACCTGTGGGTGAACCACTATCATTTTCTGCGCTGCACGATGCGCTTCACGATCCGCGTCGAAATTTTTTGCACAATCATTTGAGTCCCAACGAAGACGCCGCGGGCGTCAAAGCGTCGGTGATCGATCCCGATTGTGCCGATCTTCCTTTTGCATTACGGGCCTACTTCGCATTCAAGCTCGAGCTGCCCTTCGCGTATTCGTCGTGCACACGAGGTGGCGGGGGGCGCGCACCGCAATGCAAAAGGCCCCGCTCGAACCTCGAATGGCCCCTGCATCGAAATCCAGACCGAATGGCTGAATTTGCCACATTCGTACGGACGACGCTTGCGGATACCGTGCATTCAGGAACGCCACGTACGGCTGGGGATGATGACGAGACAAACTTTTATCCCGTTCGATTAAACGAACGATCCTTACGCCCCGGAACGATTTACGCCGATCCTTACGGTCACGTTCTCGTCGTCGTTCGTCGTATCGCACAAACGCCCGATCACGCAGGAATGCTGCTGGCGGTCGATGGGCAACCGGATGCGACGGTCGGACGAAAGCGTTATTGGCGCGGGAATTTCTTGTTCGCGCTCGACCCGTCGCTCGGAAGTCCTGGATTCAAACGATTTCGTCCACTCGTGATTGAAAAAGGCGTTCTGCGGTCGCTAACAAATCAAGAAATCGTTGCTCGTCCCGATTACGGCGATTGGGGAATGGAGCAATACGAGCATGGGGTCGAAGGGTTTTACGATCGCGTCGACGACGTACTCTCCCCTGCGCCACTTGATCCGAAACGAGCGCTGCTCGAAATGATCGATGCACTCGAAGAACAAGTGAAGGTGCGAGTGGGGTCGGTCGATAACGGGCGCAAGTACCGACAAGGCGGGGGCAAACTCATCGACATGCCGGAAGGGCCGAGCATTTTCGAGACAGTGGGGCCGTGGGAAGATTTCTCGACGCCATCACGTGATCTACGATTGCTTGTAGCAATCGACATGGTGACCGGAGCACCTGCACGAATTATGCGTCGGCTGTCGCGTTATGCCGTTACGCAAGGACAAACGGAAGAAGACGTGCGGATAGTGCTCGAATCGACGCTCGGCGATGAATTGAACAAGCGCCGCGTCGAATACGTACGCAGTGACGAGTCGACGTTCGCGCTGACGATTGGCGATGTCGTCAAGCGCGCGGAGGCATTCGAGGCTGCCTACAATCCAAACGATTGTCCCGAGGTTCGGTGGGGCGCACCGGAAAACAGCGACGAAAGTTCAACGTGCAAAATGCACGCTCCGTGGAAACAGTTCGCGCGTATGCGCAAAGTGCGCAAGTGGTTCAAGGAGCGCAAACGTCCGGTGCGTGGTGGCTAAATACAGAGGGCGTCGCGCGAATGACGAGGCTAATTTTCGGAGCGCGTCGCACCACAACCAATTCGTTCTGCTGTCTTGGTTATTTCACTTCGCGCCGTTTCGAGAGCATCGACGAGGCGCTGGCGATTGACCGCAGGCAATGTTCGGTTTGTCAGGTCCATCTCTAGACGCGCAACGAGTTCGAGTTGCAAGTCGTACATCTTCTGAAGCTCGCGCGCTCTTGCATCCTTGTCTTGCACGGGCAAGAGTTTGGATTGACCAACAGAAATTTCCGTGAAAAGGCTCGACGTATCCCGTGGCGGCTTGTACGTGTACATCCCTTGACATCGATCGGCGCGAGGTCCGATGAGGATATTCGCTTGCCGCCCACCAGCTTCTTGACGATGCCCTTCTTGATCTCCGTGAAAAGACAGCCGGTAATTGTGCACCGATACGCCAATAAAAACGCTGTATCCGGGTCCCCCTGCGTCGTTTTCCGTGGGCAACTCGACTTGATTGAGCGCTTTTTCGACACACTCGCGAAATGCCGTCATGTCGTGCACCGGACCGCTCTTGTCCGCTGGTTCCAGTGATTTTACGTGCGCGTTGCGAAAATGTTCGTTGAACGCGATCTCAAAATCCACAATGGCGATGTATTCGCCTTGGAATCCCGAGGTTTCGTATTCCTTTTCCCAACAAGCCATGACCGGACGCAAGTGACCAGATGTGGCAGACGCGACGATTGCTCCCGCACGATCTCGCGGTGTTGCGCAACTGCTCGAGCCAAGCGTTATGAATGCGAGTGGTACCGCGAGTGACCATCTCGCCAATGCAGGACTCATTTCTAACGCTCCGTTTTCGGCGGTTCGGTGAGAATCGATCCGCGAATGCTGCTGTAATCGGCATATTGGCGCGTACTTTCGCGAACGCCGCTGTAGCGAATCGTCGTCTCGGCCCTGCGATCATCGTAGGTCTTGGCCATGTCGAGTTGCCGCTGACATCCGAGTAGCCCAAGCAACAGCAACATGTATCCAACGACATGGAAACTCGCCATTTGATCACGTTTTGCAATACCCTGCGCGGGCGGGTTTTGACTCGTGGGTGCATTGCGACGAGAGCTCGTGAGCATCACGCGGCGACGGTAGCAGATTTTGCTTTCCAACAACGACTGTCGATGTAGAAGCGAATCAGTTCGACATCGCATTTCAGGAGACCGGTGGAAACGCTTGCGGAGCGCATTGGGAGAGAGGGGCCAGTCAACGAGCTCGATGCCGTGGGCTGGATCGTGCGACTCGCCAAGAAACTGGAGTCGTTGCATTCGCGCGGTCTGGCGCATGGAGGCGTGTCACCTGATGCGATGAAAACAGCAAGCGCTTCGCGTTTGTCTCTGGGGATGCTCGTGCCCACGGGATCGGCGCGTAACCGCCTAGAGTTTCGTTCTCCTGAACGTCTCAACACGGAAGCGGCATCGCCCACGGACGACACGTGGAGCACGGCCACGACGCTTTACACGCTGCTCACGGGCTCGAATCCGTTCGTTGCTGGAAACGACGAAGCGATTCGACAGAAGATCCGGACGGGCACATTTGCTCCGCTGTCGACATTCGATGTTGGCGACGACGATTTGCAGCACATCATCGAATCTGCACTGACTCCGTCGATCGCGAATCGCATGTCGAACTTGGCAGCATTTCGTGACGCGCTCGAAGGGTGGCATCCAGATTCGCGCGTCCGAGAGTTGCCGCCGATGGTGGACGAGCAACCAGAAGACGATGATGAAGACGCGCGCACGGTGATGCGTCCCGTGTCCGCGGCAGATGCAGTTCGCGCGTTGATGATCCAGCGTGAGCAAGCGGCAGCGACAGCGACTCGTTCCGCCGAAACGGCTCCCCCAGCAACGCCGGTCGCAAAAGAAATTACTTCGAGTTCGAACGAATCTGCCAACCCCGCACCAGCGCGTGTGGCTGTGCAAAACCACGGGCTGCTCGAAGACGACGACGAGAACGCGAAGACGTCGATGATTTCGGTTCCGCCGATGGCGATGTTCGCCAAACGAGGTCCGGCGACAGTGCCAACGCCCCCGCCTGTCGACGTCAAATCGACACATCCGACAGCGTCCGGGCCGAGTACCGGATTTGGCGGCATGCGCGCGCCTGGCGGACCAGCGGCTCGCGGAGGTTTGGCGAAAGCGACGTTTGTCGGTGGATTTTCTGCCAAGGCCATCATGGAGCGACCAGCTCCACCCGTTGCGACACCCGTATCAGCGCCGGGGATTTCGCGTGATGCTGTCATGGAAGACGTCGACGGCGAAGCCACCGTGATGCGCGAAGCGCCGCTCGATGTGCTTCAACGGGCCACGGCTTCGATCGCTCCAGCTGCATTCGATCGAAAGACGCCAGTCGATCCGACATCGGCCGCCGTCGCCGCATTGACGGCAATCTCAGATGCGGCACCCGTCGCCATACATGCGACAAACCCAGCGCCTTCGGAGCCGGAAACCAGCTCGTCGTTCGCTTCGACCTCGCTACTGATCGACGACTACCCCGATGCGGGAAAGGTCGTCGAACCGCGTGCCACTCCCGTATCTCCGGTACCTGCTTTGAATTCGACTGCGCTGATGGAGGGAGCTGCCCCCGCAGTCGCTACCGCACTCTCGGGACAAACCCCAGTAGGGTCAACGTCCTTTCAAGCGGCGCCGCCGACGGGTTTGGCCACGTCAGCACTCACTGCACCATCAACTTCAGGAATGCTCGCACCGTCTGCACTCGGCCTGGCTGCGCCGCCAGCAACAACGCCTATCGCAACGCCGGCTCCATTGGCCAACGCGCCCGTCGCTCCGCCTCCCGTCGTTGCACAAAATCCCGAGCCACCCAGCGCCTTGAAAGGTCTGGGCATCGGTATCGGCCTCGCGATTCTCATCATCGTCGCGGCGGCCTGTGTGTATTTCTTTGTGGTCAAACGTTAACGTCGAGTCTCTCGATCGTCCGTTTGTCCACGCGCAGGTTTTAGGCCTCCTACCGGCACGCGAAGCACCTGCATCTCGGCATCGAAACCACCCATGTCCACGCGTGCGGCGAGCAGCCGTTCGAGGCCCAAAAACTTAGCCACACGTGCACTCTGCGTGGGCGCTGGCGTAATCCATGCGATCCGTCCGCCAGGAGCAAGAACCGACGCGGCGTGTGCCAAGAAGCGATCGAGAAGTGAGTGCAGATCTTCCCCACGCAAAACGCGACGACCCATCGGGGGGTTCGTAATGACAAGCGTCGGACGTCGAGGCCCTGGAGGAACGAACGTCAGCGCATCGTTGCAAAAGAGATCGACGTTGGTCGCTCCCGCAGCTTCGAGGTTGCGACGGGCCGCATCGAGCGCAGCGGGCTCGCGATCAGTACCGATGAGCCGCGCGTAAGCTCCGGCCATCTTTCGTTCACAAAGTTCCATGCCCGACCCTACGAAAGGATCCCACACGATATCGTCAGGACGAACCCCGGCAACACGCACGAGCGCCGCGGCAATCGTCGGATGCGACGCCGCGGGAACGTCGGCTTGTCGATAGGCGAAACGAGGGTCTTCGAATCGTGGGCGTAGTTCGACGTCGAGCTTCGTAGAATCGTTTGAGGTGGAAACGATCGCGTCCCAAGTACTCGATGTTGGATCGTTGATGATCGAGGGACAAGCCGCCGCGATTTGCTCGGCCGCGCTCCAGGTGACAGCGCGATGCTTCCCGCCATCGGCCCAGTCGATGCGAAAACGCACAGGTCCTTTCGTGAACGTTTCGAAGATCCGCAACGCCTTGGGTGAACACAACGCACGCGTGAGCGCTGCTGCGAGATCTCCAGATGGACCGACAGACTCCGGGGGAAGCGGAAACCCGAAACACAACATCGTACGCGCTCGAAACAATCGTTCCGCAGCACCCTTCAACGTGACGATCACGCGATCCGCTTGCGCTGAATCGGGCGCGAGTCGCGGCGACAACTCCGGTCCGAGTTCACCGAGCATGATGGGGGCGATGCCTGACCGGCAATGAAGGACGACGTATGCCGGGTCGGGCAATGCCTTGGATGCATCGAACGACGATGGCGCCTCACGGCCCGCTGTTCGCTGGGCAATGAGCGCGGCTTTGGCGGTCAAACGAGCAAGAAGTTCATCACCTTCGACGTCGAGTTTGTCCAGGGACGCCACCGCGTCGGTACCGCCCGTTTTCCCGAGCGCTGCGGCCATCGCACGACGTGGTGAAGCGTCCGTCTCTTTTTCAAGGGCGGTCGCGAGCGCCGCGGCAACGGCGGGCGTGCGTTGTTTGGAAAGCGCATTCGCTGCCGCACGACGCACGGTCGCGTCTTCGTCTTGGAGTCGATCCACGAGGAACTGTGTGAGTTCGTCGCTCGCACGTTCCGCGGCAAACCGTCCGACGAGCGGTACGAGACGCGCACGGGACTTGGCATCGACGTCGTTCGTCTTCAGGATGGCCGCGCGAGCCGCGTCGGCACCAAACCGTAGGAGGGCTTTTTTCGCAGCATCAGCGGCGGGCGAACCGGCCGCGACGATGTCGAGAAGTGCGGACACATCAGCGTGCCGCGGGAAAAACCCAGGATCTTCGACTGCTTTTTCGAGACTAAAATCCGAGCCTCTACGCGCCGTCATTCTGCTTGTCTCATTCTCTGCTACGCAGTCGACGCTCGGATGTATGGCGTGTGCGTGCGCGGTGCGAGCATACTTCGTGCTTCGCTTTCGACCACTTTTCGCACTGAAATCCGCCATTTTCCGGACAAGCGCCCTGTGCCTTCTCGACCCATGGATGCCTCGGTACACTCCCCGCTCGCCGTGATCGACACATCAGCCCTGATGCCACGGACCGCTTTTGCCAACGAAGTGCTGCGCGCCGTGCTCGCAAAGCTTGACCTCGGTGAACGCGTCGTCGTCGCGACAGTGATCGCAAGGCACGGCTCGGCTCCTTGTACGCCTGGGCAAAAACTCGCGCTTTTTCAAGATGGTTCGGCACTCGGAACCGTAGGCGGTGGTGCCGTCGAACGAGCGGTCCTTCATTCGATGGCGAGCATGCTCGCTGCGCCTTCGCCGCTACCACGTACCGAAACGTTTCGGCTCGGCGCATCGCTCGGCATGTGTTGTGGAGGCTCCGGCGATATGCTCCTCGAACCTATGATTCCAGCGTTTCAGGTGCTTGTCGTTGGTGCGGGTCACGTTGGCGTGTTCCTCGCTCCACTGCTCGCATCGCTCGGTTTTTCCGTGACGCTTTGTGACGCTCGCGAGTCCGCGGCAAACCCCGCGCGCCTTGCGCAGAACAAACCGGCAGGTGTACCCGAGACAAACCCCATCGAAATTCTTTGCGCCGAGCACGACGAGCCCGTCGTACGTCAAGCGTTACCAACGGACCTTGGACGCGTGGCTGCTCTGGTGATGACGCATGATCATCAGATCGATCAGGCCGCCATCGAGTGGGCAGTCAGGGCTGGCTTTGGGTTCGTCGGCGGAGTTGGCAGTCGAGCAAAAGCTGCGAAAACACGCGCTCGACTTGAAGCGAAGGGTTTTGCCGAAATGGATATTGGTCGCGTACGCATGCCTCTCGGCCTGGACATCGGGGCGCGAAGTCCCGCGGAAATTGGCGTAGCGATCGCGGCGGAAATCGTGGCGTGGCGGGCAAGTCAGACAGGTCTCGTGCGCCATGGATCGAAGATTGGGGAACCCGTGCGAACAACGGACGTCTCGGACGAACCCAATTCTTCGTAAGTACGTACGCGCAAGGGCTAGCGTTCGACCACGTCGCGCATCAGATTCGGAAACACATCATGAGTGACACGGTAACAATCGTACTCGCAGCAGGGAAAGGCATGCGCCTTGGCGGTCCCAAAGCACTGCTTTTGTGGCCTGGTGCTCCAGGCACCAAACCTCGACCGCTCGCGATCGTACACGCGGAAAAACGTCTGCAAGCGGAGTCGACGCGCGCGATCGTCGTGGCGCGTAAACAGATCGTCCAGATACTTCTCCCTTTCGTTTGTCCGGGCCTCGACCTCGTCGTTTCGGATGCAGCGGACGAACTTGGCCCAGCAGGCTCCATCGCTACGGCTGTGTTGCGGATCAAAGCGGACGATCGCGTGCTGGTTTGTCCGGTAGATACACTGCCCGCCAAACGAGAAACCGTGGAGAAACTCTTGTCTGCGTTGGGCTCGGGAGGCGCCCCGCCGCTCGCGACGAGGCCACGACAAGGTGAACGTTTTGGCCATCCGGTGGCGATGCAGAGCATCGCACTCGATCGGTATCGACAACCGAATCCCCCTCCCCTTCGTGATCACCTACGCGCTTTGGGCGATGCCTGTATCGGCGTGGACGTACGCGATCCCGACGTACTCGTGGACATCGACACCCCCGCGGATGCGATGCGATTTCTCCATGGCCCGCCGCAGTACCTGAACGGATAGAGTACGTGTCTGCGTAGGGAGCGCACACGACGCCATGAGTGGAATCACTGGTGCTGCAACGGGTTTGTCCACGTGGCGAAGTTCATGGGCGCGCGGAACGCTCTTGGGCCTCGCGGTTGGGGACGCATTCGGCACGACACTCGAATTCAAGGCGTGCGACGCGCCTGCATTTCCAACGCTCGCCACGGGCCCGCATGTCGACATCACGGGTGGTGGACCGTTTTCCGTGGAACCGGGACAAGTCACCGACGACACGCAAATGGCCGCGTGTTTGGCCGCAAGTTTGACGCAACACGGCCGATACAACGCGATGGATGTGGCGCAGCGTTACGTCGCATGGATGGCGCACGCGTTTGACATTGGAAACCTGACGCAGGCGAGTTTGTCGATGATCGGGCGTGGCGTCTCGATCGGCGAAGCTGCGCGCCGCGCATGGATTCATTCGGATCGCAAATCGGCCGGCAATGGATCGCTCATGCGTATTGCACCGATCGCCGTCGCCCTCGTCGATAATCCTGTGGCGCGACGTCTAACGGCTCTCGCGGATAGTGCGATCACGCATTACGATCCGCGTTGTCGCCTCGCGTGTGCGGCGTTTTGTGCAGCGATTGCCGAAGCCGGCGCGGGTCGTACGGATCCGGTCGCGATGCATGCGGCTGCGGTGGCGGAAGTCAACGAAGCTGCAACGGCACTCATCGACCTCGTACCGTCGGATGGTCCCGATGTGGTTCGGGCACGCGAAGCGTTGCTTGCGGATCTCGAGCTGGCCAAAAACGACGATCCGGGCCTGTACCTAGCCGACATGCACATCCATCATTCGCAAGGGTTTGTCCGTGTTGCGTTTCGTCTGGCCTTCTGGGAACTGCTTCACGCTCCGACGTTCGAAGCGGCGCTCGTAGATGCCGTCAATCGCGGCGGTGATGCGGATACGAACGGGGCAATCGTAGGCGCGCTCTTCGGGGCTCGTTTTGGAGAAGACGCAATTCCGACGCACTGGAAGACGCGCGTTCTACAAGCACTACAAACGAGCAGTTTGGTTGCGTTACGCGACGTTTATCATCCCCAGGTCTTGCTGGAACTTGCCGCTAGAGTGCGTATCAAGTGAAAAGAGTCTTTCTTTGCGAGCGTTCGCTCGCGAAGATGGGGTTTGCCGATGACCACCGCGACATCTTCTCCCGCCACGAATCCCGCTACGACAAAGGCAACGTTTGTCGGAACCAACGTCCCACGCGTGGACGGGTTGGCCAAAGTTACGGGCCGCGCAGCCTACGTTGACGATCTTCCAGCGGCACCCGGTGAACTTTTCGGAGCGACCGTACGCAGTCCCCATGCCCGCGGAACACTGCGCGGTGTGACGCTCGATCCAACATTCGACTGGAGCGACGTGACGGTCGTACGAGCGAGCGACGTTGCGGTGAACGAAGTGTTGTGCATTTCGGCCGAGCAACCCATCCTTGCCAAGGATCACATCGCCCACGCGTACGAACCGATCGTGCTGTTGGCTTGCGCGGACAAACAGAAGCTCGGCCGCGCGATGCTCGCAGTACAACTCGACATCGAACCTGTCGCACCGTTGCTCGATCCCGAAGTGGCGCTCGCGACGAGCGACGTGATTTGGGGCGAAAACAACGTGATGAAGCGCATCGCCATCACGAAGGGTCGCGCCGACGTAGCGGAAGACGAAGCGAGCCATCGCGCGATCGATGCGGCGATTGCGGCATGCGCGATCGTCGTGCAAGGCCGGTATACGACGCACCATCAGGAGCAGCTCTACATCGAACCGCAAGGCGTGATTGCGCATTGGGACGACGCGGGCGTGCACGTGATCGGATCGATTCAGTGCCCTTATTATGTGCACAAAGCATTGCTGCACGCGTTCGGTTTGCCCGGGGATCGGATCCACGTGACGCAAGCGGTGACGGGGGGCGGGTTTGGCGGCAAGGAAGAATATCCTTCGGTCATTGCATTACACGCCGCGCTTTTGGCGAAACAAAGCGGGCGACACGTGCGAATGATTTACGACCGCAAAGAAGACATCGAAGCCACGACGAAACGGCATCCGGCAATTTGCGAAATCACGACGGGTTCAGATAAAGACGGCACGTTGCGCGTTTTAAAAATGCGGATCGTCATGGACGGCGGCGCGTACATGACACTTTCGCCCGTGGTGCTTTCGCGCGGAGCATTGCATGCGGCAGGCGCATATCGCTGGGAAGATGTGCGCATCGACGCGGTGGCGGTCGCGACGAATACGCCGCCGAATGGCGCATTCCGAGGGTTTGGCGCTCCGCAAACCATTTGGGCCATCGAACGACACTTGGATCAAATTGCCAAGAGAATCGGCAAGGATCCGGTGGAACTGAAGCGGCAAAACATGCTTCGCGAAGGCGACGTGACGTCGACGGGACAAGTGTTACGTGGATCGGTCGGTATTGCGGAGTGTGTCGACAAGGCGCTTGCTTCCAGCAATTATCACGAAAAACGTTTGGCGGGACCAGTCGTTCGCGGACGAACGGTCCGTGGCATTGGGGCGAGCATCTTCATGCATGGCGCAGGTTTTACCGGATCAGGTGAAACCTATTTGAAGGGGCGCGTGGCCCTGGACTTGCTCCCCGGCGGTAGACTCAACATTCGCACGGCTTCGACCGATATTGGTCAAGGTACGGAAACCGTATTTCGTCAAATTGCGGCGGATGCGGCGGGCATTGGTTTGGACGCGGTGGACTTTACGGTTCCTTCGACGACGCACGTGCCAGATTCTGGACCGACTGTGGCATCACGAACGGTGATGGTCGTCGGTTCCATCGTGGAACGCGCGGCGCGCGACCTTGCGGCTCGCGTTCGCGCCGAACAAGACAATGGCGGGGGCGATTTCGTCGCAGCGGCGGATCGTTTGCTCGCACGTGAAAAAACAGTGACGGCGCTCGTGCAATACAATCATCCCGAATGGGTGAAATTCGACGACAAAACATACAAGGGCGATGCCTATCCTGTTTTTGGGTACGCTTGCGATGTGGCAGAAGTCGAAGTGGACATCGATACGCTCGAAGTCACGGTGCTCGGATTTTGGAGCGCGACGGACGTGGGCAAAGCCATTCATCCGCTGATGTGCAAAGGACAGATCGAAGGCGGAAGTTTGCAAGCCATTGGTTGGGCCCTGTGGGAAAACGTGGTTTGGAAAAACGGCAAGATTCTCAATCCAAGAATGACCAACTACATCATTCCGACAGCGCTCGATGCGCCGCCATTTCACGTGGACCTCGTCGAAGCACCTTATGCGTACGGTCCCGGTGGCGGTGCGAAAGGCCTGGGTGAATTGCCAATGGACGGCGGTGCACCGGCCATTGCTGCGGCGATCGAACATGCGGCAAACATCGTCGCGAACGACTTGCCACTGCTACCCGAACAGCTTTGGGCGTTGCAATTGGCACAAGCCTGATTTTTTGCGGACAAACCTCGAGGAGAACCATCGAAATGCGCATTTTGCACACCATGCTCCGCGTCGGCGACCTGGAAAAGTCACTGGCTTTCTATACCGAAGTACTGGGTATGCGCCTTTTGCGCAAACGTGACTATCCCGAGGGAAAGTTCACGCTCGCATTTCTTGGATATGGGGACGAAGATTCGACTGCGGTGCTCGAATTGACCCACAATTGGGATACGAAATCGTATGAAATCGGCACGGGTTTCGGGCACATCGCCATTGCGGTGGAAGACGCTTCCCAGACGTGTGCCGACGTGAAAGCGCGTGGGGGCAAAGTCACGCGTGAGGCGGGACCGATGAAACACGGAACGACGGTGATTGCGTTTGCCGAAGATCCCGATGGATACAAGATCGAATTCATTCAGCGTAAAGTAGAGGAATAGCCCTTGAAGATTAGCTTGAACGTCAATGGGCAATCGCGCAACGTCGACCTTCCGCCGCTCACTCGGCTGCTCGATGCATTACGCGGTCCGATAGGCCTGACGGGCACGAAAGAAGGCTGCGGCGAAGGCGAATGTGGGTCGTGCACGGTACTGCTCGACGGCGTGCCGGTCAATGCATGCCTGGTGTCGATTGGCCAGTGCGACGGACGCGACGTGACGACAGTGGAAGGATTGCCGGACACGGCCAAAAGCGGTCCACTGGCGCAATGTTTCATTGACCACGGCGGCGCGCAATGCGGAATTTGTACGCCGGGCATTCTCGTGAGTGCAGAAGCGCTTTTGCAACGGCGGCCCGATCCGACGGATGTGGAAATCCGGGAAGCCATTGCGGGAAATCTGTGCCGGTGCACGGGATATCAACGCATCGTCGATAGTGTGATGGAAGCAGCCAAGCAACGGCGCGCGAATGGAGGTGCGGCGTGAGTATCGCGGACCTCGTCGCGTACGACATGAAACGAGCCGAATCGCTCGATTCGGTGTGCGCGCTTTTGGCCGAACGTCATACGCGTGGCGAATCGACGGTATTGCTTGCCGGAGGCACGGATTGGGTTGTCGAGCAAGAAATGCGTCGGCCTTTGGAAAAAGGGCAAACCCTTCCGCTTGTCGTCGACATTTCACGCCTCGGGGATTTGCGCGGCATTTCGTTCCATCGCGGTTTATTACGTATTGGTGCAGCCGCGACGTACCTGGAAATGCGACGCCATGCCGATATTTTGAAGCGCGCTCCCATGCTCGAACGAATGGCCGCGGAACTCGGCGCTATGCAGATTCAGGCGCGTGGAACGCTCGGCGGCAATCTCGCAACCGCGTCTCCCGCGGCCGACGGCGTGGCCGCATTGGCAGCGTATGACGCCACGATTGTCGTGCGCAGCGTGCGAGGTGAACGGCGCATTGCATTTTCGGATTTGCAAACAGGCTACAAACAAGGCACCCGCGCGCCAGATGAAATCATCGTGGCCGTCGAAATGAACTTGCCAGGCGAAGGAACGCCGTGGTTCTGGCGCAAAGTGGGCACACGCCGCGCACAAGCCATTTCCAAAATGGCGCTCGCGGGTATTGCCGTTCGGTCGGACGAACGCGTGGTTCGATTTGGCCTCGGAATGGCGTCGGTCGCGCCGGTCACGGCAACGCTACCCAAAACACGGGCGCTCGTGCTTTCCAAGTCGTTGCCCGATATTACCGGAAGCGAATTGGATTCGGCCGTCCTTTCCGATATTTCGCCCATCGACGACGTTCGCTCCACGGGCGATTATCGAAGGCACGTTGCCAAAGCCATCGTCCGTGCTTTTTTGCGTGACCTTGGTGCTCCCGTATGAATTCCCGGGCATTTACGTTACGACCTATTCGTCCGGAAGACGACGACACGGTCGCGAAAATCATTCGTGGCGTCATGCCGGAGTTTGGCGCAGATGGTCCTGGGTTTGCCATTCACGATCCGGAAGTCAATGGTATGTGCGCCGCATATGGAACAGCGCGCGCTGCCTATTACGTGGTCGAAGTGAACGGTCATGTCGTGGGTGGTGGAGGAATCGCTCCGCTACAGGGCTCCGACGAAGGCACGGCCGAATTACGAAAGATGTACTTTTTGCCAGAAGCTCGAGGTATCGGTGTGGGAAGTGCGCTGCTTCGGCACCTGTTGATTGTCGCAAAAAACCTAAAGTTTGCCCGCGTGTACCTGGAAACACTCACAGGAATGGACGCCGCGCAAAAACTTTACGAACATTTGGGCTTTCAACGCCTCAACAAACAGCTCGGCTCCACCGGACATTTCGGATGCAATCGATACTACATGCTGGATCTGACCAGCGATCTTTCCTAAAAACGTAAAACGGCTCACATCCGAACTATTTTTAAAAAATACGCAACTGGCACCCCTCTCGAAACGATGTACCGAAGCACGGTGGACGTTTGGCGAGCACGTCAGGCCGTGATCGAGGCATCGGCTCGCAGAAAGTTCGGCAAGCGTCATGTTTCAAGCCTACATCCGTCGGATTCCTCGCGTAAACCTAGTCGGGGCGATTGCGCTGGGACGGGCCCTCGTTGCGGCAACAGACCTCGTTCCGCGTTTGTCGGAATCGGTTTTGCGCGCCAGACGCCTTCTCGAAACTCGTTTGGATAACCTCACTGCACGAACGTGGGGGCACGAGTCGCATCCTCGAGCAGATCGATCGCCCATTGCATTGTCGGGTAGAAATCTGGATGCAACTTGGATGGCGCTGCATGATTGGCTCGACGCTATTGCAGCATTACCGGCGCATAACGAAGCCGCACGCAGCGCCGTGGAAATGCTCGTGGGCATATTTCCCGAAGGTGTGCCCCTCGTACGTCCACCTCCACTCATGGAATGGGCGGAATCCGAGGCGCGGATTGGGCGGATTGAAAAAGGAGGCCTCGAGGCGGCGCTTCGTTCATTGGGAGGTGGACCGTTTGTCCAGGCAATTCAGGAGGCGCATACGCATTACGTGCAGACGCTGGGAAATACCGAAGGAGGTGCGTGGTCGTCACGCGTGGTCAAACGGTGTCTCGATGGCGCGGTGCTCGCAATCCATGCCTATGTGACGTGCGTCATTGCTGAACTTTTCAACGATGATCCGGAATCGACAAGCCACACGTGTGCGCTGCTCGGACCGCTCGATTTCGTGCAAAGCCAATGGGATGTCCGCGCCGCATTCTTCGAACAAACGATCGAAGCATACCCACCTCCGCCCCCAACATCATTGGCGCTCGACGATTCGATGTGGGCCGAAGAGCAGATCGCTTACGCCGTTTGAACCGCGTGATGCTTTGACATCAAAGCAGTTTGTCGAACTGAAACCTCAGGGGGTATTCATCGGGCGTTGCGACCGACGATTCGTTACGCGCAGCAGCCTGATGAATACCCGCTCAGCGAGCAGAACCTTCAGGTTCGTCGTGGCCAAGCGCGCTTCGGATGGCTTCGTCCCGTCCGCGGCGCGCTTGCTTGCGAGCATTGATGAGCGCTTCGACAGCGAGGTTTGTCTCGACGTCATCCGCCAGTTCATCCGCTGCAATCTTGGCGAGCGCTTCGATCTTGGCACCGAAACGCTCTTTCAAGCGCGCTTTGACGGCTTCTCGGAGCAACTCGCGAAACGCATCACGTGCGACACCAGCCGCTTCACCGTAGAGGACCTGCGATATTTCGAGGTCCAAGAAATCGGTGCCTGACGGCCCGCTTTCGCGACTACGTCCACCTTGATGATCGTCGCTTCGTGACTCCGGCGGATCTTCGTTACGTCGATCGTTCATAGCGCCTCCGAGCTTCGCCTCCGAGCTTCGATCACCGTGCCCGCTCAAAGGGCATTGAAACAGATCAGAGCAAGTTCAGGAAACGCTTGGCGCGTGCTTCCGCAACGCCAATGAGTTCGTGTGCTTCTGCGTCGGGGATCTCGAGCGTCTTGCACATGTTGCCAATGAACGCCTTTTCGGACTCGTGTTGATCACCGTCGACGTACGTGAGAAGCACGGCGTGTTGCAGAAGCACACGACGATCGTCGTGACGAAGGTCGTACACGGGCATGTCGTCGAGCGTGCGTTTTTCTCCGGCGTATTCGCGAATTTCCTTCGCCTCTTCATCGGTCGCTTCGAACGCAGCGATGAGCGCATCGACCATTTCTTTTTCCGAATCGGCGAACGTGCCATCGGCCCAAGCAACACTCACGAGCGACTTCACAACGGCCATGTCTTCTTCACGCATGGTGGCGATTTTTGCCGGTTCGCACGGTGAACGTCAAGCATGCTCACGATCTCTCGACGCGATCGGACCGAGGCGGCTACGTTTTCGCGGCACTCGTATGAAATCGTCGGAAATCGAGACCGTCTTGTTCGTACATCACCTGGCCGTTGTTGTTACGGACGTCGAACGGGCTGCGAAATTTTATGTCGGCGTGCTGGGGCTCCGTGAACTACGTCGCTGGGATGATTCGCAAGGTCAGTTGCGATCGATTTGGTGCGAAATCGGAGGCGGCGCGTTCTTGGCGATCGAACGCGCAGAGCTTGAAGAGCCGCGACGCGACGATGCAGCGCCTGGATTTCACTGCGTTTCGCTAGGGATTCGTCCGGACGAACGGGAGCCGTGGCGTACACGGTTGACGCAGGCAAACGTGGTGGTGTTTCGAGAAAGTGCGTACACGCTTTACGTTCGGGATCCTGAGGGCAACATCGTGGGGCTGAGTCATTTTCCCAACGCCGCTCCGAACAGATGAGCCAACGGGCTGCTAGAAGAGGTTTTGCATGGCGGACCTAGCTCATCAGCGTGTGTGTTTCGTGGTGCGTCCCGAAGATGAGGGATTGCGTCTCGATCAAGTGCTCAGCGGCAACATCCCCGGGCTCAGTCGTCGCAAAGCACGCGTGCTTTTGGATCTCGGCGGCGTCTTCTTAGAAGGTGCGCGCGTGAAGATCGCTGGCAAGGTACCTCGGCCCGGACAAACGATCGTGGCGAACATCGGCGGCGCACTCGAACGCGCGACGAAAGAAGTCGGCACGGCTGCGCGCGCTCGGGACGAAGCGGAACTACCGCCGTACAGCATCGTTCACGACGAAGAGGATTTTTTGGTCGTGGACAAACCTGCGGGACTTCTGACGGCTCCCACGCCCGAAAGTGATCGCGGAAATTTGTTTGATTTACTGAAGCGTACGTTTCGACAAACGTTGTTCTTGGTGCATCGTTTGGACCTCGACACGAGCGGCTTGGTGGTGTTCGCACGCAGCGAGTCAGCGAATCGAGTGCTCTCCGAGCGCATACGCGTACACGATTTCGATCGGCAATATCTGGCGGTGTTGCAAGGTCAAGTTTCGTGGGACAAACGATCGGTGGATCATCCGGTGGGCGGAAAACGAGCTGTGTCGCACTTTGAAGTGGTCGAAAGGTTTGCTGTCGGAGCAACGCTGGCGCGCGTTCGTCTCGAAACGGGTCGCACGCATCAGATTCGTTTGCACGGGTTGCACGAGGGACACTCAGTGCTGGGCGATCGCAAGTACGGGAGTGCGTCGGCGGTAGCTCCGCCGCGGCTTGCACTGCATGCAACGAAACTCGGATTTGCGCATCCGCGCACAGACGAACCGATGGCGTGGGAAAGCCCATTGCCCGATGACTTGCGCGCGTGGCTGGATACGCTGCGCGACGCGATGCCGACGTGAGATTCGACCAGCACGATTGGGTTGTGCGTGGCATTGTGGACGACGTGATGAGAAGCTATCGTGGTTTGTCCGTGGCGATGGTGTTCGTGGGTTTTCTGGTCAACGCATGCACGCGGTACGAACTTGCGGCGCGGGATACGGCACCGGGGAAAACGTTCGATCCTCTGCCACCGAACACGGGACAAATCTGTGTGATTCGTCCGCACAACGTTGCGTTGTTGGTCCCCGCGGTCGTACGGGACAATCGGCAGCTCGTGGGGATGACCAAAGGTCCGACGTGGTTTTGTTGGCTTGCCGAACCGGGCGTGCACAAGATCATGACGCGTTATGGCGACGATATTGATGAGAATCTCGGGACGGATGAAATCACGGATGCGGCGATTCTGGTGGAAGCGGGCGGGCGATATTATTTGCATCACGATGTGAGCAAAATCCTCACCCTATCGGTACGGTGGATTTTGGATCCCGCCGAAGCGAATGCGATGATTTCCGAATGCCAATGGGCGGATCTCGTAGCGGGTCCGTCGGAAGAACGACTTCCAGGTCCTGGCGACATCGTGCGCGCGGCACGTTGATGTTCATTTGAATCCGGGAACGTCCGATTTTCGCAAAAACGCGAGGGTTGGGCGTAATTCGTGCAGTGGACCTTGGCCGAGGCGTAATTCTCGTCCGTCGGACAATTGGATGAGCAGCCAACGGTGTTCGAAACCGCGTTCATTGTTTTGCGCTTCAATGCCATCGATAATGGGGGTGGAGATGGAAGCGATTTTCGTAAAAGGAAACGTACGCGACGAACCCCGCAAGTCTTGAATAATTTCCGCACGTTCGACATCAATGCGAATGGTGCCGTGTTTAGAACCTTCGCGGCGCGCGATGTAATTGGCAATGATGACTCCCATTGTCCAAACGAGCGCAATCAGAAGCAGAGGCAGGGGGGCCGCCCGCATGAAGACGATAATGCCGATGATGATCGAAAGCACGATGGCCATCGCGGAGATTAAATAAACAAATGGTTCATAGACGCCTCCAGGGCAATGGCACACGAGAATGAATGGACCATCAGTGACGATGGTACCGCGGTGATTTTCGAGCATGGATTGCTGGTCAGACACAGGAATGGTCAATCTTGAAGTTTTTCGCGGAGAAAACCAAGAACGCGATCGAGCGCTTGGCGCGTGGGATGGCCCGCTTCATCGACGAGGTCGTTGGTGACGACGGAATGAGCGATACGCTTGATACCCCAAGGATTGCTTGGGGACGAATCGACGACAATGCCTTCGAAACCATCGCCCAATGCGTGCTGTAACGACTCGAAACGTTCCGGCGGGCACATGAAATCGTCCGAGAATCGCAGGCCCAGGACTTTTGTCCCGCTTGCACAACGTCGCTGAACGGTGGCCAAATCCGCGTCCGAGATATGCATTCCAGCGCGACGTTTTTTGCCAATCGTAAAAGGTAAAGACGGCTGGCACAAGATAGGTGCAACGACAACCGGGTCGACCATGAGGGTAAGTGCAAAGTTGCCCGTGAGGCACATGCCAATGGCTCCTATGCCTTTACCGCCCAGAGATTCGTGGGCGTGGCGGCACAAACCGCGAAGCCAATTGGTGATCGGGCTGGATTCATTGGCCGCGAGAACGTAGAATTCGCGTGAAATGCAGGCGCGAGTCAAAACGCCGAAAACATTGGAAAACCCGTGCGGTTGTCCGGGCGTACCAAAAAGCTGCGGAAGAAAAACCGTGAATCGTTCCGCTGCAACACGTTCGGCAAAACGAATCACGGACGGAGTGAGTCCAGGAACTTCGGTAACAATGACGACACCGGGGCCTTCGCCACGGCGATACACATCCCGGGTTTCCTCCTGATACGTAAAGGCCGTCCGCGTAAAACCCTCGATTTCAATAGCCATGAGAATCCCCGAGATTCATGAAGAGAGTTCCGCCTTGTCGACGGCGGCCCAAATGCGCTGAAAACCAAGGCCGACAATGCTGCCGTCGACACGTTCGACCAATGCACCGAATCGACATTTTTCCACGAGAAGACCTTCGTGCGAGCCATCGTCACTCGCAAAAGAAACGCGTTGGCCTTCCGCAAGGCGTTCGAAAACGCGGGCACTCTCCGCAATACGCGTCAATGCCGGCGCCAATGCCGGCGTCAATGCCGTCGTCAATGACGCATCGGTGACTTCGACGGCTGGGCGACGAACACGGCGCACGAGATTGTCGCTGACATACACGTCGAGTTCGTCTCCACGAACGAAAATGACGACACCTGTCTGATGAATGCCGCCGTCGGTCGTGAACCTAACGACATCACCCGCGCCGGTTTCGGTGGATGCGCGGCCGCCAAGGCGTTTTCGGATGCGATCGACCGAAGGCGTCGGGGGTTGGGGGAGAAAAACAGGGAGCGCGAATTTACGGCCCATAGGGCGAGAGGATAGCGTGAAGGGTTGCCGTGGGAAAGACATCCAGCAGTCGATCTTCTACTTTTTTATGGAGGTTTGCCCGACCAGTTTTTGGCGTAGTCGGTCCCGAACCACTTCCGCAAATAGAACGCTTGCCGCAACCGATACATTGAGCGACCGCAGGGGACTCAGACCCGGAATGGCGACGAGCGTATCGCATGACGCTTTCGCTCGTTCCGACAAACCTTCGCGTTCGTGGCCCAAAACAATGACAATCGGCCGGGCGTAGGTAAAGCCGATGGCGTTGACGGTTGCTTCGCTTTCCGCGCCCACGACCGTAATGCCACGAGCGCGGAAACGGGCAAGCGTATCGGGCAAATCCGTCGTACGTGCGAATTCGAGTTGCTCGGCGCCACCTTCCGCAACGCGTACGGCATCCGCCGGCAATCCTGGATGCGGCGCGGGAGCACCGAGCAATGCGGCGTCCATTCCGAAAAACGCGGCACTACGCAAAATGGCGCCAATGTTGTAGGGATTGCGGATTCGTTCGAGGGCAATGGCGGTGCCTTTCGTCCGCACGAGCATATCGGCCAATGCTTGCGGGCTCGACCATGAACGAGGCGTTACTTCGAGGCACAAGCCTTCGTGATTTTTGGTTCCGGAAACACGGCTGAGTTCGTCGTCGTTTATTTCAACGCAAGGAATTCTTTGCGCAGCGGCCCAACGCTCGAGGTTCGCGAGGTGGCGACGAATTTCACGGTGGTAGGTAATGCGGACGATCGAATCCGGCAGCCGATCGAATACGGCAAGACCTGCCCGCAAACCATACACGATTTCATTCGCGTCGGTTCGACGCACCGGAGGATGTTTCTTCATGGTCTCATGCGTGGAAGATTGAATCAGTTTGGCGTGGGAGCATCACAACCAAATACGATGTCGAGGTCTTTGACGATGCCGCCCTTCAAGTCATCACAAGCAGGGCCGTAAAACACGACTTGGTTTTTCGTGGCATCGTATTCCCAACCGTTCATGATGTCACGCGGAACCTTCGTTACGTTGTCGAAAAAAACGTAGATTTCGTTGAGATTGGGAGGAACGGAATCCAGCGAATACGTGCAGGAAAGGGTGCTTTTCGCAATTGTGGAAAGAGCTGCATCGAGGCTCGCTTGATCGCCAGCGTCGTAGTACTTGTTGGCTCCGGTGCTCGGTACTCCGCCCGCAACGGCAAACTTGTCCAATTGGGCAGGAGAGACGCCGGAACCGAATCCAATGACGAACGTGGGAACTTTGGCCATTTCGAACATCGTCTTAATGACAGCTTCGGTCGTTGCATCACTGCCACACGTTTCGTTGCCGTCGGTGACGAGCACAGCGTAGCTGGCCCGTTCCGTATCGAGAAATGCCGGTTCCATTGTGGCCGCTTGTTGCATGCCCGTCAGAATGTTGGTGACGCACGGACCATCCGGGAACAGCGGGTCCGCCTTTACAAGCGCCGCCGTCATCAACGTTTGAATGGCCATTTCATTGCTCGGTGCGACCGGAATCGGGATCTTGTCCTGTTGGCAGGAAGGAGTGACCGTGTCTGGGAAGAGCGTCAGGCCAAACCGAATTTGGCCAGCGAAGTCGGTCGTCATCTTATTGATGGCCGCAACCGCAACTTCCCATTTCGTCAACGTGCCGGCCAGTCCCGTCATCGAACACGATCGGTCGACAACGAGAAGCATATTGGGCGGAACGGGATCCACCTTCGCTTCTTGCGCACCGCAAGCACCGCCCGGTGCGCATTTCTTCGTCGCTGTATCGCATACCGTACCGGCCATGCAGTCCGCATCGGAAGCACAGGTCCCTGGATCGATGCACGCACCTGACGCACTGCACACCTGTGGTTCAACGCAAGCGGGCATGCACGAATTCGGACCAATGCCTCCCCCACTGCCGCCTGCACCACCCGAGTTATTGCCGCCAGCGCCTTTTCCCCCAGTCCCGGCACTGTTACCACCTTCTGTGCCGCCGCAGCCCGCAACGACAGCTCCGGCAATAATCACACTCGCCACCCACGGATAGAAAATATTTCGTATCATGAAGTGCAGACTATCGGAATCGACTTGAGCACCGCAACACGAAACGCACGTTTCCCATAAGACGGGACTTCTGCGGCAGCGTATTATTTGAAAGCCGAAGCACAAGCAGTTGCTTTACGTCGCGCAATTGGAATGTCGAGCGGTCGGAAAAACGCCCTGTCGAATTTCGACCTGGAAATCAAAAGTCAACATGGCTATCCTTTGCGCGTTGCCATGATTGATCGCTCGCCTTCGCCCTCCGACGCCCAAGTCAAGCGTGTTCTACTTGTAGAAGATAGTTCCACGTATGTGTTCGCGTTACGAAAAATTCTGAACGCTCTCGGTGTTTCCGTGGTGGTCGCGGGAACGCTGAAAGCGGCGCGTGCCGAACTCGTAAGTGGCAGCTTCGACGCATTACTTCTCGATTTGAACCTGCCCGACAGCTCAGGATTGGACACGTTACATAGCATGATCGACAGCTACGAGTTACCGACTGTGGTCATTACGGGCAACGATGACCGCAGCACGGCAGCCGCGGCCATTCTCGCCGGAGCGGACGATTATCTCGTCAAAGGGCCGCTCGACGCCAAAATGCTGGGCCAAACTCTTTCCCACACAGTGGAGAGGCACCGATTCCGCGCCAAACTCAAACTAATGGCCGAAGAATTACGCCTCAAAAACGAACGGCTCGAACAGCTCGATCAACAAAAAAATCACATGCTGGGAATGGCGGCTCACGATATCCGCAATCCTCTCGGGATCATTTTCGGTTATGCCAAATTTTTGCAGGTCGATGCCGGCCCATCTTTAAGTGCCGAACATCGTGCATTTCTTGACGCTATTACGGAATCAAGCGAATTCATTTTGGGACTCGTCGAACAATTACTCGATATTTCCACCATCGAATCGGGAAAACTCATCATCGATCGAGCTCCGGTCGACTTGAGTCGCTTGGCGATGAGTCACGTCGATCTCATTGGCATTCTCGCTGCCAGAAAGAATATTCGAATCAGGTTCGACCCTCCGCGGGAAGCGGTCATCGTCAACGCCGATGGATCAAAAATCGAACAAGTTTTGAGCAATCTCACGGGCAATGCCATCAAGTTTTCGGCGTCGGGATCGTCTATCGTCGTACGGGTTACGGCAACGCCCACGCGAGCCGAATTCAGCGTAGAAGACCAAGGTCCCGGGATCCCGGATAATGAGCTGAGTCGCCTATTCCGGCCATTTTCAACGACCAGCGTACGCGCCACGGACGGGGAACGAAGCACAGGACTTGGGCTCGCCATTGCGCGAAGAATTGTCGAAGGGCACGGAGGCGAGATCACCGTCGATAGCCATGTCGGCAAAGGATCGACGTTTCGCGTATCACTTCCGAAAAATTGAGCTGCAACGATTCAACGCGCCAAACGCATGATGGTTCCGTCGCCTCGATTGGCACAGAATACCGAATTTATGCCGATATCGATCCCGTGTATTGCTGAATGTCAATGTTGACACGGTCCTCTATCTTTGCTTTTTATTGAACGCTCGAACATCCTTGCATGTAGGGAAAGGATAACCTCGTGGGTCGAAACAAGCCGCGTCCGCTACCACTTTCGCCATTTCCGCTCGAATTATCCCCGGACGTGATGCGATCGATGTTGCAACGCGCAACGGACTACATTGTCGAGCATATCGGTTCGTTGCCTACACAGCCCATGCATGCCACGAAAGGCGGTCGAAAACTCGCCCGCCGGCTCGCTGCACCAATGCCCGAACACGGTGTGCCATTCGAGAAGCTCTTTCGAACACTTTTTAGTCAAATCATTCCCGCAAGCCTCAATACGGCATCTCCTGGATATTTGGCGTATATCCCCGGCGGTGGTATTTTTCACGCCGCTATTGCGAACCTCATCGCCGACGCGACCAATCGTTATGTCGGCGTATGGATTGCAGCCCCAGGTTTGGCGCAGATCGAGGAAAACGTCATTCAATGGTTTGCCGCAATGCTCGGTATGCCCTCCACCGCAGCAGGTCTCTTGTTGACCGGTGGCTCTCTCGCGAATCTCGTCGCCACCATTACCGCACGTCGAGAAAAACTCCCGCCAGATTTTTTACGAGGAACCCTGTACACGTCCGAAGAAGTGCATCATTCGGTGCTCAAAGCAGCGTTGCTCGCAGGCATTCTGCCCGAACACGTGCGAAGCATTCCGACCGACGACCAATTTCGAATGCAACCGGAAGCACTTGTCCAAGCAATACGCGACGATCGAGCCTCTGGACGACTTCCTTTTCTTATTGTCGCGAGCGCCGGAACGACGAATACGGGAGCCGTCGACGATTTGACTCGCATTGCCGACATCGCGGCAACCGAAGCGTGTTGGTTACACATAGACGCCGCATATGGAGGTTTTTTTGCATTGACCGATCGTGGTCGTAAGACGCTCGAAGGAATCGAGCGTGCCGATTCCGTGACGCTGGATCCCCACAAGGGGCTATTTTTGCCTTATGGAACAGGCTGTTTGATTGTACGCGATCGCGAAGCGTTGCGGCGGGCGCATGCGGTTCCTGCTGCATACATGCCACCCATGCAACACGACGAAGGACTCGTGGATTTTTGCGAGATAGGTCCGGAATTGTCGCGAGATGCGCGTGGTCTTCGCATATGGCTGCCATTTTCAATGCACGGTGCCAGTGTTTTTCGAGACGCACTGGATGAAAAATTGGACCTGGCTCGTTTTGCAGCCAATGAGTTACGAAAAATTCCCGGCGTGGAAATTGTCGCGGAACCCAAGTTATCCCTCCTAGCGTTTCGCAGGCGTTTTCCAGAGCTGACGAGCAATGACGAAGACGCGCGAAATCGGCAATGGATGTCGCTCGTCAATCAAAAGCAACGTGTTTTGCTCACTGGAACGACGAGCAAAGGACGATTTCTCATTCGCATGTGCATTCTGTCATTTCGGACCCACAAGGATCGCATCGAAATGGCACTCGAAGACTTGCGGTCGAGTCTGGCGGAAATAGAAGCATAATCATTCACGTCAGCCCCCCGTGGGCTGAAATTCCAGCATATCAACGACGACTTTTCCGGGAGCACGCAGATCGACCGCGGACACGGGCTTCATTTGCTGCACCATTTCTTGGACTTGCATCTGCAATGGTCCACCTTCGAGGCGCCGATCGGAAAAGATGACATACACCTTCACCTTTCCTTCACGCTTGGGCACTCGAAGTGCGGCTCCCGTTATGGGCACTCCTGCAGGACAATCAATCGACAATTGATCCTCGGTTGGCGTCTGAAGCCAAATGACGCCTGTAGCCGTCGTCGTGAACACGTGGCAATATGGCGGCTGATCAGACAATGGAACGAGCTCGAACGTGATTGGGCTCTTCTGGGTCAACGTCACGCGCTGAACACGCGCGGGCGACTCGGACGTAGAGCAACCAACGAGCCCAAAACCAAGCGCCAAAACAATCAGGGCGGCGTTCATGAAAATGGTGTTTACCGCATCAGAAGGGTAAACGCAAAGAACTCCTGCTAACTTACTCTGGTTTGTCGACCGGTTGAGCGCTTCGCGCTCAACCCTAGTCAGGAAAAATTCCGACAAGCGCTGCGCACTTTCGGCATTTTCCCTCTACCCAGTTGACGATGGGGCTGCCGCCCCAAACCCCGCCGGATTAGAGAATTGAGGGCGATGTGTGTCTAAGTTAGCGCTTATGCCCCCCGGCCCCCTCTCCAGCTCCGCGGCTTCGCAATGCTGCGTGGAGAGTCCCAACGAGGCTTCGCCTCACCCACCAGAGATGAAAGCGGATCACAACGATCTCGGGGGTATGGGGGGCGTAGCCCC
>JANORL010000839.1:0-17185 GCA_031415295.1 Polyangiaceae bacterium | reverse complement strand
ATCGCTGCAATGCCTTCCGGATTTTTCGCATTGCATTCTGGACACGTTACATAACGAAGTTCGGAACGGGCTTCCCGTTCGAGCAGCTCCTGCGCCAGCTCGTCAACCGGATCCCCAGGTTTTTCCGCCCCAAGCATGTTTTGCGTTGTTCGTGAGCGGCGCAAAACTTCCTGCGTACGTTCCGAAATGTGTTGATGCGGATCGCTGAGGTCGGTGATTTCGACGTTCGACGATTGGCCACATGCAGAGCAGGCGTAGGTCGTTGAAAAGGAGGGCACACGCCGAGTCTACCCCGTCAGGCTCCGAACGACAATAATACTGATTGTTACGCCACGTCGCTACGCCCCCCGCATCACTCCAAACGCATCGCGAACATGTGGGCGCGATAAATATCCAATAATGAGCGCCGCCATCAATATCGC
Organism: Polyangiaceae bacterium; assembly: GCA_031415295.1. Classification (GTDB taxonomy): domain Bacteria; phylum Myxococcota_A; class Polyangia; order Polyangiales; family Polyangiaceae; genus Polyangium. The sequence goes on along the minus strand of JANORL010000839.1, from coordinate 16,763 downwards.
AATCCACGCCAGCCACGTACGAGGTGCGGCGATCACCGTAATGATAGCAAACAACGCATTGACCGCTTGAATGCCCATCGTCACGATATAGGCCCATGAACGCAATGCGAACAAACCCCCAGCAACAATGAGTATGGCAACACCAAGCACTAGGTCGATTCCCATGACCCATCGTGGTGTTTGCACCTGTGCAAAGGGTGGGAATATCGACACAATCGTCAAAAGACCGCTCCAGCCCATCAGTATTGCCGCCGCCACGACGCCGCTCGGTCGGATCCTTGCTCCTTGGTCCATGCGAAGCGATATGCACAGAACAAGCCGCACTCTATGCTCATCGCCATCCACCTCGTTTCCACTTCCATTCGGTAGACTCGGCAAAACCCGTATATGTGCTACGCCAATCCGCCGAAGACCCCATGCTGAAACAAAACGCGAACATTGCCGTCGTTGCGCCCGCCGGTATCCCGAACCTCGATGGTGTCGAAGCCGGTATTTCCCTCGTGGAAAGCTGGGGTTATCGCATTTCGCGCGCTCCACATATGGGAGACAAACATCGCTTTACCGCCGGCACGACGGACCAACGCACGCGCGATCTCGTGTGGGCACTTTCGGCCGAAGGTATCGACGCCTTATGGCTCGCCCGTGGCGGATATGGCTGCATGCAATGCCTACCGCATCTGCCCGCAGGCCTGCCCGACAATCGACCCGTGATTGGTTGCTCGGATGCCACGGCGCTACTTACGTACCTTGACAAACGACGCGGTGGGCCGCTCGTGCACGGCCCCATGCTCGAAACAATTGCGACACGTGTCGATGACGTCACGCGATCTCACATTCGGCAGATGCTTGCTGGTGAAACGAATGTTCCCATGTCGGCAGAACACTTTGCAGGGCCGTCTCATGTCGTGTGTGGGCGCGTCGTCGGAGGAAACTTGTGCGTGCTCGCTAGTCTTGCCGGAACGCCATGGGCGCTCGAAAGCAACAACGCGATCGTCGTGCTCGAAGACGTCACCGAAGCGCCTTATCGCATCGATCGTTTGATCACGCAGCTGCGGCAAAGCGGAGCGTTTGACGGAGCACTGGCGATTGCGCTTGGCGATTTCGTCAAGTGCGAGCCTCCCGCCGGCGCGGACTACACACTGCACGACGTTCTTCGCGAAGCGCTCGAACCGCTCGGTGTGCCTGTGTGGTCAGGTCTTCCGACAGGCCACGCAGCGCGTAATCTCGCGTGGCGTTTCGGTGCTCTCGGCGAAATCGGAAGTTTGGGGTTTGTCCAGCGCTACGCGACGATTGTCGCGTGAATCAGCGTGGAAGACTCTGGCGCAAACATTTGCGGCACCGGGTTGCCTTCGGTGCCCTTTGCCTCAAACCTGACAGCCCCAAATTCAGGGCCACAAAATGCAGAAAGTGGAGACAGCGCTACGACTGTCTCCACGTTCCACTGGTTGCGGGGGCAGGATTTGAACCTACGACCTTCGGGTTATGAGCCCGACGAGCTACCAGACTGCTCCACCCCGCGTCATGTTTCGCACTCGAAAGCTGCGATGGCGAGCGGGAAGCTACTCTCAACCTTGGAAGAGTCAAGAAGGTCTTACACGTCCGACGAAGAAACATCGTCGATAGCGTAATTCCAGGGGTTTTACTCGCCGAGCAGCCAGGTCGGAAGAAGCGGTGACGGTTTGCCTGTCGATACGACCCAGAGCTGATGGGCTGCACGCGTTGCGCCAATGTGCAGCAAGTGTCGAGATTCGTCGTTCGTTGAGTACGTCGACGAATTTACATCGACGAGCACGACGTAGTCGTACTCCAAACCTTTGACTTGCCGAATTTCAGTCACTTCGACGCCAGGACGAAACGCAAACTCGAACGCACGAATGCGCCGCAAATTCGGAATCTCGGCCATCACGAGCGCTTCGTAATAGGCATCGGCTTGCTCGGCGTGACGCGCGAGGATCGCCAGTGTCGCGCGCGGCTCGCGGGAGAACAACGGCCGTAGCGCTTCGGCCAGAAACGCGACGGCAGCGCCTTGGCTGGGAAACGGATGGTGCTCGACAGCCGCTCCCGTGCGAGGCGCGATGGGCGGCGTGGGATCTGCGAGCGGTCCGAGAACATGACGCGCAAACTGCAACACTTCCCGCGTCGACCGATACGCGATGCGTAACGGTTCGATGTTCACCGACGACAAACCCAAGTCGTCGAGCACGCGACTCCAGTCACGGAATCCTGAATCCATGAAGAGTCGCTGCGCTGTGTCACCCGCAAGTGTCACTGACCGGCGTTCGCTCACGACGCCAAGCAACACCGCCAAATCGATCGGCGCCAAGTCTTGCGCTTCGTCGACGAACAAGTGTTCGTACATGAGCGGTTGTTTGCCCTTCCGCAACTCGCCCTTGATGATTTGGTATGCCCTCAAAAGAAGTGCATCGTCTTCGGGATCGAGCATCGCGCGTTCGTCTTCGTCGACGGAACGATCATCCACACCCATGCTTTGCTCGGAAGAATCCGAGTCCGTCGGTTCGTCGCCCATCGCGGCTTTCCGCTCGGCACGATCACCAGGATCACGATCGAGCACCGCTGGACAACGATCGGAACACCAACGCAGCGCTTGACGCACCTTGTCCATCCCGAACTCGGGGTCCTGTGCATCGCGAAATGTTTTCTCGATGAGTCCTTTGTCCGTGAGCAGATCCGCCCAAAAATAAAGGATGCCGCGCGAGTCTTTTCGCGTTGTCGGATCGTCGCGATACGCACGCGCTTGCTTCTCGAGCAAGTGCAACATCGCCGGGTGCGTCTTGTACCGCGTCACCGCACTTGGCGTGCTGTCCTCGATGGGAACTTCGAGCCACGGGAACGCGCGAAGCCGCAATGTCTTGGCCCATTCGGCAAACATCTCGACGACGACATTTCCGATCCCCAACGCCGGAAGAATCTCGCTGATGTATGCGCGTAACGCGGGACTACCGACGATGACGACCATCTTGTCCGCCGAGAAACGCTGGCGGTTGTTGAACGCGAGAAATGCCATGCGGTGAAGGCCAATGGTCGTCTTGCCACTGCCTGCTCCACCTTGAATGACGACGATTCCCGAATCGGGGCGTGAGATGAGGTCGAACTGTCGAGGATCGAGAAGTGCGGCGATCTCCGGCAAATGCCGATCTTCTTTCGCAGCGAAAGCAGCTCCCGTTCCAAGCGCGCCTCGCATGTCCTCAGGACGCATCGCGGATCCTTGACCTCCGGAGAGCTCAACCGCGCGGCTGCTCAACGTGCGCCAACTCGTTTCACCTCGAACGAATAAGCCTTGCGGAGACGAGATACGTAGGAGTCTGCCCTCGTCGATCGTGACCGTTCTACGCACGAGCACTGTGCCTTCGACTTCTCGTTCGCCAAAGGTCTCTTCGTAATCAGCGCCTTCTTCGTGGCGGTAATACAGCTGGCTGATAGGCGCATGACGCCAGTCGACGATACGCACGCCAGCTCGAGCATCGATGTGCGTCGTGCGTCCAATGAGTACGTCACGCTCGGGTTTGTCCGACTCGCGAAGACGTAAATGTCCGAAGTAAGGCGCACGCGGATCGACAGGTTCGGAAACGATCTCCGCACGTCGCGCAGCCACGCCGGCAATTCGTTCCATTTGTTGCACGAGTGCCGGGACATCTTCCAGACGCGAACTGGAAATTTGATCGCGCAACGACACGAGTTGCTCTTCGTAGTCGTTAATCGGCGGAGGAGTCGCCGGCTTGACCGTTGCGAGATGCGCACGCACGCGTTCGAGCAGTGCTTCTTCCTCGCGGGGAATCGTCTCCTGCGGGTCTTGCGCGCCTTGCGCGTCTTGCTCGTTCGTTGGCACGGAAGGTTTGTCCAAATTCGTTGATGTACGTAGTGGTTGGGTGATCGGCGGCTTGGCGGTCACGGTGAATTCGTAGCGTGGAAAAGTGGCATTTTGAGGTGTCGTGCATCGAGGACGCGACGGCGTTTGTCCAATGGAACAAGGCGTTCCGACGCGTTACGATGAGCGGCGTGCGTCTTGACTGATTCCTTCTAACGGCGCAAGGCGGTGTGTGGTTCGGCTTCCTGGTCGGCCCAAGTGTCTTGGGCGGACGCTAGGGACTCGATGCACATGCCTTCCAGAGTGTTCGTTTTGCGCGTCGAGCAGACGTCCCACGGCTCTGCCGCTTCTATGTATTCTCTCTGCTCGGAACAATGGACAGCCCTTGGGAACACGACAGCGATGGTTTGCATCGACTCATCACGCGAGCGCTCACGCACCGACGTGCGTTGTGGGCACTCGTGCTCGCGACGTATCGCGTAGAACTCACGCACGTGCTCGACCACGCAGCGAAGAGTGGTTTTGGGCCGGATGACAAGGCGTTGGTGGTCGATGTGGCAAATCGCATCGCGGCCGTCGCGCTCGAAATCGAACTCGTTCCGATCCGTTCGGATGCGCTTTCACTGCGTAACTATGCGGCGACCGAACCTGACGGTGACGTTGGAGAACGTCGAGTGTTGCTTGCGGGGATCAAGTTGATCGATCGCATTCTGGATACGGAGCGAGCTCGTCAAAACGAAGCACGAGCGAGCAAATCAGCGCGACCCAACTGAAACAATTGCTCGTGAATACGCAGTAGACGGGATGCAACTGATCCAAGAGATCCGTCATCGAAGTACGGCACGTGGCGAACGATTTGAGCACCAAAGAATCGGAGATGAATCGTTCGCTGCGGCATCGAACAGCCGAGCACAAGGATCGCTAGCTCGAACACCATGGACACGTTCGTCGTAACCACAACACACGCACGCACTGAGCGGACACCACAACGACGCGTGGTCGCCAGCGCGCCCATGCGCATCTCATTTGCCGGCGGGGGAAGCGATTTGCCTCCATTCGTGCCAGGTGTGCCTGGTCGCGTCGTGGGCAGTGCCATCAACTTGCGCGTGCGAGCGATCGTCGAACCATTCGATCGGGGTTGGGTGCGTTTCGAAGTCCCTGTTGTCGATGAAACGACGACGCGGTCGATCCATGATCCTCCGTCGAATGCCGTTTCGTTTCGGTTGCTCGAAGCAGCTCTTGCACACACGGGGGTGACCGATGGTGTGCACGTGCGCATCGAAACCGACATCGCTCCAGGTGCAGGACTTGGGGGAAGCGCCGCGACTGCGATCGCTGCTCTCACCGCGCTCAAGTGGTCCGTCGGAGAAGCGGCGACGCACGAAACGATGGTGCGCGAAGCGACGACGATCGAACGTGAACGTTTATCGTTGGTGTGTGGTTCGCAAGATCAAGTCTTCGCGGCTTGTGGAGGACTTCTCGACTTGTCGTTCGCCGAGTCTGGCTGGACAAACATGACGCGTTTTTCAGTGGACCGAGCCTTTGTGCGCGCCTTCGAAGAAGGGTTGTTGCTCGTCGACACGCATGTTCGTCGCGTATCGGGTGAGGTGCTCGAACGCGTCAACGCCGCGGCAGCGCTGGCTTCCGTCGAGCCGCTCGTGGCATCTGCGGCGGATGCTGCTCGAGCGATCGAGGACGGATCACTTCCACGACTTCTTGCAGCGATGCGTCGTAGTGCAATGGCCAAACTTCGCCGTGACCCTCGAGCGAGTTACGCGGCGATTGAGATGAGTCGGCGATTGGAAGGTTTGGATGTCGAAGTGATTCGCGCATGTGGCGCGGGTGGTGGTGGGCACGTTTTGTTATGGGCGTCCCCGGACAAACACGACGCGATTCTACGAGCGCTGCATCCGGTCACGGTGCGTAGGCCGGGATTGGCGGCGCATGGGGTGTGTATCGAAGGTGCGTGAGTGAGCGGTGCTGTGCGTAAGTAATTTGCGAATTGAGCAATGAATGGTGGACGCGAAGATACCTACGCCGAAAAATCCGTCAAAGTAAGTGGCTGTTCGTCGGGGGAGACTTCATGAATGAGTGTTTCAATGTTAGGTGCGACGTACATGCCATGTTTGTCGAGGTTATCGTTTTGCCATCCCTTGTCGATTTGATAACGCTTACTTTTGAATTTCGTGTCACCCACGGGTACCCGACTTATGAAGTGGCTGTACACAGCGGTAGCGCTCTGCTATGAATGTGCTGCGAATGCCGATGGTTGACACGTCTCCTAAAGCAGACGCTCGCTACCACGAGCTCCTACGACGTATGAAACCGGAACAGCGCCTCGAAGCGGCCATGCGGTTGAGTCGCGCGGTACGCGAATTGGCGATCGCGAGCATTCGAAACAAGCACCCTCATGCAGATGAGCAGGAACTTCGTGTTCGGCTTACGGTGAGGCTCTACGGCCGTGCATGCGCGAAGAAATTGTTTGGCCTTGTGCCAGACGACGCAATCTAAACGATGACCTCCGCGAACGATATGGTGAGCGCCCTCGATGTCGCTCTGCTTGTTGCAGCGGCGCTCGAAGCCATCGGATGCGAGTACTTTATCGGTGGAAGCGTGGCGAGTTCGCTTCAGGGCGAACCACGTGCGACAAACGATATCGATATCGTCGTGGCCATGTTGCCTCATCGTGTTCGCCTATTTGCAGAAGAACTCGGTGCAGATTTCGAGGTGGACCAGGACATGTTACGTGACGCGTTGGTTCACGGTCGTTGTGCCAATATTTTTTATCTTCCGATGGTTACCAAGATCGACATTTTTGCACTTGGTCACGGCTGTTATGACGAAATGGAATTTAATCGTCGTAAACGAATCAAAGTTCGATCCACCGCGGAAGAACTGGTCATCAAATCGCCTGAAGATACGGTTCTACGGAAGCTTGCATGGTACCGCGATGGTGGCGAAGTCTCTTCCAAGCAATGGCGCGATGTTGTGGAAGTACTTCGCATCAGTAGGTCCGAGATGGACACTCGGTATCTTCATACGTGGTCAGTTCATTTACGTGTGAACGATCTTCTTGAACGCGCGCAGACGGAAGCTCTCGCTAACGGCATCTGAGGTAGCGCTCGTCGTTGATGTCGCCCCCTATGGCGATATCGCAGTTTCGCGGGATAAGATGAAAGTGACGCAAATCATACCCGCTGGTCATCTTGGAATACGTGCCACGTTCGGTACGCGTGTGATTAATGGATCTGCCGAGTTGATTGGGGCCGGGGCGTGGCGTCAACCCACGAATTCCATGGCTTGGGGCGGTAGTGCAGGGGGCAACGTATCATTGCAGATCTTTGGCCCGGTGTTCCTCTCCATCGGCGGCCGTTATGAGCTTCCTGTGTCGGATACAAGCGACCCAATGCTAAAGCCAGCGGGGCGGCTCGTCTTCTCGGTCGGTTGGAATGACACGCGACATTCACCGATAGATTATTTCAATACTCTTGTCGCGAAACTCCGTGAAAAGGAGCTTCAGAAGCTTCGCGACAGGGCGCCGGGGAAACCGAGCAAAGAAGAACGCACTCCCGTGATAACCAATACGGAGGTCAGGTTGTGACCCTGGTACAATCGTGCAATCGACAGTGAAAAGCAGATGAGCATCGTTGAAAGCGACATTTCGCACCAGCTCTTACCGGCACATCACGATGCGTGGAAAATGGTTCTCGATGCTTACGCCGTGGCCAAAGCATTGACGCGCGTCGATCCGGAATTGGGTCACGCATTCGCATTCGTCGGCGATGCATTGACGCCTCGAAAGAAGAAGACGGCCTCCACGGAAACGGATAATGCGGGCGGGACGGGATAAACGCGCGTTACGGTGGTTGGTTCCTTGCCGGTTCAAGGGAAGTAAATCTCGTCCGTGCGAAACGTCTAGCTTGTCGTCGTTTTGCGGCGTAAAGTGACGGCGATGTTTCCCCGCCTTCTCACGCCCCCGAAAACCTCGTTCTTTTTGCTTGGTCCACGCGGCACTGGGAAGACGACGTGGCTCAAACAGCACTTTGCAGACACGATGCGTTTCGATCTGCTCGATGAGGCACGTTACCAACGATATTTGCAAGACATTGGCAGTTTTCAGCGCGAACTGGCAACGGTTCCGGACGGTGCGTGGGTCACCATCGACGAAGTGCAGCGCTTGCCTGCATTGCTCAATGAAGTCCACCGGGCGATCGAGGATCGTCGGCTGCGATTTGCATTGACTGGTTCCAGCGCGCGAAAGCTTCGTCGAGCGGGGGTCAATCTTCTTGCTGGTCGCGCGCTTCGTTGCACGATGTATCCGCTTGCGCCGGAGGAAATGGGGCAAGCATTCGATCTCGAGCGGGCGCTTCAAATCGGCACACTGCCAATTGTCTGGACGTCAGAAACGCCGGAAGCAACGCTTGCCGCGTACGTGCAACTCTACTTGAAAGAGGAAGTGCAAGGTGAGGCGCTTGTGCGCAATTTGCCAGGTTTTGCCAGATTTCTCCCCATTGCTGCCATTTGTCACGGACAACTCGTCAATGCGGCCGGTATTGCCCGTGACGCGGGTATCGCCAGGACCACGGTGCTCGAATATCTATCGATTCTCGAAGACACCTTGCTTGCTTATCGGCTGCCTGCATTCGAGGCCAAACTTCGTGTACGAGAGCGACAGCATCCAAAGTTGTTTTGGGTGGATCCGGGAATCGTTCGTATGGTCGCGCGAAGTCGCGGTGCGCCGTCGCCCGAAGAACGAGGACACTTGTTCGAGGGATTCGTATACATGCTGCTTCGCCTTTATATGGACCTCGGAAAACTCGACATTGACGAAATTGCCTATTGGGCGCCAGGAGAAGCGGCAAAAACCGAGGTCGATTTCGTTTTGGTTCAGGGATTGAAACGATGGGCAATCGAAGTCAAGACGTCGCAACGCGTGCACGAGGCGCATTTTACTGGTCTACGCGCCATCGAAAAACTCGTCGGACTCGAGCGCCGGATCCTGCTCCATTTGGGTGATGAAAACGGACGCACGGACGATGGAATCGAGATATTGACGTTCGGCCGGTTTTGCCAAGAATTGTCGGACGGGTCGTTGATTGGGTAGATCGTCGTGGAGACGGAGAATACAACCACCTTGTGGCGGTGGGTGCACGTAAAACTCACGCCGACGTGCGCAGCTTCTTTCGTCGCTCCGAACGCGTTATCGCCAAGTCAATGAGACGCCCCACGAGATCCCGTGGCGTTATGCCGCTCGCTTCCCACATCTTCGGATACATCGATATCGATGTGAAACCTGGCAATGTGTTGATCTCATTCACGTAAAGCGACCGATTCTTGTCCATAAAGAAATCGATTCGCCCGAGGCCCGAACCTTCGAGCGTACGGAACGTCCGTAATGCGAGCAGTTGCACCGCACTCGTTTCTGCCGTCGTCAGATCCGCCGGAATACGCGTCGTCACTCCATGCTCGTCAATGTACTTCGCTGCGTACGAGTAAAACCCATCAGGATGATCCACGACGATCTCGCCTGGAACACTTGCGATTGGATCTTCATCACCAAGCACCGAACACTCGATCTCACGCACGCCTTCGATGCCTTGTTCAATGACCACCTTCGTGTCGTATTCGAACGCAACATCGATCGCTGCTTCGAGCGCCGCGTGATTCTTGACCTTCGTCACACCGACCGAAGAACCCAAGTTCGCCGGCTTGACGAAAAGCGGACACGTGAGCGAAACACAACGCTGCACGACCGTTTCGCGATGACGATTCCATTCACCAAGTCGTACGGTTTCGTAAGGAACAATCGGAATCTCCGCTTGAGCCAGCAGACGCTTCATGACGTCTTTGTCCATGCCTACGGCCGATCCAAGTACGCCCGAACCAACGTACGGAACGCCCGCCAATTCAAGCAGTCCTTGGATGCATCCGTCTTCGCCCATCGGGCCATGTAGTACAGGAAAAACCACGTCGATCGCTTGCGACGCACCTCCCGCAACCGTGAGTGCAGCTTCGCCGTGATCATCCGGATGAGCCAAAAGCGACACCGACGCCGCCGTTTGCTCGAGCTTCGCTAGACGAGGATCGCGTGCAGCCGCGAGCAACATCGCCTCTTCTTGAAGCAGCCAACGTCCGTTCTTGTCGATGCCGATGAGCATCGGATCAAAGCGTTCTCGATCGAGCGCTTGGACGACGTTACGCGCGGACAAAAGCGATATCTCGTGCTCGGCAGAACGACCGCCAAACAACACGGCAACTCGGATCTTACGCAGTGCGGACATGACGACGGACGCTAGCACCGGTCGCGCAGAGGACGAAAAACGTGGCGAGCCGTTTGTTCGTCAGTCGCTCGAGACGGCGAAAGACTTGCGAATCGTGCCCGCGTCGATGTGTTTCAGCACTTTGCCATCGGCGAGCTCCACATCGACAGATGCCACGCGTCCGCCCTTTTGCTCGAGTCCGCGCACGACGACGCGCGCGCCTTTGGACAACGAAACATCGCGAAGTTTCACGTCGTTTGTCGCGACAAGCTTCGTGCCGACGTCGATCTCGCGCGCCGCGTCGGCATCGTCGGACGTCGAGACGAGGTTCGGATCGCCAAACCCTGTTGCAAAAGCGCTCGCCGAGCAGCTCAGTGCCAGAACAACGACGACCGACGCGGACCAAGATCGCGACTGCATGGTCCACAGAAATACCGCAAGTACGTGGTCATGAGGTGCCTGGAGATGGCTTCATCCAAAGTTCGTTTGGATGCGGAAAATTGAAGAGACGTTGGCGTGAAGTTGGCGTCATCAGTCAGTACGCGGGCGCCATCCATCGAGGGCTTTTTCGACGAAGTTCAGCCGATCCTGACCCCAGAAGAGCTGGTCGCCGACGAGAAAGCTCGGCACCCCGCAAAGTCCCAATCGTTCGGCTTCGTCTGTCGCATCACGAAGAGCTTTGCGGTAACGGTCGTCAACAGCAACTCGGACAAACCCAACATCGAATCCGTCGTTGACCAAGATGTCGTCGAGGACGTCGTCGGTGGAGATGTCGCGATCGTCGACCCAATAGGCGCGGTAGATGGCGCGAACGAGCGACTCCTTCTTGTGTTCGGGAGCTGCGAGCACGAGGCGCAGAGGCTTGACGGTGTTCATCGGAAAGCGTGTGGCGAATTTGAAGGGTACGCCGAGAAAATCTGCCCAGCGGAACAGGTCCATTCGGGTCAGGCGTGCCTTCGGTTCGGGCATCGCGTGCAGAGGAACGTTTGGAGTGCCAATCGTTTTGAAGAGCGCACCGAGGAGGAAAGGTTTGTAGAGGACAGTCGCTTCGTGGCGAGCCGCGATGGATTCAATTTGCGTCGAGGCGAGGTACGCAAAGGGGCTCGCGAAGTCGAAGAAGAAGGAGACGGTTTTCATGGCGCGTGTTTTCTCGGACGCGAGGATGCCGACTGATCACGAAGGCTCACGAAAAAATTCACGATGATCCCAAGCGTTCGAGAGGGCTCGTGTCCGAAGGGCAGACGGAACGGAGGCACGACAATGCGCAAGATGACGATCCCGGCAGCCCTCATTGCTAGCATGACCATTGGCCTTTTCTGCACCGCTGCACTGGCGGAAGACAAGAAGCAACAAAAGTCGCAAGACTACGGATATGAATTCAAGGACGACGCATTGCTTGGCAATGACCTCCAGGGACAAACGGGAGTCATCAAGGTTCGTCCGACGGGTACGCGAGATCGATTGATTCGGCCCCGTACGCAATTCATCGCCGAAATGTTCAAGTCGATCGAGCACATTTGATTGTGCTTCCCGCCTAGTTTCCCGCCCAAACAAACAAGATTTCAGCCGGGTTGAATCGTCCGTGACGCAGTTCCGTCGACGTCGAGTCGCATCGGGCGAAGGCCGCGAAAAGCGGGCCGACGTTATCGTCGATGTCGAGATGGCGATGTCGCGGGCATCGTACCGGAAAAAGTCGCCGAGCGATTTATTGGCTGAAAGTTTTCGTCACGAATCTCATCCGGATTCGTCATCCCCTCATTCAAACTCGTCGTGAACGTGAATCTGCGTCGCTCGATTGAGCTGCTTCGATGCGCCGTCAATTTCACCGTTCAGGATGAATGCCGAATAAATGCCATCGCCATCGAGGTCGCCGATTGCCGCTGTTTCAAAATTGGGCGTTTGGCTGGTAGGCGTGCAAGTGTAGGTCGTACAGAGGGTGGTGGAATCGCGCAGATAATTGTACTGGTAATAGATCGGGTCGTGAATTTCGAATTTCAAGCACTTCCAACCCGTGTCAGTCGCGCCGGCATAAAAATCGGAACCATTCACGTTGTTGGGCACATATTTGCGACTTGCCGGAACAGCGGCGGGAACAGCTACGGCACTATCGCAGAGTTGATGGACGATGGTCGAGGACGTGTTTCCAAGACCAACGATTTCGGATGCGGCAGTTTCCCGTGCATAGGACTCTTCAGCTGCATGTGCGATGCGTCCAATGCCATTGCGGGCTTCACTCGATTTCGCGCTTTTGAGGTATCGACCCACACCAAAAATGGCGAGCGCTGCAAGCGTGCCAATGATGGCAACAACGATCATCAGTTCGACGAGTGTAAACCCGCGCTGATTTTGACGGGTGAAGGCGCACATTGCTTGGATCTTTCGGACGTATTTCACTGCAACAGAGTTAGATAGCACGAATCGTTCCATGGACCCGTGGATACGCGTCCGCGACTTGACGCCGGAATGACAAAGCTTATCGGCGATTCGGGGATGCGGCGTCGCACGATTTTGGCGCAGCGTGACAAGAAATGTCACCCGAACACGCCGCGGGTGACAATTTGCGACCATTGGCGTGGAGGAGTGCCAGAGGTACCAAACGCGGAGCTTGCCCGTGGCACAGGAAAATCCGCGCGCTTCTTACGCGTGAGGTAGCATGAGGGCAACGTTACAAGTCGATAACGATAGGGGCGTTGGTGGGAGCATAACTCAGCGTGCAGATGCTGGCATTGATGAATTTCGTGCCGGCTTCTTCGTATTCGCCATATCCTTCGTGAATGTGGCCGAAAACATGCAATCGCGGACGAACCCGTTCGATGGCAGTTCGCAAATCGTCACAGCCCACGTTTTCGCCTGCATAGGTTCGGTCGAGAATGCCCCGTGGTGGTCCGTGGGTGATGAGCACATCCGTATTCGTCGGAATCAAATCCCACTTGGCGCGTAATGCGGGACCGCGCTGTAGATTAAACGCCCAGTCGAGAAACCACGGTTGCCAAGGCGAACCCCAAAAGTGCAGACCATCGATTTCCACTCCGCTATCGAACAAGTAATGACAACCGCTGAAGAGTTCTGGACCGAGCGCGGGCTCGAGTTCCAAACAGCGATCGTGATTTCCGGCAATGACGACTTTGTGGCGATGGGGTAAGCTGCGCAAGAAATTTGCAAACGCCAGCGCTTGGCTGCGCGTACCGTGACCACAAAAATCGCCCGCATGAATGACGAGATCTCCATCGGGAATCACGATTCTATCGTGCATTCGGTGGGTGTCACTGAGTAGGACGAGTCGCATGGGTGCAGGATACCACTCGCCCACCATTCAAGGCAAGCAATATTCCCAGCAAATGGTTCGTCAGGGTCGATGCGTGTGGCAGGTCGGCGGAAGGATCAGAATTGCGATTCGAGTTGAATCACGCGATCCTCGAAGTCCATCTTCGGTGCGGGCCGCGACGGACTCGGCGCGGGTGCAAACTTTTGCTTGCGGCGCACGTCGAAGATGAGGGACGGCGGATATTCAACTTGGTACGAAATGCGGAATTCGCGCTGCTCACGGGGTTCGAGCGTCACGGTCCAGCGCACGATGCCTTTGGCGTCAGTCTTTTCATTCGGCGCGATTTTTACGTTAGTCACGCGAATTTCGCCGTTTTCGGAAACTGGAATACGTTCGGCAAGCACGACGGTGACTTTTCGATCAGATAGGTTTTTCGCGGTGCTGACGAACGAGAGTTGCATACGATTGCGCTCTTTGCGCACGAGCGAACTTTGATGCTTGTCGAGTTCTCGGGTGAGTTTTATCTGATCGGCTACGCTGAAGAAAACCGAAAAATCTTCGTCTTTCGCGACGAAATCGATATCGGTCATTCCTAAAAATGCGCCATCGTGATAACGTGCGACGTTTCCAGGCAGCAATGGCTGATTGGTCTTGTTGTTGAGCTCGAATGTAATGGCGGCATTGAGCGATTCTTCAGGGGCGGCGATGATTTGTCGAAGCGCTTTGATGCGGCTCGTTCCAAGACGCAATCGAATCGACCGCCCGTCCGAACGTACGATGGCCGGGTCCTTGGCCGTGAAATGCGCCGTGGTTCCGCGAGTTTGAAGCCCCTGAAAGATGGCGACCGTCTTGCTTTGCACCCGTTCGAGCATGGCCAGGTTGCTCGAATAGGACTGTTCGAATTGTTCGATCTCCGAAATTTTTTGCGATGTCGCCTGATTCATTCGATTCCAGTGGCGATTTTGTTCTTCGAACTTTTTCTGCGCACTGCTGAACGAAGTGATTTGTCGCGTAACACTACGACTCGTTTCTTGGGTTTTCCCAAGTGCCAACATCTCGAGTTCCGGAATTCGTTCACTGTCCGAAGATGATTGCGTAGAAAACGATAACTCGGCATTGGACCAGTCTTCACCCGTCGTTTGCGTCACGACAGCGAAAGAACTGAGTTCGACGGAATCAGGATCGTTCGCGGCTGCGCGCATTTCATGCATCGGCTCCCACGTTGCTCCAGGCGTGGCATAGGTGAGCGTCAAATTGGCATTTCCCGCCGCCGCCCCTTGCACCGTCACCGCCACGGTCGTTTCTTCCAATTTGGTCAAGCGGGCCAATTCTTCGAGGTTCCGGGAACTGGCGGCAACGTCCGGCGCGAGTTGCTCACGTTCGAATTGGATATTACGGCGTGCGGCCGCAGTTTTTCGCAACGTATCGGTGACGAAATCGACGACTTGGCCGTACGTAGCGACCTTGATGTCGTGCATGACCGCGTCTTTGGAGAGCTTGTCCGTCGAAAACACGCGAATCGATTCGACGTGCTCTTGTTGCGTGTTCAAAATGGCCAACTCATCGTCGAGCGCCTGCAATCGCTGGAGTAATTGTTTGTGTTTCAATTCGACTTTGCGAAATCCTTCGTCGGTCGATCGAGCCAAAAATCGGCGCTCCACAACGATATCGATGATTTTCCCCGTGCTGGTGGCGGCGCGAACGGATCCTTCGTCGACCCAGCCGGGCAATTTTGTAAATCGAATCGCCACGGGTACCGTCGACAGAGCGACGGAAGCTTCGCGGCTCACGAGTGCGCGGTCCGAATATACCGTGACTTTGGTGATGCGTGACGCGATGCCTTTTTCCGCGGGATCCTCAGGTTTGTCCGCCACGCTTGCGGCGAGTGAAAATACGGCGGGTGTTGCAGCCGGATTCGCTGCCGTTTGCGGTGACGTATTGGCCACCGCGGCGGTGCATCCCATGGATGCGGTCAAAACGAGAAAGGCGACGAGGAGCTTGGGGTCGACAGGGATTTTCATACGCGCAGCCCCAATGTACGTGCGAAGCGAGGGAAAGATCTACCGACTTCTGAACACCAATGAATCTTCTTGAAGTCGGGTCACGCTTGATGGCTTGTGCATCGAAGCCTGCTCATATTCGTCGTTGTCGCGGTTGGCCGTTTTCTTGATTTGCGCAGCCGGTCACGCGCGCTAAGATCGTTCGATGGAACAAGCTATTCGGTTGCGCGTTACGGTTGGCGACGACCATCTGGTTCATCTGCCAGACGAAATTCCGACCGGAGAAGCCGAGATTATCGTGCTTTTCCCATCGCGCAAGCTACGCTCGCAACGCGCGGACGCACGCAAGCAAATGTTTGGCCGACTTGCTGGAAAAGCAACGATTGCAGATGATTTCGACGCACCGCTTCCTGCTGATGTGCAAACGTCGCTTAGGGGAGCATAACGAAGGTGCCATGACCGTTGCCACTCGTCGCACTCTCATTTATCGGATTCATGCAGCAAAGCGTATGCTCCAGCGCGGCATATCGTCGGCCCATATCGAGCATGTGGTGGAAGTGTGCGAGGTTATCGAGACGTACCCGGAAGATACGCCCTTTGCCAGTCGGCTCGTGTTGGGTACCCTAGGCAGCAAGGCTATTCACGTGGTCCTCGCTGATGAACCAGATACGGATCGAACGTACGTCATCACTGCGTATTACCCAGATCCGAATCAGTGGGATGAAGAATTTCGGAGGAGAAAACCATGAAATGTGTCGTATGCAAGCACGGTGAAATCAAAGCCGGCGAAACGACGATGACCATTGATCGCGGCAACATGATCGTGGTCATTCGCAATATTCCTGCATTGGTATGCGAAACGTGCGGCGAAGAATATGTGTCGAACGAGGTTATGAAGGAATTGGAAATCGCGGTTGAACGTGCTCAAGGGGCTGGAGTCGATGTGGCTGTCCGGCATTTCAAGGCAGCGTGAATGTCCCCCCCAACAACCTCCCCAATACCCCATTCACCACTGCTGGATCCGCGCTCCCTTTCGTCTGCTTCATGATTTGCCCGACGAAAAATCCAAGCAATGCCGTCTTGCCCGCGCGATACGCCGTTACCTGCTTCGGATTCGCTTCCATGACCGATTTTGCAATCGCTTCAATGGCCGATTCGTCCCCCATCACGGCCATTCCTCGCTCGCGGACCACGTCCTCCGGAGCACGATCCGTATTCATCACTGCCGCGTACAATTCCTTCGCCTGCTTGCCGCTGATCGTGCCCGCATCCACCAAGCGCAAAATCTCAGCCACTTGAAATGGCGTGACCGGAAACCGGGCGTCGAGCCCCGTCGTCGTTACATCCCGTAAAACTTCACTTTGCACGAAATTCGACAATTTCAACGCATCCGCATAAAGCGCTCGTGTGTC
>JANORL010000838.1:0-8892 GCA_031415295.1 Polyangiaceae bacterium | reverse complement strand
GCGTTGCTCATCAAAGCGATTTACGTGGGAGACGTGGCCCCGGACCTCGTTTTGTTCACCTTGGGCTCGTCCACGCTTTTCGCGGCTTTGGCGCTGATGTTTGCGGCCCGGGTATTCGAGCGCGAAGATGTACTCGTGGGGAGCGGCCGGGGATCATTTCGGCAGTTTTTTTCGTGGAAACGGCAAAAGGGAGGTACTCCGTCGCTCGATTTGGCCGTGTTCGGGTTTGCGGTGATTCTCGTGGTGGTTTTTTATGCGAGTTTGATCGTTGAGAACATGACCAACAAGACGGCGCAATTGCTCGGTACGCAATATGGGCTCATGTTGTTACCCCCGCTCGTGATTTTGGGTTTGTCAGGAGCATCCATTCGAGAAACGTTGGCGCTTCGTTTGCCGAAGCCTCGGGCCATTCTAGGTGCAGTGCTCGTGGGGCTTTCGGGAGGTGCTGCCGTCAGTGCATTGGCGATGCGTCTCGTTCCGGTTCCACAAACGTTTGCGGACAACTTGAATCAAGCGCTGTTGCTCGATGGTCAGCCGTTTTGGGTATTGCTCCTGGTCGTGGCGCTCACGCCGGCCATTTGCGAAGAAACGCTTTTTCGAGGATTCTTGTTTTCGGGGCTATTGCGCGCGGGGCCAGCGTTGGCGCTCGTCGCTTCGTCGCTCATGTTTGGGCTCGCGCACGGGTCGATCTATCGATTGATTCCGACGGCAACGCTCGGGCTGGTCATTGGATTCGCGCGATGGAAAACTGGGTCCATCGTTCCGGGGGCGATTGTGCATTTCATCAACAACGGACTGGCGCTCACGCTTCTTTATTATCGACCGAAGTCGCTCGATGCGCTTTTCGCTGGTGATCAAGTGCCCTTGTGGCTCGGTGCCGTTGCGGCGCTGATTCTTGCGGGGGGGTTGTGGCTCATGCGCGAGCCGCCCTCCAAGGCCCAAGTCACCATTGCGTCTTGAAATGGTTTGCGTGGTTCATTTGCCGACCTGCTCGCTGGGGTCCAATGGTGTCTGTGCCAAACCAACGTTTTCCTCGGCGTTTTTACGGGACATGAAGTTCGCGAAAGCTCCCGCCGTGAAATACATGATCAAACTGTAGATTGCGGCAGGAATCGCCATCGTCGTGTTGTTGAGCAAAAGCGGACTTGATGCGATCGTAATGGCGAGCGTTCCATTGTGAATGCCGATCTCCATGCCAATGGCCGTCGCTTGGCGCTTGGGCAAACGCACCAAAATGGGCACCAAATAGCCCAAGCTCAGGCTCGTCAAATTAAACGCGAGTGACGCGAGGCCCACTTGTTGGAACGAATCAGCTAGCGTCGCGCGTTCCTTCACAATGGCGCCGATGATGATGAGCGCCAGAAAAACACTCGATGCAATCTTGACTGGTTTTTCAAGTCGTTTTGACGCGGCAGGCTTCTTTGCATGAATGAGCATGCCAATGCTGACGGGAACCATCACGATGGCAAAGACCTGAAGGATTTTATTGAATTGGAGCGGTATACTCTTACCGGTTCCATAGAAGGCTTCGAGCGAATAATTTACGATGATCGGCAAGGTAAACAAGCTCAAAAGGCTGTTCGTTGCCGTCAACGTAATGTTTAGCGCGACGTCCCCTTTGGCGAGGTGGCTGAACAAGTTTGCAGTCGGACCTCCTGGGGATGCGGCGAGCAGCATGAGACCCACGGCCAACGCTGGCGGCAGTCCGAAACCCTTGGCAATGCCATAACATGCAACGGGAAGCAGCACCGTTTGGCAAAACAGTCCCACGAATACGGCTTTGGGATAAATGATGACGCGCCGAAAATCAGCGAGCGTCAAACTCAAGCCGAGTCCCAGCATGATGATGCCGAGTGACAGGGGCAAAAATACGGTGGTGAGGAGGCTGGGTTGCATGATCATTGGAGCATCGCATGGTTTGCGCGCCAAGGGCAAGCTTTGTGCGATTTGGTCTCGTGCACAATTGGGACGCGTAGTGCATTTGTGCAAGCTATAGGCGCGGTGGATGCACGCAAATGCGCGAAAACATATTGCCTCGGATTGGCCCGCTGCTTGCTTAGACTATTCTCCGAGAGCTTGCTCCGGTAAATCCCCCCCCACCGTAGAGCAGGCTCTCTTTTTTTTGTCTTCGCATAGACGTTCGTTCCTGTAGAATGTCGTCATGCGTTTTGCCACCTTCGCGGTGATGGCTATCGTGTTCAGGACTTCGTCCGCAGCGGCCGCGGAGTCTGCTACGGATGCAGAAGTTTCAAAACGGATTGTTTTCATCGAGTCCCGTTTGTCGCGTGGGGCAGGGGCGGCGAATTTGTGGTGGATGTCCTGGTATTATGGCTGGACGGCACTTTCAATGGGTCAGTTTGTCTGGGCCATAACGACTTCAGACAAGGGCACACGTACGGATATGGCGGTAGGCGCTGCAGCGAGCACGTTGGGCTTGATTCCGCTCGGTGTTTTGCCATTTCCTGCACGAACAGCGTCGGGGGATCTCGCTCGAGTTGCAGCGGATTCGCCAGCAGAGCGTCGACGAAAGCTTGTTTTTGCAGAGCATTTGCTCGAAGCTGCGGCGAAGGATGAAAAGCTGCGGCGTTCCTGGGTGAACCACGCGACATCGATTGGAGTATCCATCGGCGTGGGGCTTGTGCTTGGTGTTGGATATGGGCGTCCCGTCCCCGGTCTGATCAATGCGTTGGGTGGGATAACCCTGTCGGAAATTCAAATTTGGACGACGCCGACGGCTGCAATTGGCGATTTTTCGGACTATCAAAAATTCCGCAACGGACCGATGGACGAGGTGCTTGGGCAATCGTCAACGTCGGCAATATCGCCCGTGGGAATTTCGTTGGGGCCGCATCCGGGTGGAGTATCGATTTCGGGATGGTTTTAGGCTCGTTGGCACGCGCAAAATCGTTCCCTTACAGCCCGCTTTCGGCCTTGACCACCTTCAAATGGGAATTGGGATAATATTGAAGGTGCGCCCAATCTTTGAACGACTTCCAATCCCCACCCCAATACAATCCCTGCTTGCGCCCCTCCTCTCCTAATGCTTTCCAAAACCCCGACGATTCGGCAGATGGATTCCACGCATAACGCACGTCAATCACGTCGACCGCATAAGCATTCGGCGTCCCGTCCTTCTTTTGGGCCGTGTGAAAACTGAACTTCACCGTCGTATTGCCCTTGCGGTAAAGCTCCAATTGCACCGCAACCGAACGCCACGCGAAAACAATCTTCGGCTGAAACCCTCGATCCCGCAATCCTTGCAGCGCCGCTTCCACTTTCGGGCGCATCGCCGGAAACAAGCTGGCCATCTTCTTCTCGTGCGACCACTGCGAACTATCCCCACCCCAGCTCGTCACTACCGGCGCATTCGTCGTCTGCGACGCACCACCTGTACCAGACAAACGCTTCCATGATCCACCTCCAGGGTCGATGACCCCGTCCGGCTTCGCCATGAACGTGCCTTGAAACTTCGTGATCGCGCCGATCGTGCCATTGCCACATCGACCGTCGACGATGCCGGCATCGTACCCCATGGCCTTTAAAAGCGTCTGCACCGTTTCCACGTCACTACGCAGATTGGCTCCGCTTTTACCAACAGATCGCAAGATCGTGCTCATGACTCACACCCTAAGCTGCCAACGTTTGACCGCGGAAGCATCGGACCCTAACTCGACCCCTGTTGTCAATACTCGTGCGTTATGGCTCATTTTTCTTACATCTCTACGTTCCTTCACTCGCACGCTTGACGGACGCAACGCAACCAGCGTAAGGCTCTTGGGCGCCTACTGTAGCGTCTTGCCATCGATTCCGCGCCGAGGAGGCGGGTTTCATGCCGATTCTGGAATTGTCGTTCGCGTGTGGTGAGTCGTCGTTGTCCGTGCGTCACTTTGCGGTGCACGAAGCGATCTCTAGCTTGTTCATGGTCAACGTCGTGGCTCGATCCGAAAGCCCGACCATCGACCTCGAACCCATCATTGGTCAAACTGCAACCCTCAAAGTCGTCAGCGGTTGGGCCCATGCCAGGCTTGGCGGCACGAGGCTCTGGTCCGGTGTCGTCAGCTCGATCGAGCAAGTGCAAGGCGTCCAGCTCGGCCAACAAGGCAAAGAGCTCTCGACGTACTCAATGCGCATCGTGCCCAAATTTTGGCTCTGCACGCAACGTCGCAACTACAAGATTTTTCAACACCTATCCATTCCAGACATCGTCGATCAACTGCTCGGCGAATGGGACATCGATCACGCGTGGGAAGTCGATCGCGGGCGCTACCCGAAGCTCGAGTACAAAGTTCAGTATGGCGAGACAGACTTTGCGTTTATCAGCCGTCTTTTTGAAGAAGCTGGCATTTGTTTTACCTTTCCCGATGACGACGGGAAGGGATCTCGTCTGGTCATGAGTGACAAACTCGAGTCCAATCCCATGCGTCCAGGCGGAGCACTTCAGTACGTCGACAATCCGAATCGTGAGTCAGAAAAAGAGTACGTCACGCGTGTGCGTCTTGCGCATGCGGTGAAACCTGGTGCGCACGTGATTCGCGACTACGACTTTCGTAATCCAAACTTTGCGCTCATTGGAGATGCTCCGAAAGCCTCCGGCGCCGAAGCAAAGTACGAACAATATCATTACGAGCCCGGAGCATCTCTCGTCGAAGGTGGCAAAGGCGGAGGCACTCCTTCCGCGGACGACAAGGGCGTCGCGCGTTACGATCAATCGCACACGAAGGATCGTGCAGGCCGTTTGCTTGGTGGCGCACGAGCGGACAAACGTGTCGTTTCGTTCGAGGCCAATACGATCGATATTTGTCCTGGCCAGGTCGTCAGCATCGACAGACACCCGCATGCGGACATCGGTGATGACAAACGCTTGCTCGTGACCGAATTCTCTGTGGAAGGAAGTCCTGGTGAAGAGTGGTCGATGTCGGCATCGGCGACGTTCGCGGACAATCCCTACAGGCCGACGCAGAAAACGGAAAAACCACGTGTCAACGGCGTGCAAAGCGCCACGGTCGTCGGTCCTGCGGGTCAAGAGATTCACACGGACGAGTTTGGCCGGGTACGCGTACAGTTCCCCTGGGATCGCGATGGCAAGAACGACGAAAACAGTTCGTGTTGGATGCGCGTGAGTCAAGGTTGGGCCGGCACTGGATACGGCATGATCATGATTCCGCGTATCGGTCACGAAGTGCTGGTCGGATTCCTCGAGGGTGACCCGGACCAACCCATCGTCGTCGGACGTGTCTACAACGCCAAGCAACCCGTGCCGCACTCGTTGCCCGAAAACAAGACGCGATCGACGTGGAAAAGCGATACGTCACTTGGTTCCAACGGCTTTAACGAGATCATGTTCGAGGACAAGAAGGGCCAGGAACTCGTTTACGAACAGGCTCAGAAAAATCGCCGGCGTCTCGTCAAGAACGACGAAACGATCACGATTGGACACGATCGACAGAAGTACGTCCAAAACGACGAGTTTGATAAGACAGACGGGTTTGTTCGGGTGTTTGTTGGCAAGGATCAGGACATCGTCGTCAAGCAGGACAAACGCGAGCGAATCGAAGGCAACAGCCATCTTTATGTCGTTGGCAAGCGTAATCAACGCATCGAGGGCAATCAGTCGCTGGAAATCAAGGGAGATCGACAAGAGCTTGTTGGAGAAACCCATGCCCTTTCCGCTGCGAAAGAGATTCACATCAAGTCCGGTACGGCGCTCGTCATCGAAGCTGAAGACCTGACCCTGAAAGGGCCGGGAGGTTTCATTCGCATCGATGGCAGTGGCATTACGATTCGCGGGACGAAGGTGTACATCAATAGCGGCGGGGCCGCTGGCGAAGGCGCGGGTGCATCGCCCGAAAAGCCCGACGAGGCCAAAGAGGCGGAAGTGGACGACGTCAGCAAAACGCTCATTGGACAATGAGAAAGGAGCGTTAAAATGCCGCCTGCCGCAAGAATTACTGATAAACACGTTTGCGCCAAACATCCCCCCAACGTGGTTGTCGTTGGGGAGTCGACAGTGATCGTTGGTTATCAACCGCAAGCTCGCGTTTCCGATGCCGAAGCGTGCGGGGCGACCATTTCCGCGGGCGAACCTTCGGTGATTATCGAGGGGCAAGAAGCTGCGCGAAAAGGTGACCCCACATCTCATGGGGGAACGATTGCTTCGGGATGTCCGACGGTAATCATTGGCTCGAATCCGTCGGCCATTTTACAGACCGACAAACCATTTTGCGAAGAATGCGCTAAAAAGGCTGCGGAACGCGCCGCGCGGCAAAAGGCAGGTCGGTCGTCATGACCCCGCGGCTCATCGTCGAAGTGCGGTACGGTAAACTCGCTGGTACAAAAAAAATTGTAGAACCGGCGAAAAACTTGCGCGTGGGGCGGACCGACCTTGCGGATCTCGTCATATCGCACGATGGAAACATGTCGGGCGTGCATTTCGAGCTGCAATGGGACGGCAATCGATGCTTGTTGCGGGATACGAATAGTTTATCGGGCACGCGTCTTGGCGGGCAAGATATCAAAGAGGCGGAAGTTTCGCATGGAGGCTGGATTCAAGCCGGCGAAACGGACTTTTTGGTGTATATCGAAGGCAAGACGCCGCCGAAACGCCGTAAGCTTGCCGAAGATGAACGCGTTCAAGAAGAAGCGCGAATGGTTTCTGCGCAAGACGTATTGCGACGATTACGTGCCGAAGCGGAAAAGGCGCCACTGTATGTCATCATCGATGGCGCGCGGGATCGGCGTATCGTGGAATTGGCGCGGCAACATGTCGAACCGCATCAATCGCTTTACGAAGGGGCAGGCGGCGAAAACTTTGAAGACATGGCGCCGTTTCTCGTGGGGCCCATGCGTGCAGGGTCAGTGCTTTTGGATAGGTTTGTCCTTGAAGGATGGGGCAAACGTTGGGGTATTTATTTCACGTCCCACAACAAGTTCAGTGAAGTGCGTCGTCATTTTCGCCGATTCTTGATGGTGGATCTGGAATCGGTACAAGAAAAGGTCTATTTCCGGTTTTACGACCCCGGCGTTTTGCGGCCGTTTTGGCCGACGTGTAATGTGGCGCAAAAACGGGAATTCTCCGAAGGGCTCGAGGAAATCTTCATCGAAAACGATGACTTCGGCTTGGCGGCTCTGTTGCGTGCCGATCGCGCTTCGAGGAAGGACTGAACCACTGTGGCAACACTCGAACTCTCCCTTGCTTCCAATCAACGCGACGTCTACGTACGACAATTCGCGGTTCGAGAATCGATATCCAATCCATTCACGATCAACCTGTTGGTACGTTCATCCGACCATAGTTTGGATTTCGGAACCATCGTCGGTGCTCCAGCAACGTTTCGTATGAACGCAGGATATGCGTACGTTGCAGGCGGGGGGTCGAGGTCTTGGAGCGGAATCGTTTCCAATGCGGAACAACTCGAAGCTTTGCAAGATTTGTCGGGCAACGAAGGCTTGTCGACGTATACGATCGAAATCGTACCGACACTGTGGTTGCTCAATCATCGCCGCGGCAATCGGATTTTCCAGCACCTGTCGATTCCGGATATCATTACGAAATTGCTCGGGGAATGGAACATTTCGCCCGAGTGGCGGATCAATGGCGGGTCGTATCCGAAACTTGAATACAAGGTTCAATACAATGAGAGCGATTACGATTTCCTGAGCCGGCTGCTCGAAGAAGCGGGCATATCGTTTACGTTTGCCGAAGGAAGCAGTGTTCCCGTTTTTGGCGATGCGTTGCAGCACAACGAGCCCCGTGCGGGAGCGGCCATTCCGTATGTCGATACGCCGAATGCATCGGCGCAAAAAGAATACGTCACGGAAGTGCGTTTGGGGCGCGAGGTTCGTCCCGGAGCCGCAACGTTCCGTGATTACGATCCGCGCAAACCCTCGGTGCAGCTGTTTGGCAAAGCGCCGGCAAAAAACGGTATCGAAGGGAAACTCGAGCATTACCATTTCGATGCCGGATCGTTTCTTGCGGAAACCGGTAAAGCGGGGGGAACTCCTGCGGCGGATGATTTAGGCTTTGCTCGGCATGATCCGGCATACGGAACGGATTTGGCCACGCGGGTTTTGGATGGCCAACGTGCAGGTGACAATACGGTCCACTTGGCGGGAAATACGTTCGATCTTTCGCCGGGAGCGGTCTTCTCGATTGATCGGCATCCGCATGCGAGCATTCCCGCGAAGAAGCGGCTCCTTGCGGTAGCGTCGAAATTGACAGGCAGCGATACGGGGGATTTTTCCTTTTCGGCAGAAGCCCATTTTGCGGACGCTCCTTTTCGTCCGACGCGGCGAACGGCAAAACCCATCATTCACGGATTGCAAAGCGCAACCGTCGTGGGACCTTCGGGCCAAGAGATTCACACGGATGAGTTTGGCCGGGTACGTGTGCAATTCCCTTGGGATCGCGAAGGGAAAAACGACGAACATAGCTCGTGTTGGGTTCGCGTGAACCAAGGTTGGGGCGGAGGCGGATTCGGCACGGTGACGCTGCCGCGTATTGGACAAGAAGTGCTGGTGGCTTTCTTGGAAGGCGATCCGGATTTTCCGATGATTGCGGGCCGCGTATACAATGCGGCGCAAACGGTTCCCTACAAATTGCCGCAACACAAAACGCGAAGCACGTGGAAGAGCGATTCGTCGCTCGGATCCGATGGTTTCAACGAAATCATGTTCGAAGATATCGCGGGGCAAGAATTGGTTTGGGCGCAGGCTCAAAAGGATCGCAACCGCAATGTGACCAATGACGAATTTGCAACCATCGTTCACGATCGCCAGAAACTCGTGAAAAATGACGAGGACGATCAAACGCTGGGCAATCGGCAGATCCTCATTGGTAAAGACCTCGATATGGTTACGAAAATAACCAAAAACGAGACGTACCACGTCAATGTG
>JANORL010000837.1:0-1807 GCA_031415295.1 Polyangiaceae bacterium | reverse complement strand
TGCCGCAAATGCTCGCGGCCTTGGGTGCGGTTTTTGCCGCCGCGGGGGTAGGGACCGCAGTAGGAAAACTCGCGTCGATGTGGTTGCCTGACGGAAGTCAGCTCAGCGCCGTCGCTGCTTACACGTTTGGCATGGCGCTGTTCACGATGATCATGGGCAATGCATTCGCTGCGTTTCCCGTGATGACCGCGGGTATCGGATTGCCCTTGATCGTCGAGCGTTTAGGCGGAAATCCGGCTATCATGGGCTCCATCGGCATGTTATCGGGTTTCTGCGGGACTTTGATGACCCCAATGGCCGCCAATTTTAATATCGTGCCCGCAGCGCTGCTCGAGCTTTCCGATCGAAATGGCGTCATCAAAGTCCAAATTCCCACCGCTCTGCTGCTCCTCCTTGCGAATACGGGGTTAATGTATGCATTCGTCTTCCGCTTTTGAACTCACCGTGGACATCGGCATCAAGTTCGCCCGTTTGGCACTTGGCCACGTCGAAAAACCCTATCCCTACAAGCTCGACCACGTCATGGCCGGCGACGAGGATGTTCTGCCACCACGCATATTGCACCCCATTTTCCATGGCAGTTTCGACTGGCATTCGTGTGTCCACGGCTAATAGCCTGTTATCGAAATCTTCGTGCGTATCATATTGCAACACCTTCAGCGAATTCGAGAACCGAGACATGAATCGAACAGCGAATCCATTTCACCCCGACCTGCAAAGCGCAGCGCGCTTTTTTCCCTCGTTCACCATAAATCCGATGTCGCTCCGCATCGTGCGCTGGCTCTTTCGGCTGATTCCGGCGTCGCGCGGGTCGAGCGAGGTGGCGGTGGAAAATGTGCAAGTGCCCGGCCCCGAAGGCGCGCCGACAGTACGCGTGCGAATCTATCGACCGAAAAACGTCCACGGACCGATGCCCGCATTGTTATGGATTCATGGCGGCGGATACGTCATGGGCACGCCGGACATGGATGACTTCAATTGTATCGATTTCGCGCGTGAACTGGGCATTCTCGTCGTTTCCGTAGACTACCGGCTCGCGCCCGAGCACCCGTTCCCCGCACCGCTCGAAGACTGTTATGCGGCATTGCGATGGCTTTTCAAAAATGCGGAAACACTCGGGGTTCTGTCCGACCGTATTGGTATTGGCGGGGCAAGTGCCGGCGGGGGGCTCGCTGCCGCATTAGCGCAACTTGCCCACGATCGGCAGGAAGTTCGACCCGTTTTGCAACTTCTCGTCTATCCAATGCTCGACGACCGCACGACGGCGCGTACTGATTTCGACGATAAGAACTTACGTGGTTGGAATCAGGGCAGCAACGTATTCGGCTGGAGGTCCTACCTGGGGTTTGGGGCGAAGGGCGCCGCAGGCGACCCGCTGCCCCAATTGTACAACCAGGGGCAAGAACCAGGCGGGGCGGAAAAACCAACGTATGCCGTGCCTTCGCGGCGGCAGGATTTATCCGGATTGCCTCCGGCTTGGATTGGCGTGGGTACGTGTGACTTATTTCATGACGAGGATCTCGATTATGCCGCGCGCTTGAAGGCGGCAGGCGTGCCTTGTGATCTCGTCGTGGTTCCCGGCGCATTTCACGGTTTCGACGGCATTCGCAGCGCCGCAGTCGCACGAGACTTTCGTGATGCCTACAAGGCCGCGCTGCGTCGAGGTTTATTCGTCCGTGGATCTGGCGCTGGGTAAACGGTAATCAGCATTCAAGACAAATACTCCCTCGCGAATGCCCGAACGTCTTCGCGATCGGGATCTTCGCGGAGGACCTCCATGGTCGAAGTGAGAAACTCGTCCTTGATG
>JANORL010000836.1:0-4458 GCA_031415295.1 Polyangiaceae bacterium | reverse complement strand
AAACTGGCTAGAGTGCAAGAGTCGGGTCGCGAAGCGAGCCCGACGAATGCACTGACAAGGGCCGTTCGAGCGTAAGCGAGAACGTGCCCGGCTTTCATAACACCCTCTGACTCGCGCGTCATCCTAGGGCGCAAATTGGCACATCCATGAACGTAGTTGCGTTCTCGCTACGCCTTGTGATATCCATCGCGGCGTTATGCGTTCCACGCCCCTCACCACCAAACTCGGCATCGACATACCCCTCATTTGCGGGGCCATGTACCCTTGTTCCAATCCGGAACTCATCGCTGCCGTTTCGGCGGCGGGGGGAATTGGCATCGTCCAGCCCATTTCCATGTCCTACGTCCATGGGCATGATTTACGCGACGGACTGCGATTGATTCGTAAGATGACGGATAAACCCATTGGGTTTAACGCCATCGTCGAAAAGTCGTCCAAAGTGTACGAAGACCGGATGCGTCTTTGGATCGATATTGCCATCGAGGAGGGAATTCGTTTTTTCATTACGGCGCTCGGCAATCCGCGGTGGGTCGTGGAGAAAGTTCATGCCGTCGGCGGCACCGTGTATCATGACGTCACCGAACGAAAATGGGCGGAGCGCGCGCTTGCCGAGGGCGTCGATGGGCTCATTTGCGTAAACAATCGCGCCGGTGGGCATGCGGGCAATCAATCACCGGAAAAACTCTTCGAAGAATTGTCCAAACTCGACGTACCACTTGTTTGTGCAGGAGGTATTGGAGACGAGGACACGTTCGTCAAGGCCATTTCGATGGGATATGCTGGCGTTCAAATGGGAACTAGGTTTATTGCTACGACCGAATGTCGCGCCCATGACGATTACAAACAAGCCATCGTTCGGGCGCATGAAACCGATATCGTTCTCACGGACAAGATCAGCGGTGTTCCCGTCAGTGTCATTCGTACGGCGTATGTCGAGAGAATGGGCACAAAAGCCGGACCGATTGCGCGTGCGCTTTTGCGCCACCCCAAAGCCAAGCATTGGATGCGAATGGCGTATTCATTAAAGAGCGTTTGGGAATTAAAACGTTCTTCGTTACGCGGCACCGGCTACAAAGAATACTTTCAGGCCGGCAAGAGTGTCGACGGAATTCACCAAGTCGAGTCCGCGGGGGACATCGTGCGTAGATACGGCGCGCGGCTCGAGGCATCAGAAAAGGTTTCTTGACCTTGCGTTGAATTTGGTAGACACTGGTGACGCTGCGAGTGGGCCCTACTGATGCGCACACACATCCATCCCGTCCGAAATGAGGATTCTGCGAAGGATTCCGAAGCCTCCGTCGAAGAACAGAAGGCTCGGTTGCGCGGTGAAAACGATACGTGGCATCTGGGCAAGATGAGTCGCGACGATCGTGACCCGATGGCGGGCCTGAATGGCAGTCAAGTCGACCTGACGCGTGTGCTTCGAGGGCGTAGGTTCCGCCGCTAGCAGCCCGTTGATTTATCTGCTCACACCCGAAATCGTCGGTCGACATCGCTCGAAATACTGAAGTATTCCTCGCTCAGTCGCCCTAGCTTTCGGGCGCTCGCGACGATAATTCAACGGGCTGCTAAGAGGGTGTTCAACAGGCTGCTGCGCGTTGAACACCCTCCAAACGTAGCGAACAGCTATACGTCCCGATTCAACGAATTTCGCCCAATCCCTTGTGTTGTCGTGTCATTTCGTCCGCCCGGTCAAAACTCGATTTGGGAGCGCTCGTCATGTAAAAATCGACGATCTTGTTGTACGCCTCGTCAAACTTCTTGTTGACGTCGGCTTCCATCTTGCTGCACGTTCGATCTTGTTCCTCGTCGTATTGGCTGTTTAATGCTTCGATGCGCTTTTGCGCATTGATTTGCCCGAGCAGCGTTCCCGCTTGGTCCTTGGCTTTTTGCGCCGCATTAAAGAGCGGATCGTAACGTTTGTCGAGCGTCGTGTAACATTGCGCGACTTTGATGCCTTCTGCGCTATGCGCGTATTGCATATCGCGCGGACACTTGCGGAACTTCGGCTTGTCGTCGAACTTGAATTGTTTCGGCGGAGTAGAGACCACGTCATTACGCTGCAAACGTACCTCGCCAAACGTCGGCGACCATGCGGTCATCCACAATTCGTCTGCCGTTCCAGCATCGTATGTGAGAAACGGTTGCGTCGAACCATAAACAATCGCGCTCGGAAGCGGATTCGTCCACATATTCGTCCAATTCTCGACGTCGCAAGAATCGTTTAATGATGGCTGCAAGTCTACCGCCAAATACTTGGGGAACTTGTCGCGTGCATGTTCTACCACGACGTACCGCAATCCATTTGCCGTACCCGCGTATTTCATCTTCAGCGATACCGTCACTTCAATCGATTCGATTGCGCAAGCCCCATACGTGTACGCTTTCGCGAGCCTACGCAGCAGACCCGGGCCACGCGTGCGCCGTGATGGAATGTTGAATCGCTGCAACTTCGAACCTTTGGCCCCGCCATCAAGGAAAAAGTCGCTGGCGCCATCGTCGTCGCCACCGGACATTTTCATGTGTGACATCACCGTGTAACACTTGCCTGCTTCGGCTTGGAATTTGAAACTGACGGGTTTGTCTTTGCCCGTCAATTCACCTTCCGTAGTCACGGCGCCCTTTAGCTGTTTCGCCAAGTTTTCGCCCGTCTGCGTAGTTCCGCGCCAAGCGTTCTCGAGCTTGTAATACGTGAGCAAGTGAGCCACATAAAGCGCTTCATTTTCGAGGCCCGCGTCTTCGAACGCCGAACGTTTGTCCGACATCGCGGAGATCTTCTCCGCGGGAATCGCATCCGGACCCTCGATGAGCATCTTGTCCATTTCGACAAGCAACGTCCGGGTGTCGTTGCGCAGTTTGTCCTGCTGCTCTTTGGCTGATTTCTCAGCGTCTTTCGGCTTGCTTGCAGAGCTCGAGCTTGCCGTATCTTTCGGGCCCTTCGAGCCGCTGCTGTTCGAGCTTCCGCTGGAAGATTTGTTCCCAGACGAACTCGTGCTGGCTTGCTTTTGTTCTTCCGGGTCCGGTTCACCAAGCGTATGGACCTTGCCGTTGACGTTGACTTTCAGCAAGCCGCATGCGCCAAGCACGAACGGCGCGAGCAGAAGCGCCCATTGTTTCTTCGCTGATTTCATCACGAATCTCATACTTTCGACGGATGGTCCTTCGAGGTTGCAGGAACGCAACGCTTCTGCAGGAAGTGCGTGTTCTGATCGCGCCGGTATCGCCGTTGACGCTGGTCGTCAAGCATATTGCGCCTGACGCCCGTGCAAAAAAACGACATGGTCAGGCCTCGAACTTGGCATCACGACGCGCTACCATCCGGCCCGAGGAACGCCATGAGCACTAGTTGCAAAACCGACGACGAGTACCGCGAGAGTCTTTCGCCTGAACAGTTTCAGGTTGCCCGTTGTGGCGGAACCGAGCGGGCTTTTACGGGCAAGTATTGGAACAACAAGGCAGACGGACAATACGTTTGCATTTGTTGCTCAACCGTCCTTTTCGATTCCACGGCGAAATTCGATTCGGGTACCGGCTGGCCCAGTTATTACGCACCCGTAACACCCACTGCCATCAAGGAAATCGAAGATAGAAGTCATTGGATGGTTCGAATCGAAGCACGCTGCGCCAAGTGCGAGAGCCACCTCGGACACGTCTTTCCCGACGGACCAACGCCAACGGGACTGCGCTATTGCATCAATTCTGCGTCGCTCGATTTCTTGCCCCGCGACAAATCCGGCTGAATCACTTCCATCTATTCGTCCCGACGTACCGTACTTGGCGAAAACGCTGGCAAACAGATCGCCACGTATTCCGCTCCGTCATCGCCCGGCGTCGAGTACCGTACCCATTCGCCTTTGTGCGTAATGACCGCTTGACCAGCCGCCACGTCGATTGCCCCACCCTCGTGCTCGACACGTAATACGCCACGTAACACCACCGTGTATTCATCGAATTCGGGACGTTGCCCCGGTTCGACCCACCCACCGGGACTACGCATTTGCGCAACACTCAAGCCTTCGGTACCCGAATTGACGCGCCCGATAAATTCGTCGATGATTTTAGGTTTGTTTCCTGCAGCTTCGATACGAGTCGGTTTTTCGATGAAGGTCGGCATGGTTCACGCATGCCCGATCACAATGCCAGCGTCAATCCACTTTGAAGCTCAAGCGACTTTCTTTGTTTCCTCCTCCCAAGCATTTCCACCGTGCGTTTTCCAAAACGTCTCGAGATTCGCGCTTTGCTCCTCGACTGCACGTTCCGCGGCGCGACGCAGTTTTCCCTTCTCCATATCCGTGAGCGACCAACTCAACGACACATTGCCTCGGAAACAAAACGTAGCGGTCGAGAAAAAACCGGTACCAAATTCAGTATTGCAGCGTCGAGCCACGAGTTCGACCAGTTCGTCATTGCAATGGCCATTCCCACGCTGAAAAACGGCGACACGCCGCAGTCGTTCGC
>JANORL010000835.1:0-9061 GCA_031415295.1 Polyangiaceae bacterium | reverse complement strand
CACCTTTTCTTGATAACCGCGGGAAGCCAGCAACGTACCATCCGGCGAAAACATAAAATACGTAATCGACGCCACGTGCCCCGTAAAAACACGTTCGGTATTCGTGACGAGGTTACGCAATCGAATCGTTTTGTCGCGTCCCGCCGTTGCCAGAAGCTTGCCGTCCGGTGAAAACGCCGCATGCCAAACTTCATCGGTATGCCCGTCAAAAGCGCGCACCTCGCCATTTTGTAAATCGCGAAGAACCACGCGTCGATCGTGACCCACGCTCGCGAGCCAACGACCATCAGGGGAAAATACAACGTCTTCAACGAGTGCCGAATGGTCGCGAAAGATCTTCGCAATGCCCCGCGACTCCGCATCGGCTGCAATGGTGCGTACTGCTCCCCACGCATTCCAAGCGGGCGACAATGTTTTGAGCAACGTTATGGATTTCGTTGGATCTCGCTCCAAGAATGCTCGCGCTTGGGCAATCGTCAATTCATCCGCCCGAGCGACAGCGCGACGTTCTGATTCCTCCGCCTCGAATTGTTTACGCTCGGCACGCGCCTGCGCCGATAAAATGCGCGAAACACTCACAATCGCCCCTACCAGCAAGATGATAACGGCGATAAGCGACACACTCAACAATGCCCGATAACGCCTGGTAAAACGAATCATTCGTTCGCGAAACGAATAACGATGAGCTCGAACAATTTGACCCGTTTGAAACCGACGCAAATCTTCAGTCAATTCAGTCGCGGTTGGGTAACGCGCGTCGACTTCGCGCGCCATGGCTTTTTGGACGATGGCTAGCAAATCGAGCGGTACGCCTTGAATGCACTGTTCGAGCGGCAGGGGCGGCGACGCAATGACGCGCGCGACCACTTCATCCACAGTCGTCCCCGTATATGGCGCCATACCCGCCAGCACGTGATACAGAATGGCTCCGATAGCATACACGTCCGCTCGTTCGTCCACAACGAGTCCTCGCGCTTGTTCCGGAGGCATGTACGCAGGCGTTCCGATAAGCGTACCAGCAATGGTCAATTCCGACGATAGCGGCATCAACGAATCCATCGGCACATCGTCATCGAATTCGTTCGCAAGGTCTTTGGCTACGCCCCAATCGATGATGACCGTTTCACCGAATTCGCCAAGAATGACGTTCGCTGGTTTCAGATCCCGATGAATGATGCGTTTTGCGTGTGCATACGCAATCGCTTCGGAAATCGCAATGATGTGCGGCAATAGAGCAAGACGAATCTCGAGGGACGGGCTTCTTTCAATGGCCTGCAGCAGCGTACGCCCAGAAACGAGTTTCATTGCGTAAAATGGCTCGCCCGTTGGCCAACGTCCGGTTTCGTAAATGGGAACGATGGACGGGTGCTGAAGTCGAGCGGTGATCAATGCCTCGCGAAAAAATCGCGCTTCGGTGCTGGCGCTGTTCTGCAAAAGCTCTTTGATGGCAACAACGCGACGCAGACGCGGATCGCGTGCGGCGAATACTTTGCCAATTCCGCCATGACCAACCTCGCCGAGCAAATGGTAACAGCTTCGTTCGACGACAGGGAGCGTCGTGGGAGTCGAGCCGAGCGGTAATGGTTCGTCATCCACGTCCATTGTGGAATGAACACCAATACCTCGTTTCGAGTCCGGGGTCGTAACAGTTTGGGAATCATTCGCGAAGGAGCGACTCCTTGATTGTGATACGCTCGAATCGTCGCGACGACGCTTGACGCGCGGACGCGGCTTCATTTCTGTTTCTTGGGTTTCGGCATGCGCAATCGTCTAGACGCCACCCAGCGTTCCGTGGACGCGACGACGCCAAGCAATGCAATGGGTTCGATGAATTTACGGTAACGCCCTTCCATCACCGTGATTTGCGATCCGTACAGGGCCATGATGGCGAACAGCGTAATGATGGGGAAAAACGCCCGACGCCTGCGCCACCACCACCATAGACATCCAATGGTCGAAACAACAAAGATTGGAAACCAGATGATGCGTTCCCAGACGCACACGTGACCCGATACATTGCTGAGTCCGGCAAGCGGCCAGTGATGCCCAAAGGACAGAAAAATGAAATTCTCAAAAATGAGCCGCGGTAATTTGGATTTGTTCTTCGCGAGTTCCGTGGCCAGCGTCTTTTGTACGTCTTTGCCGTGTTGTGATGGATCAAGCGAAAACTTGACCATTCCTTTGCGCGACGATTCCCATTTCAATGGGTAGAATGGGCTTATGTAAAAGCTCGGTGAAGAGAAGACATAGACGCCCATTCCTTGTTTTTTTGTGCCCCATGTAACTTGATAGTCGCGCGCGGCACTCGCAAAATAGATGGAGACGAGCGTGCTGTCGCCTAATGCCGTATTACGTCCAAAATATTTTTCCGCGCGATGTCCCACTGCAAAAAAGCTTGCGGCTGCGATGAGCACAACGGGTATGAACAACAAGACGCGATGCTTTTGCCTCGAAAGCGACCACAAGAAGGAAAGAACTGCGACCGGCAACGCCACGGATTTTGTATGAATGGTGCAAAGCCACATGAGCGAAGCGCCCAAGAATCGAAGTGCTCCCGGGCGCTTCATGGCTCGAAGGGTAAGAACGAGCGCCGCGCCAGTTAGTGGCAATAGCAGCGTTTCAGGCATGAAATACATGAACATGAGCGCATGTGTCGGAATCGCGCCGAGAATCGCCGTATAAATGAGCGCCGTGCGCTGATTCGTGACGACTCGCCGAGCTACCGCATACCATATCCCGAGCCCGAAAAACGAAAGCAGCAGCGCCATCATGTTCATCGAAAAGCGATGATCATGCGTGATGGTCCGGAAAAACCATAACCAAATTTGATAAGAGATGGGATTGGATGACGCCATTACGGCAGGTTTCAAAAAATGGGCCGCGTTGTCCCAATGCCGATGCATATCGGAATAAATGAGATCCATCGGGCTATAGAAGAAAAATATCATCCAGACCCGAAATACAAGTTCTGCTCCGATGAGGCCCTTCCAGAAAAATTTCCCCCGAGGAGAAAGGAAGGATACAAGAAAGTTCCACATATTCAACCGGCCAAGACGCGAGGTGTTGAGAACAAGATCAAACCGCCATTGGCTTGTAAACCAAAAGGGCATCGAGAAGCAAGCGTGTCGAAACTCGGTAGGAAACGCCTCACGTGCCACAGGGTCCCTGAACACGCCGAGATCGTGGTCCTTCGCCGCTTACCGCTCAACCCAGTACGAAATTCCACGTCACAGCTTGGTGCAAGCAAACACCCAACGGCGGCCCGTCATCCGCTCCGTCGCGGCAAGGTTGACCGTACCTGATGTTTTTTCCGTCGGAGGTTTGGCGTCCTTGTCTGGAATGAACAAACCGTCGATACGTGCGGCCAAACTTTCGACACACGCCGACCCTGGATCCAAACGCAATCGAAATTCGACGGTGTCGAGTACTGCGCGCCCAGACGTGAGCTGTACGCTTGGCGTCATGTCGAGTCCTGTATCCATGAGCCAACCATCTTGACCTTCGGCACAACGCGGTGGCAGTTTGCCGCCCAAATCACGCTTGCCCAGAACAATCGGTTCGCCTAAGGCCCCGCTATCGGGATCGATTGGCAAGACGAACATGACGCCCGCGCGTTCTCCCGGACCAGGGGTCGCTGTAAACAATAGGCCCAGGCCATTACCAATGGCTCGCCGCACCAATCGCGGAGATTCTGCATTGGATTGAGATGAATGACGCGATGCCGTCGAAATCGTCGGTCGGTAATACACGCCCAAACGGCGAATGACGCCCAAGTCCACTCGATGCAGCGCGATAGAATCGTTGGAAGGTCCGGGAACCACGAAAAACCAACTCTCCCCTACCCGCACCGCTCCGTGAGGCAATGGACGCGGTGTTCCTGTCGTGCGTCCCGAAGCATCACGCAAATTCAACGCCGGTTGCCCTTCGCTCGCAGCAAAAAGCGCGCACGATGATCCGCGACAAACCGTCGCCAAAGCGTGCCGGCCGGATGCATCGAGGTGCGATCCCCAAATGGCAATCGGGTAGGTACCAATGCCCATAGCATCCGTCGTCATGACCTCGTCGGCCCATGGCGGCGGAGCAATGGCGGTCGATCGCAATCCACCCAAGGGGTCGAAGCGATCGTCGAAGCGAATCATGAAATGGCCAAGGCGCGCCCAATCCGCCCCTTTTTTGCCCCATGCATACGCTCGAACCGATACCAAGTCGTACGGAGCACCATTGTCGATACCGACTTCATCGGCCGCCAGCGTCGGTGGAGCAGAATTGCGAAATGGTTGCCAGGGCGTCCTGAACGTCGGCGCTGGTGGCGCTGGAAAACGACCAAATGGACCCACGAATGGCGTGGGTGCCGCCACGACCGGCACGGGTTTCACGGGTTTGTCCGGAAGAGGCTCCGTGAGCACTTTGCCCAATGGCGAACAACGCATACTCACAGTCGGAGCAACCGTTGCGGGGACGTACAACGATGGCGGCGCTGGCGCTGGCGACAAATCGCCAGTCATTGCGGGTTTGCCCCACCCAACACGTATCCAACCACCAAGCGCACAACCCAAAGGACCACATGCACGCGTATCCGCATCGCCCGGCACCATATCGTGCTCGGGCATATCGAAAACTTTCCACGTCACGCCGCCGTCCGTCGATTCTGCCGCTCGCCCGCCCTCCCCTTGCGACAAGGCAAATCGGCCCGACATGATGACGCCGTTTTCATTGTTGCGAGGTTCCCCGGCGGTGACTTTACCGCCCAATGCCACGCGCACACCGATGACGGGCCCTCCTGCTTCGACCCATCCACCAATCACGCCAGGCTCGCGTTCTTCAAAACCTTCGAGCCACATGCCTCGCTGAAGTTCACGCAGAACAGCACGGGGTTTCGCTGGCAAGCCGAGCGAATTCGTCGTGATTTTCGACCCATCGACGATCGTGATTTGTCCCGTCCCACCATGGCGCGGCGGCACGAGAATCACGACGCGACCATCACTCAACGCGACGACTCGTTCGACCCCGAGATCACCTTTGACCCTGACTTCGCGCGTCGTTCCCGACGTGGCGCGGACGCAGTAGATCCGCATGCCGTCTTCGTCCTCGGGACCTTCGCCACACGGGCCGCGAATGACAAGCGCTCCGTTACCGCTCGCCGAGACAAACCGTGGTCCACGGAACGACAAGACCTTGTGCATGGCGAGTGGTGCATCGAAGGCATACACATTCGTTGCACCATCGCGTTCGCCACAGACAAACCCAAACGACGCCTCCAAACGCACGCCGTGACAAGTCGCATCACGCTCGGGAAACGCCGCGGTCGACGACTCGACGATGGAACCAGTACGCAAAGAAACGCGAGCAAGTGCGCCGGCTCGTGCGACGACAGCGGTTTCATTCGAATCGGGAAAACCATCTTCGACGGCTGCGCGTAAAGGTCTCTTGCCAAAGGGCCCGCGACTTGCGACGGGTTTGGTATCGACGCCTTCGTCGGTTTCGACAGCGACGTTGCTGCGATAGGTCAAGTTGCCACGGGCATCGAGAACGTATTTGCCTTGGGAAACGAAGATCGTGGGATCGCCATCGACGATCGCGATAGCCGTCGGTCGTTCAGACAAACCCAAGGGACGCCACGTCGCGCCAGCATCGAACGTGGCGAGAACGCCGCGTAAGTCGACGTCGACG
The DNA here is from genome assembly GCA_031415295.1 of Polyangiaceae bacterium. Classification (GTDB taxonomy): domain Bacteria; phylum Myxococcota_A; class Polyangia; order Polyangiales; family Polyangiaceae; genus Polyangium. The sequence goes on along the minus strand of JANORL010000835.1, from coordinate 3,391 downwards.
ACACCACGAAAACCATCGGCAAACGCAAGCGACCCATACGCCGCTGATGGCGGGAGCGGAGCTACACTGCGCGATTCACCCGTCTCGGGATCGATCGCAAAAAGTTTACTGTTCCCAGACAAACGCACGTAGATACGGTCGAATCCAGGCACCAAATCGGTCGCAAGGGTCCCGAATTGAACCAGCGGCGTGAGTTTTCCGAGCCACGAAGAAGCCCGCCAAATCTGCGTCGCCCCACCACTCGACGCATGGAAAACGAAACCTCCGCCGAGACGACTGGGCATCGGGACTGCGTGCACGGTACCGATGGGAAGAAGTTCCGCAGCTCGTTCGACGGTGCCGTCGTCGTAGGAGATGATGCGCATGCGATCAACGAGGACGCGTCGAGCGCCGCTTTCATACGCGACAACACCACGTTCGTTGCGCAAGTCTGGAACGAGTCGCGATGGAGAAACCATACCGACGACCGGTGTCGGAACCGACGCGGATTTCTTTTGTGCACCAACGACTGCCGTGAGCGGCCTTGACAAACAAGAGGTCGAGGCAAGCGCGGCGATGGCCGTGAGGACGGCAGCACGGCGAACATGCAGCGAGCATTCGGCGATGGATCGTGAGCGCGAACGGGATCGCATCGGGGAACATCGTAGCGCGCGCGTGACGAACACGCAGCGTTCTTGCGTGTGGGCGATCGTGAGCGCTATAGGCAGCATATGTCGTGCGTCATTGCAGTCGTCGGCGCCACGGGCGTCGTTGGGCGAGAGATGTTGCGGACCCTCGAACAGCGTCGATTCGACGCGCGTAAGGTACTTGCGTTGGCATCGCCGCGATCCGCGGGTCAGCGAGTGCCGTTTCGAGGCGGCGAACTCGAGGTTGGCGTAGCAAACGCCGAGGCATTCGAAGGCGTGGACATCGCGCTTTTTAGCGCCGGAGCTTCGGCGTCTCGTGCGCTTGCGCCACTTGCTGCAGCACGTGGCGCGGTCGTCATCGACAATTCCAGCGCGTGGCGCATGGATCCCGACGTGCCGCTCGTCGTGCCCGAAGTGAACATGGACGCGGCGAAACAGCGGCCCAAAGGCATCATCGCGAATCCGAATTGCAGCACGATCCAGATGGTCGTGGCCCTGAAGCCGCTTCACGATGCAGCAGGTCTCGTGCACATCGTCGTGAGCACGTACCAAGCGGCGAGTGGCAAGGGGCATGCAGCAATGGATGAACTCATCGCCCAGACGGCGCAGATTGCGGCAGGACAAACCCCTACGGCAAACGTGTTTCCGGCGCCACTCGCGATGAACGTGCTGATGGACTGGAAGACGGGGGAGCTCGAAGATTGGTCAGAAGAAGAGTTGAAGATGGTGAACGAGACACGCAAGATCCTTGGGGATCAAACGATTGCCATTTCGCCAACGACAGTGCGCGTGCCCGTCGTGACGGGACACAGTGAAGCGGTGTTTGCACGATTTCACCGACCGCTCTCGGCTCGAGAGGCACGGGACCTTTTGCGAAATGCGCCGGGCGTTCGCTTGTTCGACGAACCTTATGCGCCTGGCCGTCATCCACAGCCGCGGGATGCCATGGGCGAGGATGCCGTATTCGTAGGTCGCGTTCGTGACGATCTCGCCATACCTGGAGCGCTCAATTTATGGATTGTCGCGGACAACCTGCGCAAGGGTGCGGCTTTGAATGCTATACAGATTGCCGAGAGATTGCGGCAATCCTAGGTTGGTTTTCGGCGGGTTTGGTTTGGGGAAGGAATGGGGGGCGCGATGCCCCCCAACTTGAACGAGATCAGGGATTTACGAGAGACGAGTAGTCTTTGTCGTAGAACTCTTTGACCTTCTTCTTGTCGCCTTTGCAAATGGCGTGAAGAATTGCGGCACTTGCGCCGTGCGCCGATGTTTGTCCATTGTAGGGAATTTCGAGTCCCGTTGCCGGATCGATACCGCCCGCGGTATTGTCGGTCTTCGAATGACCGTGCCAACCTGCGGGAATGTATCCATTACCCATGACGTAGAGCCAATTTGCATTGCCCGGGGTCGAATCCTTCCAACCGGGCCGTGAAAGTGGATCATGCGGATGGTCGCCGTGGACCGTGAGAATGGTCGTTTTGTCGAGGGTTTGCATGGTGCATGCTGGATCGACGGTCGTCGCCAAATCCTGGTAGAACTTGTCGAGGGCCATACCCCAGTATTTGATGACCGTATGCGCGCCGGGCAGATCGTCGAACGTGGCGTGCGGATCGGTAAAACCATTTGCACCACCGGCTTCGGGTATCGTTCCGATGATGACCTGGTTCGTCAAGCCAAGGGCAAATGCTTTTTTCGTAATGATCAGCGCTTTGGCCATGTTGATGACGCGTTCTTTGGCCGGGGCGCCATTGTTGCCAGTGCTGTACCAACTTGCGGCCGGCATGGCCATCATTTCGTCGATGCCATAGAACGTCAGATCCGCAGGCTTCGGCATGAGTTCCACAGAAAGGTTCTTGCCGATGAGGTTGGCGGCTTTCTTGGCAATATCCAATTCGCGCGCCCACGTCGGCCGACCTGCTGCTTCCCGCAAGCCCAAGATGGCCTTGTAGTACGTCTCGAACAACGCCTTGTCTTTTTCGGCCGCAAGAATGACGCGAGCAGCGGCGCTATTGAACAAGTCGACCATGGCATCTGCACTAGGAACGACGGCGAGAGCCGGCGCGCCTGGAGCATTACCAATCGACGCTGGGGCAACGCCAATCGACGGGAGAATCGACGGCGTCGTCCGTTGCATTGCACCAATGGCAGCGAAAAGCGTCACGCTGCCGCCGGCAATACCGTCATCGGCACCCTGGGCATTGCCTGGCAATGCACCCTTGAGGGTAATCTGTCGCAATGGCTTGCGATGATGCACGACAGGATCGGCCACGAGGAACGCACTCATGGGACGAGTCGGCACTCCTCCGACGACGAACGGCGAATCAGGACCATAATAAAATGGTTTGTCCCCTGGACCGTTCTGGAAGTACGGGTTGTTCCCATTATGCAGAAACCCTTCGCCCATTTTGCTGTAGGCGAAAGCGGGATTGTTCGCCATGGCGACATCGGGCAGCGGCCACATGAGTTGCCATTGGCAGAAGTTGCCACCACCAGCGACGATGCCGACGTGACGGTTTGTCTCGGAACAAGAGTCCGCGGCAAGAGCCGTGCCCCCTTGGTCGGCGAGGAAATTCAGGAACTGCGATCGTTCGAGACCAAAGCCCGCCGCGGCAATGGTCATGTATTTGAGAAAATTACGGCGCTCGGGGCCGCGCAGGTCTTTGATCTTGTAGTTTGCCATGGCCCGTCTCCTATTGGCACGTGTGCGCCGCAGCCAAGAATGCCGCGACCGTGAGCTTCTTGCGATTGTCGAGTTCGGCCGGCGA
>JANORL010000834.1:0-10988 GCA_031415295.1 Polyangiaceae bacterium | reverse complement strand
CGTGAAGCAATGTATCGGTCGGACAATCCGGACCTCCGTCCGTATGGCCCGCTCCAAAAAAGGCGTCCAGAAAAATATTGCCTCCCTCGGACATTGTTTAGCCTCTGTTGAATAATACAAGGGAAACAGCTGCTCGATGTGGAAGATGGCCTGCAATGCGGTGGTCATCTCGCGAGGGGACGAATCCGAGGAGCACGAGCGGGCATGCACGTGGGCACCTCTGAGAGGGTGTTCATCAGGCAATTCGCGCCTCACCCCCCAGCCCCCTCTCCAACTTCGCGGCTTCGCCGCTACGTGGAGAGGGGGAGCCGGAAAAACGAGGCTCTTTTCCCCCTCTCCACATAGCATTGCAAAGCAATGCGGAGTTGGAGAGGGGGTTAGGGGGCATATGCGTTAAGATAAGCTTTCAGAGCACCATTTCGGAACGGTTGCAAGTAATCGTCGGCGGGGTGTTTCATTGAGAATACCTGGGTTGAAGATATGAGACAGAAGCGCAAGAAAGCCGAGTACGGCGACTCGTAATGCCCAAAGTCCCATCTGAAACTCGCGCCAATGGCTTGTACGTCGTGATGGTTGACTATCGAAGTCGATATCCCCAGGGGGAAAAAGCGCCGTACGGCGCGTTGAGTTTATCTATCAATGCTGCGGCTAGCAGCCTCGCGAAGATCCAACTTCGCGCAGTGGGACCATTTCGCGTTGGGAGTGAGTCCAAATTCAGCAACGACTTGAACCGCTTAAAATGCAGCTCGATTTGCCACCGCAATCGATAAGCATCCATAATCTGTGCGTCCGTTGCCATGTCTGCCGGAACCGTCGTGATAATCCAAATGACCTCACCTTTTCGCGTACGAGCTGCAATAATACGCGCCTTGATCCACCCTTTGGCCTTGCTTATTGGCCACGTCTTGTGAGACTTCGTATCGCGATCAGGGGGTATTGGAACGATTACTTTCCAACTTGTTACCCCCACGTGAGGAACCTGATCCTGCCGTGTCAACAAGGAAATCTTTCGCTTTTGGGTGTCGTACAGTCGAATTGCATGAGGATTAAGACGTGCAATTGCGTAGGCTTTGCGCTCGGCAACGGCGTGCAGTCCACGCGCCGTTGCATAAGCCCGGTCTCCGAGCACGACTTCACCAGGTTGAAGTGCGTGCAAGGCGTAGGATTCCCCAACGTGCGCATCCGTCACTTCAATACCGCAAAGTCGACCCGTTGCAGGATCGCTCAATGCGTGGACACGCCAATCGGTGCCTTTAGCACCGGGACCGCAAAGCACAGTCGCATCGACAACGCGCAGCCGAAGCCCTGACTCAACTGGTTGCGTTTCCGGCGCCAACAATTGCGTCAGAATCTCGGACAACCAAGGAGCGCTATCGCGAACACGAAAAAACAGCGCTTCTTTTGTACAATCGCTCAGCCCGCCTTCTTTGGCCCAGGCTGCCAAGGATTGCAGGGATAAGTCGGTACAGCCATAAGCGAGCAGAATGCGCAACAACGCCTCGGCGTCGCGAATTCCGCGTTTTCGAACCAGAGCACCTGTTTGCGCCGCAGATTCGTCGAGATCTTCAGGCAAAAGCGTGCGAAAATAGGCCCAGTTGTCGTTCAGTTCTTGCTGCGGAAACATGAAACGCATGTTTAATGCAGAAAACGGCATTGTCAAGATCTTATCTTAACGCCTATGGGGTGAGGGGGTGAGGTGCGATCCCTGATAAGCACGCTCTTAGCCGTTTGATGTCCAGCGTGATCCTTGCACCGTATCTTCGATGAAAACTCCAGCCTCTTTGAGTAGGTTGCGAATGGCGTCGGCCTTGGCAAATTCTTTTTGTTTACGAGCGTCGAGGCGCATGGCGAGCAGTTTGTCGATGACTCCATCTCCGCCACGGCCTTTGGTCTCACCCGAGGGGGCCACTGCATATTCCGCAATGATTTCGGGATAAAGCGCTGATTCGGCAATTTCCACACCAAATACGGCCAAATGGCGCACGAGCGTCCGGTATACGGCGAGCAGCGACGACAAATCGTCGGATTGCTCGATGCCCGCAGAATACAGTGCGCTTACGTAATCGAAAAGCGCTGCGGCGGCATTGGGCGTATTCAGGTCATCATCCATGGCTTCGATAAAACGGGTCAAGAACGATGCGGTCGAGACGCCAAACGTACCCGCAACGTATTGATGACGCATTCGCGGCACGCGTTCGCTTTCGGTCCGCTGCGAAGCATAAACACTTTTCGGCAACGTAATGTCTGCTTTTCCACGCAGTTTGTCGGCCAGTACCGTCACGAGTTTCTTGATGCGGGTGTAACCTTGCGTCGATTGAGCAAGCAATTCCCAATTAAATGGAAGTTTGGCCCGGTAATGCTGCGTCGAGTAAAACCAGCGCACCTCGTCGTGTGGATGTTCGGCCAGAAGATCCTCGATGCCGATGACGTTGCCGAGACTCTTCGACATCTTTTCTTCTTCGTCGCTACTACCTTGGGCCGTCGCGCGTTGTGTTTCGCCGAGGTCCTTTTTCATGATGACGAGGTGATTCGGGTGCAACCAATAACGCACCCAAGGTTTTCCGCACAAGGGTTCGCTTTGCGCAATCTCATTTTCATGGTGCGGAAACATGTTGTCGATGCCCCCACCATGTACGTCGAAATGGTTTCCGAGCAACGACGTACTCATGGCCGAGCATTCGATGTGCCAACCCGGTCGTCCATTGGGCCAAGTCGATTCGCCCGTGTTCCATGCAGGTTGATGGGCATCGCTGGGTTTCCAGAGCGTGAAATCGGCAGGGTTTCTCTTCCGCGTCACGTCTTCTTCGACACGGCCGCTCGCGCCTACTTCTTGTTCTTCGATACGCCGCCCCGAAAGTTGCCCATACGTTTCGCAGGTGTTTACATCATAAAATACTTCGCCATCCACGACATAGGCATGTCCCTTGTCGATCAATGCTTGAATCATTTGCACTTGTTCGTCGATGAAATCCGTGGCGCGTGTATAGACGGAATAATCCTTGATACGTAGCGCTTGGCAATCTCGACGAAACGTAGCAATGAAGCGTTCGGCCAAGTCCATCGCCCCTTCAACACCACCTCCAGTTTCAACATGTTGGGCTGCGGGTCGCGTCCCGCGCCCTTCACCCCAAACCCCACGTTGAATGATGCGATCATCAATGTCCGTGTAATTGATCACGCTAAGAACGTGGTAGCCACGGTATTCGAGGTATCGGCGGAAGAGATCCCAGAAACAATATGTCCGCGCATGGCCAATGTGCATGTGCGAATAAACCGTGAGCCCGCACGTGTAAATGCGCACGACCTTGGGTTGTGCAGGAACGAATGGTTCTTTTTTCTTGGTCAGCGTGTTGTGAACGTGAAGTGCCATGGGAAACCTTGTGCTTGCAGAATCCGCGCATATAATGCTGTTCGGCGCATCCTGTCAAGCAAGATCGTCCCAATCACGTTTTTGACGTTGCGCGTCTACCTGGTTTGGCGGGCCCGGAAAAGGCTCCGCAAATTCGACATGAAGCTTTCCGTCTTCAAGGCTTCGATTTCGCCGCCGTCGAGCCAGGTGTGGCTGCATTTCGGGCACAAATCCATGATCACCTGTGCGTCACGCTCGCTCCGCACTTTGCTCATGGTCACATTGCATGCGGGGCAATTCAGAGGTTCGAGTTGATGAGCTTCGTCAGGGATGTGGTGGAACTCGAAGAAGACATCGTCGTGCTGTACCTCGACCTCTTCGAGGTCTTGGGCGCCGATGAATGTGCCTCTGCACGATTCACAAATGTGCACTTTTTCAAGGATCGAGTGTTCTGCAAGGCGGCCGCGGACAAGCGGCTGATGACAACGAGGGCATTGCATAGACATGTCGCCAGTGTAGCTCTTGATAAGTGGTACACGCCAAGTTTTTCGTGACCGGCGTGTCAGTAGTGGCTTAGGTATGTCCAGGACGGTTCACGTGTCGTGGTGCTTGAAACAACACGAAGCGCTGTTTCCTCCAGTTCGGCCTGCTTTGCAGCACGTGAATGAGATTGTCGTCATGAAGGGTTTCACGGACATCCATTGCCCGATCGCGTGACCGTTATCGTATCACTGCCGACGGCAAGACCATGCCGGTCTGTTGCATCGAGTTTCATGGAATTCGCTCCGCAATTCAACGGCAATGTTGCTTGCCACGCCGTTTGATTGAGCCAAGCAAGGACAACGGGCATATTCGACGCGGCGTTCACGACATTGTCGACGTCGATCCATCCCGTTCCATCGAGTGTCACCGTCGATGTCGTGACCGATAGCGACATACCACCGTTCGTGGTAATGGCAAAAGCGACCTTCGGAATGGCCTTCATGACTGCATCGGGGGCCGAATTCAGGACCCAATTGGAACGCGCCGTGATGAATTGCAAATGCCCCGTGAAATCTTGCGCCGGAAGCAGTTTCCCCAAGTGGTTGGCCCAATACGTCATGTAGGTGCCATTGTACGAAGACGAAAGGATGTCGTACAAGTGTCCATAATACGCCCTTTGTCGCACAGGATTCGCGATGAGCTTGGCCAGATCGCCGCTCGCGACCACCGGACTATTCGGAGACCCGCCATAAAAGTCGAGGTCATGCGGGAAATAAAGCACACGACCGTCCGATGGCCGAACGTAGAAGTTACCATTGTGCTGCGATCCCGCGGCGTAATTGTCGACCGTGCCGCTCAATGTGCCGAACGCAAACGCGCGTAACCATTGATCGACGTCGATGGCGTTGTCGATGTTCATGTCGAATGCAGATCCGCTCGCGCCGAACACCTTGGCAAATTGCATCAGTCCGCGATAATCGTCTCGCCAGCGGTTGTTCTTAATGATGAAGGGCATTCGGTAGGCTTCTTCGTCGGTGCCCAAGTCTTGAATCGGCACGCCGACGACCGAATCCAGCTGTGGCAGTTTGTTTCCTTCCGGCGTACCCGTGTCGGTCGTGAGGGGGTAATAAATCAGCTCGTATTCGAAGAGCGTGCCATCTCCACCCTTTTCGAATTGGAAATCGAGCAACAAATCGCCGAACCGTGCCATTTGCAAATGCGCAGGACCGACATGCTCCGGCCGCGGGGTCAATACGTGGGCGAGATCATCGTATTTGCTCGTCACGGTACCCGCATGATTCATTGCTTGATTAAAAAACAGTTCCCGCTGCCCGTAGCCAATCCCTTCGGAACGGTCGACATTAAAACTGTCGTAGATTCCTCGATACAGATCATCCGACTGAAAACGCAAGGCAAAACCAACTCGTGCGACTTCTGGACGACCACGTTGGCTACTCTTCAAACGTACACCGACGTCATAAAATGCTCGTCGTTCGTCATCGATTACCGTGGCACCGATAGAATCGTTGCTCATCAGGTTTTTTGCGTCAAACATCCACGCCGTGTCCGCAGGCGTCATCAAAATGCGCACGTTGTGGAGCCCTTGCGTATTCGCCAAACCATCGTCGACTTTCCATAACGCTCGGGATGCCGCACCTGTCGCTGGAAACATACTCGATGCACCAACCGAATCCTTGCCGGTTACGTAAAACTGGTAAATCGATGCCGCTGCTCCGCCAGGCACCAATGCTGAATAACGGCTTTCACCATCGTTCGTCATCGGAATGTTTACAATTGAGCCCCCATCCATCGCATACGAAAGCGTGAGACCATCGACGCCATCCGGGTCTGTCGCGACGACTGACACGCGTACGGGTTCATACGGTTGAGGTACCACCGGCGAATGCTGAAGCTCGCCGTACGTCGGTCCAATGTTTTCTTCCGCTTGGTCATTGGGAGCGAGTGGCGTGCCGTGATTCATGGGCAGCGGCAGCTCGGTGGTTTTCCCAAGGCGATTGAAATAAAGGCGTGAATGAAGTTGATTCGAGCCGCCCATCCATTTTGCTCGCAGTGAAATTCGATAGGTCGTTCCATTCTTGATGGTTTGTCCCGGCGCGAGCGTGGTTTCTACGTGGTTGTGCATGTGTTCGGTGGGACCTGTCGCCGCGATTTGCAGGACGTGGTTTCCCGGGTTCGCAGGATCCGTGATGACTTCCGCATGACGATGATTGCCAAGCGCTCGCCACGATGCTGCCCCGGCAACCTCGAACGTCCCATTTTGAATGATCTCTTTTTTGGTTCCCGAGGGATTTTCGATCACGCTCACGTCGTCGATGAGCACGGTGCCCGCATCGAGCAGCCCCAGGATGAATTCTTGATACGTGCCATCTGGGCCAACGGAACTCGGTAACGCCACCCCTTCATACGTAATGGTTTGCCATGCCGAACGCGCAGCTTCATTGCTCGCCGCCCAAGCATCCCCGGCGCTGTTGTCGGCACGCGGATCGCGCAACTCGAGTGTCGAGCCACCACCGTCCGGAAAACTCGGCCATCGTCCATCGTCGTAATAATGAACGGTGTCGGCGGGATTTCCACAAGCATCCAGCAAAACGAGATTCTCGCCAGCATTCGCCAAACCGCCCTTGAAATCACCTACGAGCTGTCCACTCGATGCCGGCAGCGATGGATACGCGGCTTGCATCGCTTTGAGATCGTTGGCCACAACCAAATACGAATTGGGGGCAACCACGGTCCCGGCTGGGAATTCGTATTCAATTGCATCCACGAGCTGATATCCCGTCATATCTACGGGTTTGTCGCTGCGATTGAAAAGTTCAACCCATTCCAGCGAGCCTTTCACACGTGAACCATCGGGCGTAGTTTCCGGCGGCGGATTGTACATGATTTCATGAATGACGATTTCGTCGTGGTTCACGAATACGTTCGGCTGGCCAGGAGTGGCTTCTTGGGGATAACGAAAGGCCATGGAATCGGTAGGCCGCCCTCGAGGCACATCGACGATGGCGACGCCATCGATCACACTCGTGCGATCGGGCGTCAACAGAAAGAGTTTGTCGCCGGTCGTGGCGCTAAAACCGAGCTTTGCCGCATCGATTTGCAAAAGCGCACCTTGGTCGAGCGTTTGCGGCGGCAATTGATATTCGCCACCATTCGACGCAGTTATGACGTAACCTGTCAAATCGAGCGTTGTGGTACCTCGATTGGCCAACTCGATCCAGAAGTCGTCGTCTTTCGCGCCTGCGACTTCATTCAACACGAGGTCGAAACTCGATTCCATTTGGGATTTGCTCACGACGGACGACAAAAGCGATGCGTCGAACGTCATGTCGGCATCGTTGACCTTGACTTGGTGTACTTCGACGGCCAGCACGTTTTTGCCGGCCATTAGCGAGCTAGGTGTTATCAAGTTGCCTTGTTCCACGATGGCGTCGACCACGGCCGAAGAAGCCAACGTCGAGGCATTGGCTGCGCCATTCGGCATACGTTTACGTAACACTTCATTGCCGTTTACGTAGAAGATGGCCCCATCGTCGACGAGCGTGTCAATCCACGGCTGAAGGAATTGAACATCGGTTGGCCCTTGAAATGTCGTACGGAAGTAGGTCGTCGTGGGACCCATGGGCAACTGCGTGGTACCTTTGGCCGGAACGAGCGGTCCATTCGAGCGAAAAAGAACATACGTCGTATTGCTATTCGACACCGAGACGTCATTGAAGGTATCGGCCCAAATGAATTGTGTTCCTGGTGCGAATATGCCCGAAAGCGCCGGCCCCCAAGGAGCGGACGAACGGTCGGCCGATGCTTTGATCGCGGCCCAGGTTTGGTTCTGGTTGGCCGTGTTCACCAGGTTTTGAAGCACGGGTACGGCTGGCGCAGGGTCATTGAGTGATCCACCGGGGGAGCCGCCTTGTGGCCCGAGAATCCATTGAAATGTCGACATTGCCGTGGGAATGATGGTATTTCCTGGTAAAACGAATTGTCCGATGAGCGATTGCGGGCCACCATTGTCAAACGGTGCTTCCCACGCGGCGACATACACGTAATCGTCGGGCGCGGCATCAAAAGCAAACGTCTCTGGAGACGTCCAATCCCCAACGGAATCACGGCCCACGAGTTTTAACCCCGTGCCATCTTCTTTTCCAATATAAATGGCAAAGAAGTTATCGGCCGTAAATGTCGCTGTCGCTGCTACGGGCATGGGCGATGCGTTTGTGGAGAAAAACGAACCCGGTGCTGACGACCACGCCGAATCGTCGAACGTGAGGCTCGTCCAATTGGAGGGTGGCGTCATGCCCGATGTCTCGTACTTCCAATCCGCTCCAAAAGGAACCAATGTCAATGTCGGTTGGGCCGCGGGTTTGTCCGGGAAATTCGCCGCCCCAGGCGTTCCGCCGACAAACGCACTGCGCGTCCATTCTTCCGCGGTGTCGCTCGATGCACCCGCATGACGCTTGGCCAAGGATGCGCCGGATCCATCGGGGATGACCGGCCATGGTTCGACATCTTCATATGCAATCGTATCTAGCAAACGCCCCGCATTGTTCCGCAAGTCGACGTTACCTGCGTCATCGGAAAGCCGTCCTGTATACGAGCCGACCGCTACAGGTTTACCAGCTTGTTGCGCCAGTAAATCCGCATTCGCGGCAACCACTAAAAATCCCCGCGACGGAATCAACGTACCCTTGGGAAACGTGAACTGAACGTCTCCATCGAGCCGAAAGCCCGAAACGTCCATGTCTATTCCGAGCGGATTGTAGAGTTCGAGCCATTCGAGGTCTGCAGACCCTTTCGGGTGATACATGACCTCGTTGAAGGACACGGCGCCTCCTACGCCCGACGATTTGCGCGACCACGTGGCGAGCGTTTTTGTCGCACAAAGGCCGCCTTTTGGCGGCACCACGACCGGTGGTTTGTCGCCGAATACGAGCTTCTCGTCACCGCTGCAACCAAGGACGCCGAGTAGAAAAACGGACACCAGCGGGAAGCGTCGGAACATCATGCGCTCAGACTAAACGCAAATGATGGAGTTTGGGAAGCTTAATTCGTCGCGCTGACTTTTTCGACGGGAGCGTATGGACGACGGCCGACGGCCGACGCCCGTGAGCTACGCAGCATTCATTGAATCCAATCCAAGCGGACGTGACCACATGTCGGTGATACATCGACAAGTTGAATTTGAGTGCTTTTGGCCCCAGCCATTTCCCCCGCGGCGCGCAAAGCTGTACCAATGGCAAGTAATCCGTCGTCGTCGAGCATATGACGAGGATAACGGAATTCGAAGATTGCGTGGCCGTTCGATCGTGAAACGACGGATAACGTGCTTCCGCGTCGAAATGCGCTCCATCGTTGTTCAACGCCTCGAAAAACGTGATCAGCGGTCAAAAAGAAGAACAACGCTCGATACAGTTTTCCACCAAGCAACTTTTGGTTCTGCTCGAACACCCAGTCCAAAAATGCCGGCGTTCCTCCCCGCCCCTCGAAGTGATAGTCGCCGATCATTTTGAAAATCGACACCATATGAACTTCGGGCACCCACGCACTGACCAGCGGCGGAGTAACGATGATTTTTTCGATGCCCGGGGGAATTCTGAAACGACCGACAGGAATCGGTTTGTCTGCCAACGCCGCGGTAAACGTGGACGCTTTGACGACGACATCGGGGTACGAGTCAGCGCCGTCAGGCAAGCGGGCAAGGTAGCGCTCGAGCCGGGACACGACCGCAGCATACGCTAACGACATGCCAAACTTCAAGAACCTTGTGCGCTTGTGACCCGAAGAGCAGCTTTTTCACCATCGCTGGGAAAAAAGCACGTGTTTGGTTGAGTTGAGAAGTGTGTACGTCGTGCTCATCCAAATCGCGTAAACTGCGCGTAGTGCGGACCCGCACTTTGCCCTTCGATGACGTAAAGCGTATCGGCAAGACGGCTGAGCGCCTCGAAGTACGCCGACTTGCTCGTCTTTTTCTGGAGCCAGGCGTCGATGGTCTTGGCAGTATCAAAAATACCGCGACGTCCTGCGGTGACATCAATGGCTTTTAATGACAAAAATGCAGATGAAAAGGGCGAAGAGTGCCGCAAGAATAACGCATTTTCTCTCTTGACCCCGCCTCCCCTTTCCAATACCATCGCCATCGCACACACCAAAGGAGGGGTTTTGTTATGGGCTACCGCGTTCTTTTTGCGCTACTGATCATGTTCGTGATGGTCGCATGTCGCGATTCCGCGTCGCGTAGTCCTGCGGCACAGCTAGCTACGAGCGCCAATGCGACGCTTCCAACGGTCCCGCCTGATCCCATTCTGCTCGCGGCATTCACGGTGGGCACGTTGCTGCAATCGTCGGGCGCTTCTCCAAGCGGTGAATATCAACTTGAAATACCGATCGATGTCCCAGCTGGTCGCGCGGGTATGGCGCCGACGTTATCGCTCGGTTATTCAAGTAGCGCGGGCGTAGACAATGTGGGATTGGGTTGGTCATTGCGAGGCGCGGCATCGTTTGTTCGAGTTTGCGCGCCGCCATTTGCGCGTCGTGGATTCCTCAAGCGGCCCGATTCGTTTTGCCTTGATCAACAAGTGCTCGTTTCGATCGCTCCTGGCGAATGGCGTACCGAAAACGAGTCGTTTGCGAAGGTCGTTTCACTGCCCGCTGACGCAGTAGAGCCCACGTCGTGGGAAGTTTTTGCTAAAGACGGCCGCATTCGTTCGTATGCCGCAATGAAGTACGACGGGTCGAATACACGTTTCTGGGCGCTTGTTTCTGAGCGGGATCGTTATGGTAACAGCATCGACTATTTTTATCGTCACGAAGAGACGGCTCCGTTTGCAGATTTTGTTTTCGATATTGAGCGCATCGAATACACGGCGACGGTTGCCGAAGCGGCGCGACGCAAAGTCGAATTCCGTTACAATCCCAGCGATGCGTCGGCATTTGTGCGCGTGTGGGATGCGCATACGCAAACGTATCATCGGCGTGACGTTTCGGGATTACTGACATCCGTCGAAATGTTTGGACCGAACGAGAATGGTGCGACCAATCTTGCCTGGTCGTATTCGCTGGGCTACGAGCGCAGCGCGGATACGGATCGAATGTTGTTATCGTCCGTCGAGCGGTGTGGTGCATTGGGTGGATGTTTGCAAGC
>JANORL010000833.1:0-4370 GCA_031415295.1 Polyangiaceae bacterium | reverse complement strand
CCCTGGTCCTTTGGCGGTATCATGCACGCACTGAAGGGGAACAGAAACGCGCAAGAGTTCGTGAAGCGGTTCGTCGAATCGTGGCTGACGGATCAGGTTATCGATGGCGCTACTGTCAATGCGCGCACCAAAATGCAACAGATGGTGCTCACTCCTTGGAAAGCACTCAGTGGAAATGGAACGTATGATTTATCCAAGGCACCATTCGAATTGCTCGCGATCGTCTATCGCGTCGACTTGCGCAAACGCGGCAGCCTCGGTTCGGGGGGTGGTGAAGGCCGCTTCGTGTTCGGCGTGCGTAATGCCCAAGGAAACATGACCCCGTTCACGGTGATTGCCGAGTTCAAGTTACCAAGACGCAACGGCAAGAGCTCCAAAGATTGGGCAAATGATTGGCATGCCCTTGGAAATCTGACGCTCGGCAGTCCAGCATATAATCAAAAACTTGAGCAAATTACAAATCAGTTCGCCAGTGCTAGCTCGAAAGCCCCCAAAAACCTAAATCAGTTGCGAACGAACGAAATTGCATTGGACCTGGGACTTGGACACACTCCGCTGTGGGAGCTCCGAGAATTCCACATCGGTTCCGACGGATACTTGCACCCGGCGCGTCCAGCACTCACACCACTCATGAACATGAATGGCACGAGTTCACTAACGACGTACGTTCAGCAAAACAAACAGAAAATCGAGCAAGGGAAACACTCGATACCGGTGACGTTCCAAGGTCAACCGTTCAGCGCTGGAGCGGCCGAAGTGCCCACCAATGCATTTTTCTGGAATGTGCCAGGCGTTTCGGCAACTTTGCGGCGCCAATTTTCAGTTCAAACATGCAATGGATGTCACGCCGGCGATACCGCGACGAACTTCTTGCACGTCGGACCTAATTTTGCTGGCGGTGGAGCTGCGAAACTATCGAATTTCGTCGTGAATGTGGAAATGCCCCGACGTACGATCGAACTCAAGAATCTACTTGGTTGCGCCCAGGGTTCGATCACGTCTGGGCCACCTGAAGAAGAAGACGACGAAGATCACGAAGATTGAAGTCAAGCGTTCCATGTCGTTTGGCGTCGTCCCACGTCGCCCAATTCCAGCCACGTCGCAATCGCATCCCACCACGCCGTGAAGACCTCCCGCGGTTCCACCCTCACCCGATGCGCCACCCTCTGCGCCCATTGCACCGGACGAAATGCCACCGCCACTTCCGCTCATAGCAATGCCGCCCATGCCACCGCTCGAGTCACCTCCTGCACCCATACCGCCCATACCAGCCATTCCCCCATTACCGCCGGCACCGGTCGAGCTCGCGGAACTGGACGAAGTCGAGCTGGACGAACCCATGGAAGGTTGGCATTGCGTGATATGTGTCGGGCGCTTGTTCGTGCAATCCGTGGGTGACGAACAGTTGGGTTCCGGTAAATCGGGTGGATTCGAGACGCCCCCAATATTGCCACGATTGGGATAAGCAAGTGCGACTGCATCCCATTGACCGTTCGGGTATTCCATGAACCCGAAAACTTTTTCCTGATACGGCGCGCTGCCACCAACCGCAGGATTCCACACGCCGCGATTGGCACCGTAATTCGGATTGTTCGGATTGTTGACGTACGCAAGACCATTGTATGCCCATGTCGCCGTATACCAATGCTCGACGACGTTGGGTTGATTGTCTCCGACGCAATTGGTGGCAATCCATTTGCCCGCGAGGATTCTCGTGCCCGTCGCCAGATTGTACGTCGGCTCCGATGCAACTCGATTTCGATCGAAACTCGGGTTTTCTCCCACGTGCATGCCGCTCGTCACTTGGCCGATGCCATACCCGCAATCGAACGAAATAATCGTTCGCGAAGGTCCGCCTACTTGATCATTGGGATTGTCGGGTACGCAGAACTGCCGCCAACCTGTTTCTACTTTGGCGATTCCTTTCAACAATTCGCAAGGAAATCGTGCAGGAACCGTGTGATAAGCTTCGGGTTTGCCACAACCTTGACCGATGTCCCCAACGCTCGGACCTTTGTTGCCCCATTCGCTCGGTCCCTGGGAAACGATGTCGAAAATAGCGTTCCATTCCGGAACGGATGGATTGGTTCCATTGACTGCTTCGACGCCGCAGTTGTTGTTGTTGTTCGAGCTAGATGCCGTATAGCAGGGGCAAAATGCCGATGCCGACGCTACGAATGCGAACGAAGCAAATGCCGTAGAACAAGCACGGACCAGAAATCGGTTCATTGGGCACCTCGTTCCACGCTCGACGCGGCCGCGACGAACCCAGCCACGACGACCCGCGTATTCGTAGGTGCAGGCAATACGCGCGTGGTTCCGCTTTGTACATCCACAACGAACGGTACGGCAAACGCGCTCGGAAGCGTGTGCAACACGCCGAGATAACGACCGTCGGCCGTGATTGCCGCAACGACGTCGACGCCAGCTCCAAGTGGCCCGGAGTTGGAAAAACGTCCATCGAGTGCCGACAAACCGTGACCCGGTCGATTAAACAAGATGCCCCCTTGCGGAAGTGCAAAAGGCGCCAGCGTCATACTCGAGCCGGCAAACAACCGTTGACTCTTGCCCGTCTTCATGTCGATCCGATCGACGACCCACGTATGGCTATCGGTTTCGTGGCGGTTTTGAAAGACAAGCGTTTTACTCGATGGATCGATTGAAAAATCCCGTGCAAATGGTGGCAGGTTTTTCAAGATGAACCGCTCTTTACCCGTCGTGGGATCCACGGCAACGATGTCCGCCTGGCCAGGAACGATGCGGTACAACACGATTTCTTGACCGAGAGATCCCGCCAAAAACAACAGATAACCGTTCGTCTGGTACACCGTTCGCGATGGACCGCTGGTCAGATCGATTTCGTCGATCGTGAGAGCATCGACGCGCATCTGTCCGTCGATGATTGGGCCCGGTTCGCCACGAGAAACGAATACGCGTCCAGCCGACGTCACGAGCGGTGTGCTGGCATGAACGACACGATCGACAAGACGTTCAGGAGGTGAATGGGCGCGCAGGTAAAACAGCGATGCGTTAAACGACGCGTCTCGCGTAGGCGTCGTGTCGGCTGTTGCCACGATCTCATTTTTTCCAGGGATCACGATTGCCCGTACCGTGGCATCCGGCAAATGGCCAAATGTCGCAACCGGCGCAAGATCTGCATTTCCACGAGTGTCCACAAAAAAGAGGGACGTCAATTCCGCGCCGGGGTGCGTCGCGAGCAAAGCCGCTCGAGGCGCCGCGGAGACGGCAATGTCCGCCGCTTGGGCGGAAGGAGCTGCGTCGTCACGGACGGCAGCGAATGCGACGGCCAAGGCGATGCCCAAGGCACCGCAGGTGAAGCTGATTTTTCGTAGAGCCATGCGAAAAGGGTACGACCGTATTGAGCGGATGCAAAGAGACAATCATGGCGATAATGTACCGGACGTGACGCGCGCACATCCTAACGCGTCGAACGGGCCCACAATGGCCGTTCCAACGGGGCGGATCAATTTCTGAAGGCGCTGCAAGAACTGAGGCTCGTACGATGTACGTCGAGGGTCGGATCCCAAAGGAATCGGATCGACACCAAAAATACGAATTGGGCAGGCAAAAAGATGGGGCACGTGGCCTCGTTCGAATTCAATCCTGACCGCCAAACCCATTTCAGTGGCCGGATGTGCACCCGTCATCCGCATGAGCAAATTCCCCATACTGAAAACAATTGGACGATCTCGATGAAACGTTACGCCTTGCACAACGTGCGGATGGTGGCCCAGAAAAACATCTGCGCCCGCATCGATGGCGGCAATGGCTATCTCACGTGTTCGGATCAATGGTTCGTTTTGGTACTCAACGCCGCCATGGTAACTTACGGCAATAGCGTCGATGTCGTGCCTTTCGCGCAAACCACGCACGATGGAAACGAGTTTTTCTTGGTCCATGCCCGCCACATGATCATGCGCAGAACGACCAGCCGCATGTGCCTGATTCCAAATGTCGTTGATCGCCACGAACGCGACCTTGAATCCTGATCGTTCGATAAAAACTGGCTCCCAAGCTTTCTCGAGCGTAGCGCCCGACCCAACATGCAAGACGTTTTCTTTGTCGAGCCATTCGAGCGTTTCGAGAAGCCCCTTTTGCCCATGGTCCCACGCGTGATTGTTTGCCGTCGAAACGATGTCGATTCCCGCTTGCGCCAATACCCGGGCCGAAATGGGCGGTCCATTAAAAACGAGGTTGTTATGAGGCGATACGGTTTCCACGCCGCGATCAATGATGGGCCCTTCGAGGTTGACGAACCGAATGTCCGCGGAACGAAAGAGGGGTTCCATCGAAGCAAACGGCTTGAAGCTCGAATCGCGCAGAAGCATCTGTCCGACGAGACGCCCAAA
>JANORL010000832.1:0-5098 GCA_031415295.1 Polyangiaceae bacterium | reverse complement strand
GCGAATCGTCGGTCGGACTTACTCAGCGTACGATGTACGCTTCCGTCGTCCTCCCTAGCTTCGCACCGCTCGCAACGCCTGCAAAACACTCTCAGCGTGTACGCGTTAGGGTCTGTCAAGACCAACGTTTGTCTGATGCTTTGGGAATGAACGAGTGTGCGTGTGCGTGATGCTTGGAGGTCAAACTAGATCCGCCACTCGTTCACGATCTTTGAGCGCTCGATGTTGACGACGATGACCCGACCGCGATCGTCGGCGACGATCACGTTGCCTGATTGAAAACGTGCGTGCATTTTCGTAGCCCCATCGAGCTGGAATTCGAGCCGCAATTTCTTTTCGCGAAGATCGAATACTTTCGAGGCGCAGCCATCCTCAATGACTCGTCCAAACGCTCCATAGCTTCCGAAGTCGTCAATGGTGACGTGAGACAATTCGCCACGCGCAACTCGTTCGTCGAGGCAATCCCACGTCGTTGCAGGAGCATGATGTAGCGCAGGGGCGTAGGTTCCTGTCGCCTCGTCTCCAAGCCAGCAAATGGCCGTACCTCTGGATCCAAGCGTGAGGTTCGTCCAAGAAATTCCCTCGCTTATGGGGATCGTCGAACGGGAGCGTAATCGAAACGATGGTAAATCGAGCGTCCACGCCTCACTGCTATTCCGAAAGCTCGCCGTGCTCGAGGTGCGTGCACCCATACGGCAACCAAGGTCCTTCATCTCCCATATCGATTGAAAAATTTCTTCCAGTGCATCAATGACAAAGACACCCTGTGCATTCGAGACAAACCATGTCGAACCGTCGAAACTGTCCGCAAATTCCTCGAGCGTTGCGTCGAACCACCGCTCGGCACGCCGTTTGACCAGATCGATGCGCGCAGTGCGGGAGGTTTCTCCGCGTTGTGCGACCACGATTGCTCGATCCCCGTGATCCGAAATCACAATACGCGTGGCTGGTTCATCGAAATGGACAATCGTTTTTCCTTCGGGCGAAAGCATACGCACGCCCGCTTCGCCAAGCGCTACGAGCAATCGTCCGCCGGGTAAAACCACTGCATCGTAAACGTGCATCGCGCCAGTGTCGGCAGCGCTTCTCGTTATGAGTCGTTTTTCCGGTTCCGCCTTGACCGTTTCTTCCACTTCAATCAGCGGGGCCACCACTTCACGCGAATTCACGGGCGCGCCATTCTGAATGCGCACGTCCACGATGACCATGGCCAGGTTGTCGTGTGCCCCAGCTTCGAGCACTTGCTTCTTCAAGATATCACACGCCGTTTGAGGTGCGAATTCCGGCCGAGAACCATGGGCATCTTCCGCTCGGCGCAAACCGTCCTGTATTTGTTTGTGATCGATCATTCCGTGGACACCATCGGTGCACAAGAGAATGCGATCCTTATCCAGCAACCTGAACCGATAAACGTCTACTTTCACGCGTTCGACGGTCCCGAGCGCACGTGTGATGACGTTCTTATGTTCGAATGATGCGATTTCGCTCGCAGTGAGTTTGCCCGCGTCCATCAATTCATTGATGAGTGAATGATCTTTCGTTATCAGGTGGAGTCTTCCATCACGATAAATGTATCCACGCGTATCCCCGACTTGGGCAATCGACAAAAGGTCGCCCATGAGCCACGCCGCGGTTATGGTCGCGCCCGAGCCCGCGAACGTGCGATCATCGACGGCTTTTCTATAAACGGCAACGCTCGCCTCTTCGACGGCGAGGGCAAGATGTTGACCCACCTCAAAGGGTGGCGGATGCATGGTTTGCAGATATTGCTTGATGGTGTCAAACGCGAGATTGACGACGTCGGTGGCATGATAACCACCCATACCGTCGGCGACCGCGAAAAGCGCACCTCGCGCGGGCAACGCCTGTTCACCGGTCGTTCCCGTATACGGAACGCACGCTGATTTTTCAAAAATGGCCATGCAATAACCGTCCTCGTTGACGGTTCGAGCGAGGCCCGTGTCCGACAATGCACCAACCCGAAAACGAACGGTGAGCGCTGGACCTTCATGGGACGATTGACGTCGAATGTCCGCGAGTAGCACCGGATCTGCTGTCATCGTTGCCAGGCGGTCGATGGTCAATTTCCCATTGTGGTCATTCGAATGTCCCAGCAGCGCACGCAGGGAAGCTCGTGCGAGAATCTGCATTGTTTTGGACGTAGGATTGGCCAGAACCGATAATGCGAGTGCCCTCCACGTATCGACTGCGTCATCCGTTTCATCGCGCGGCAACGCCTTGACGATTTCGACAACGGAACCGAATTCATCCGGCAAAAGCCATGCTTTGGTGGCCAATAGTCGTGCGCCAACGGCGCCTCCAATGGCGATTCCTCGGTCAATCCAATCGTGCGCCAAATGCCGCGCACCTTCCACTGGCCAGATCGTTTGCACCGCCGCACCATAAGCGCCAGACGCGGCCAATTGATTGGCCCATAACACGCGTAATACGGCGGCTTGCTCGGGATGCGACGGTTCCAGACGCGCGATTGCTGCGGCAAACGCCCCAGTTCGTCGAGCAATCAAGACCGCTCGATCCCGATCACCAGCGAGAATCCATTGTCGCACGACCAACGCGGGATCCAAATAGCGCCCTTCGGCAAGTTCCGCCGCCAATTGATATTCATGATGTTTTTCTAGAAAAGAAACGGCTTCTTCGCTTGCTCCGAGCAATTCTGCCAAAACGAATGCCGCTTCTTTGATTCGCCCTTGCTTTTCGAGCTGTTCGACGGCTTTGCGATAACGTTGCCGTAATGCTTCGTAAACATTTTCCCCAAACCCGAGCGTCGAGGAAGCTTCGGTTTGTTTTGTATGAATCGATAAATCTGCGCGGGGCGTGGGAACACTCAAAGCGAACGGTTTGGGGTTGCCGCTTCCTGTGCCCAAAGGAATGGCGTGGCGCAATGCATCGTCGAGGTCCCCGGAATCGAACATCGAAAGCGTTTTTTCTAGATAATCCGCTTGACGTCGACCAACCCAGGACGCAAGCCTCGCCCACACCAGAAGCCTTGCCGCGGCCGTATTTAATGCCATCCGCAGGCGCTCTGACCAATCTTCTCGACGCGCTTGTGGGGCCGGCTGAGCTACGAGCGACCGGTTTTGCGCCGGCGGGTTCAAGGCTCGATTGGGCCTGCGCCCGAGGCGTGCCGCGATGGATGAAAGAAATGCAGACAATGAAGTAAGCACCGACGACGCAAATCCCTTAGGCTTTGGCGCTAAATCCATTGGGCGACCGGAACTCAGCGCCGTGGCTAATGCTTCGGCTTCTTTGGTAGCAGGTCCAATGCCGGCGATCTTGCGCGGATCGACGTCTTTTGCCGCAGGAGCGGCCCTTGGCGAGGTCCAAACGACACCCAATGAAGTGACTGGTTCGGCAATCCAATCAGAAAGATCAATCCATGAGGCCAAATCTTCGCGCGGACATGATTCTGGCGCGATGACGAGCGTTTCGCCTCCACGTACGAGCACGACGCTATCGGAGGGCGCAGCAAGGTCGTCGAGTTCGTCCGGGTCTAGAGGCGCGCCGAGAAGAACGCCACGACAAACGACAAGCGGAACACCGATCGCGCGATCGGTCGCTATCCATAATGGCGAGCGTAAACGCACAAAGAGGCCGCCTAACATTCGGCGTACTTCGTCGACTCCTGGCATTTCGAGAATTCGGCGCCTCGTAAGCGCAGTTCCCACGATTGATTCATCGATCCAAAAGCCCGCCGTGTGAATGGTTCCGCGGTGCACGAGTTGCCGAGGATTCATGCATCCCCCAGACGCATGCGCAGCAGTAGCGTTTTGTGATCAAACGAATAGACGCACAGTTCGTCTTCTTCCGTGATGAATGCAATGAGCCTGTATCTAGGAATTGCGTTGAACGTTTTGATGGGCGCGTTCGTTGTGAAACAATGCTCGGTTTTGCTGCCGTCAACGCAAGAAATGCGCGTACGAGTCGAATCCAATACGAAAAACAAAAATTCCTTCATGAGTCCGAAGCTAAGCACTTCGCAGTCGACCGGGATATCACGCGAGTGTACCACCTGTCCCTGCGTATCCACGATTTCCCACGTGGACGCTGAAGTTCTCGCGGCAATGAATCCGCTGAGCGAATTGCGCACCTCCCGGGTTCCAGGCGGCAATTTCACGCAACTGGGAGTATCGCTGTAATAATGCATCCAAGTTGGTGGTTCGATGTCAAGCATCCACGACAGGGTTCCATTTTCGAGATGCACTGCGGCCACAGGGAATTCCCAAGCACGTACCGCAGTTTCCTCGATTTTGAACAACACTTGTTCTGCGTCATGAAGTACGAACGAGCCGTTCGCAACAAGTTGAAACAATGTGCCCAAATTCGTCGAGACACCGGGAACCTGCCTCCACGGAGGACTGAACGGAACCACCTGCGGCTCGCTCATGCGGTGCAATGTGTATTGCTTGTTTCTCACCGACGTGCGTGCACGCGGCGACAATTCATGTATGAACACGGAATCCGACTTCAATGTTGCGATTGCAATCGTTCGCGTACCCATCAATCGACCGACGCCGACCAAAGTTTCGCCGTCCGGTGGGCGGAAGAACCGCGGTTTGATCGACTCTTTCGAATTAGGCGAATTCGGTACGGGAATCGTGATGAGTTCGCCTTCCGCCCCACGCAAAAATAGTTTTCGATAATCGCGCGAGAAAACGATGTTCGTGTCCGGGGCAATCCGTACGCTTGATTTCTGCGGTGTGCCTCGCGCCACTTGAAACGGGTCGCGCAACAAGCGCACGGCAGCATTGCCCGGTGGCAATTCGAGCTTGACGGCGCGAGGGTTGCCTCGTTTTCCCGTAACGCTCACGTGCAAATCGAAGGGTGCGTCCGGGTCGAAGCTATCTTGGATTTCGACGCGAAACACGCCGACGCCTTCAACGGTCTCCGAGGTTTGGCGTCCACCGACACACCACACTTCGGCTTCGTCGCTTGATAGTGTTTGGCAAAACCGTACGACGTCATCGAGTACCACTTGCCGCGTGCTCGATACTTTGAGCAGTTTGAGAACGCTTTCTTCATTGACGTCGGCCATCAATTCGCCCGAGGAATCCTGGAGCACTCCCCACGAAAACCTGGC